>DASSTO010000050.1:0-54095 GCA_035707865.1 Longimicrobiaceae bacterium | reverse complement strand
CGGCCCATCGGCCGCGGAGACCACCAGGATGGCCCCGTCCATCTGCGCCGCCCCCGTGATCATGTTCTTCACGTAGTCCGCGTGCCCCGGGCAGTCCACGTGCGCATAGTGGCGCGCGGCCGTCTGGTACTCCACGTGGCTGGTCGCGATCGTAATGCCGCGCGCACGCTCCTCGGGCGCCTTGTCGATGTTGTCGAAGGCGACGAAGTCCGCCATCCCCTGCGCCGCCTGAATCCGCGTGATCGCCGCCGTCAGCGTCGTCTTCCCGTGGTCCACGTGCCCGATCGTCCCCACGTTCACGTGCGGCTTCGTCCGCTCAAACTTAGCCTTGGCCATGTTCGCTTCTGCGATCCCGATTGGGAGGTGAAGAATTCCGGGGAATTTCCCCGAGCGCCTGCGGGCCGCCGGGCCCGACAAGGCCGGGCACGCGCGCGCGGCCAGGCCGTGCGGCGTGCCTCCGAAACGTTCCGATGACGAAGCGGGCGACGAGACTCGAACTCGCGACCCTCAGCTTGGAAGGCTGATGCTCTACCAACTGAGCTACACCCGCGGTCCCGACCGAGAGCCTTCCGGCGTCGGTCGGAGCCGTGAATAGTAACCCGGCACCAGCATCAAGTCAACACCGGACCGCGGTGCTCCCGGCGGGCGGCGGGCGGGATACCGGAGGGTGGAAGCTGGCGGTGGGACTCGAACCCACGGCCTTCGCATTACAAGTGCGGTGCTCTACCAACTGAGCTACGCCAGCGAGCGCGGGCGCCGTGTCCGGGCCGGACGCAAGCGTTCATGGATACCCGGCGCGGCAGACACTGTCAAGTCGTGGTCTTCCAGCGGGTTCCAGTCGGTGTGTCCTCGAGGACGACCCCGCGCGCGGCAAGCTCGTCGCGGATGGCGTCGGCGCGGGCGAACTCCCGGGCGCGGCGGGCGGCCTCGCGCTCGTCGATGCGAGCCTGAACCCAGTCCGCGAGCTCGTCGTCCACGCTCTGCTCCCGCTCGGCCAGGCCGAGGACGCCCAGCACGCCGTCGATGCGCGCGAGGGCGTCGAGCGCGACCCGAGCCTCCGCCTCGGTGATGGGGAGGGCGCCGAGCTCGTCGAGGCGGGCGTTGATCTCGTGTGCGAAGCCCCAGAGTGCGGCGAGGGCGACACTGGTGTTGAGGTCGTCGTCCATGCCGGCGGTGAAGGCGCCGAGCGCGCGGGCGGCGTCGTCCTGGAGGCGAGGCCGGTCGGTCGCACGGGCGTGCAGCGTCTCGGGGTGCGAGCGGAGCCGCTCGAGAGTGGCGAGAAGGCGACGCACCGCCTCGGCCGAGGAGGCGAGGGCCTCCCAGGTGAAGTTGAGGGTACTGCGGTAGTGCGCGGTGAGGAAGGTATAGCGGATGGCGGAGGGCCGGGCGCCGCGATCGAGGAGATCGCGGAGGGTGAAGATGTTGCCGGCGGACTTGGCCATCTTCTCGCCTTCGAGCTGCAGGAACTGCGCGTGCAGCCAGTAGCGCGCGAACTGCCGGCCCGTGGCGCCCTCGGACTGGGCGATCTCGTCCTCGTGGTGCGGGAAGACGAGGTCCACGCCGCCGCCGTGGATGTCGAAGGTCTCGCCGAGCTCGTGCATGCTCATGGCGGAGCACTCGACGTGCCAGCCGGGGCGGCCGCGGCCCCAGGGCGTGTCCCAGGCGGCGCCGACGCGCTCGTCTTCCGGTTTGGCCGCCTTCCACAGCGCGAAGTCGCGGACGTCGTCCTTCTCGTACTCGTCGGCGACGACCCGCTCGCCGCGCCGGGCGTTCTCCGGGTCGATCTGGGCGAGCTTGCCGTACTCGGGGAACTCGGAGATGTCGTAGTAGACCGAGCCGTCGGCCGCCTGATAGGCGAGTCCATTCTCCTGCAGGCGGCGGATGAGCTCCACCATCTGCGGAACGTAGTGGGTGGCGCGCGGATAGACGTCGGCGGGCTCGAAGCCGAGCGCAGCGAAGTCCTCGAAGAGCAGGCGGGCGAAGGGCTCCGTGTACTCCGTTAGCGAGACCCCCTGGCGGAGGGCGCCGGCGATCGTCTTGTCGTCGACGTCGGTGAGGTTCATCACGAACTTCACCTCCAGACCCTTGAACTCCAGGTACCGGTGGAGGATGTCGGCGAAGAAGAAGGTGCGCAGGTTGCCGATGTGCGGCGCGGCATAGATGGTGGGCCCGCACACGTACATGCGGACGTGGCCCTCCTGAAGCGGCACGAACTCTTCCTGTCGCCGGGTCAGCGTGTTGTAGAACCGGAGCATGAGGCGCGGGGTGGACGTGAAGCGTGGAAAGGTAGAGGCGCGCCGCGGCCCCGGCAACTACCGACCTCGTGGCAACGGGGAGTGTCAGGGCATGAAGCGGATCTCGCCCAGCCGCCAGCTCCTACCGGTCCAGACGAGGCCGAGATAGATGGAGCGCGTCTGGACGGCCGGCATGTCGCGAACACGGAAGGTCCAGCGGATCTCACCGAAGCCGCGCAGGGGCGAGCCGCCGGCGACGGTGACGCGCACCTGGCGGAGGTCGACGGTCTCGCGGCTGGAGAAGAGGGCGCGGAGGGCGGCGGCGGCGTGGCGCGCGGTCACGGACTCCGAGCCATCGCCCGTGTCGAGGAGGAGCAGGCCGTCGGGCGGGGCGTAGGCGATCAGCCCGTCGGCATCTCCGTCGGCCCAGAGGCGCGCGAGCGTCTGGACGAAACGGCCGAGGGGCGCCGCCTCCTTCTGCGCATGCGCGGCGCGCGCGGAGACGAGCAGCAGGGGCAGGACGACGGCGAGCGTCCGCAGCCGCTTCATGGCCCGGTCACGGCAGCGATCTCGCCCAGCGCGCGGTCGAGCGCCGCGGCGGGATCGGGAGCGGCCGTCACCGTCCGGCCGAGCACGAGGTAGTCGGCGCCGACACGCGCCGCCTCGGCGGGCGTGGCGACGCGGGCCTGGTCTCCCGCCGCGTCGCCCGCGAGGCGGATGCCGGGCGTGAGAACGCGCATGCCGGCGCCCGCCTCCGCGCGGATGGCGGCGACCTCGTGGACGGAGGCGACCACGCCGTCGATTCCCGCCCGGGCGGCGAGCGCGGCGAGACGGGGGGCTTCCCGAGCGGCCGAGAGCGGGCCGCGGCCCCACACCTCCGCCAGCTCCGGCGCGCCCAGGGAGGTCAGCACGGTGACCGCGAGGAGCCGGGTGCCCCCGCCGACCGGCGCGGCGGCGCGCGCGGCGCGCAGCATCGCCGGCCCGCCGGAGGCGTGGACGGTGAGCAGGTCGACGCCGAGCGCGGCGGCCGCCTCCACGGCGTGCGCCACCGTGTTCGGGATGTCGTGCAGCTTGAGGTCGAGAAAGACCCGCCGGCCCTCGCCGCGCAGCGCGCGGACGATCTCCGGGCCCTCGGCGGTGAAGAGCTGCAGGCCCACCTTGAAGAAGTCGGCGCGCGGCAGCCGCGCGACGAGGTCGAGCGCCTCGCGCCGCGACGGCACGTCGAGCGCGATGACGGGGACGGGCCGGGCGGCGCCTGCGTCGGCCCCGTCCGCATTGAGAGCTTGGCCATTCATGGGTTGTCCATACCCGGAGCGCGCGTAGGAAGATCCGGAGCCGAGCGCCTCACCGGCCCCGGTCCGCGGAGGGCGCCGAGGCGCTCAGGTAGTCGTGCACGGCACGCGCGAGCTGGCGCGCGACGCGCCGCTGCCAGGCCGGATCCGCGAGTACCTGCTCCTCGGCCGGGTTGGTGATGAAGCCGATCTCGACGAGCACGGCGGGCATGAACGTGCCCGTGAGGACGACGAACCCCGCCTGTTTGACGCCCCGGTCGGGCCCTGGCTCCACGGGGTCCAGGCGGTCCTGGATCATCTCCGCCCAGCGATCGGAGGCGCGCAGGTAGTGGTTCTGTCGCAGGTCGTTCAGGATGAAGGAGAGCGCATCGTCCTGGCGCGGCGCGTCCGTCTCGTAGCGCTCGGCCGAGTTCTCCATCTCCGCCACCCGACGCGCGTCCTCGGTCTTCGCCTCGGAGAGGAAGAACGTCTCGAAGCCGCGAGCGGAGTCGTCGCGATTGGCGTTGGCGTGGATGGAGAGGAAGAGCGCCGGCCGCGCCGTCCCGGTGGGGCCGCGCCACCGGTTGGCGAGCGCCGGCCGGTCGTGCAGGGCGATGAGGGTGTCGCGGTCGCGCGTGAGGCGGACCTCCAGATCACCCGAGTCGCGGAGGATGTCGGCGACGTCGCGCGCCACGGCGAGCGTGACGTCCTTCTCGAGCGTGCCCGCGGGTCCGCGCGCGCCGGGATCGACGCCGCCGTGACCGGCGTCGACGACCACGAGCGGCCGGGCGGAGCCCTGCGCGTGGGCCGAGGCGGCGAAGAGGAGGCCGACGAGCAGTGAACCGAGGATCTCAGGAAATCTTGTACGCACGCTCCATCTCCCGCTGCGTCTCTCGCTCGCGGAGGTCGTTCCGCTTGTCGTGAAGCTTCTTTCCCCGGGCCAGGGCGAGCTCGACCTTCGCCACGCCGCGCCGGAAGTGGATGTCGAGCGGAACGAGCGTGAGCCCCTGCTGCTCGACCTGCCCCACCAGCTTCCGCAGCTCGCGCCGGTGCATCAGCAGCTTGCGGGGCCGCAGGGGGTCGTGGTTGAAGCGGTTCCCGTGCTCGTACGGCGATATGTGCAGGTTGAAGAGCCACAGCTCCCCGGCGTCCAGGCGCGCGAAGGCGTCCTGCAGGTTCGCCCGCCCCTCGCGCAGCGACTTCACCTCGGTACCGCTGAGGACGAGCCCGGCCTCGAAGGTGTCGAGCACGTGGAACTCGTGCCGCGCCTTGCGGTTGCGCACGACGACGCGGGTACCGCCGGAGTCGGATCGGGGATTGGCCATCGGCAGCGGAAACAGGTTATCGGCTATCGGCTATCGGCTATCGGCTATCGGTTTACTGATAGCCGATAGCCGATAGCCGATAGCCTTCAGTAGATCACCACCGGCGTGCCGACGTGCACCTGGTGGAAGAGTCGGCGCGCGGCCTCGTTGGTCATGCGGATGCAGCCGTGCGAGACGCTCTGGCCGAGCAGCTCGGGGTGGTTGGTGCCGTGGACCGCCACGTCCTCCTCCAGGTACATCGCCGTCGTCCCGAGGGCGCCGGCCTGGAGGCGCTTGGGGGAGTCGGGCGGGGGAACGGGCTGGCCGAGCTCGATGAACTCCCAGTCGGGGACGCGCCAGACGGGATCCTTCTCCTTGTACTGGATGCGGAAGACGCCGCGCGGCGTGGAGAAGTCCCACTTGCGGCCGGCGCTCTCGAGCCGGGTTCCCTTCCCCGTGCCGACCGGCGCGTCCCAGAGGACGCGATCACCCTCGACGACGTAGAGGCGGTGCGCCTCCAGGGAGATCACGACGTAGCGCCCGTCGAACTCGACCGGCGGGTCTCGATAGACCGCGACGCCGTCGCGCGCCACGTCGTGCGAGAGCGCGAGCGGATCGCCCGGGAGACCGGCCTGCGCGGCGGCGGGCGCGGCGAGCACCCCCAGAGCGCAGACGAGCGCGAGACAGAGCGAACGGCGGTGCGTCAATCCAGCATCTCCCGTTGTTTGCGTCGGATCCGGTAGAGCTCGTAGACCTGGCCGACCTCGCCGCCGAGGACGAAGACGGTGGCGGAATAGTAGATCCAGAAGACGAGCACGACGGTAGAGGCGACGTACCCGTATGTGCTCTTATAGTTCGCGACGCTGCCGACGTACCAGGCGAAGGCGGACTTGAGCAGCTCGAAGACGGTGGCGGTGAAGCCCGCCGAGACGAGGGCGATGCGCCACGGAACCCGGCGCGCGGGCAGGAAGCGGTAGATGAGCAGGAACATCAGGAAGATGAAGCCGTACGCGAGGAGCTGCGCGAAGAGCACCTGCGCCGTCTGCACCACCCCACCGCGCCGCAGCCCGAGCCACTCGATCCCGAAGCTCTGCGCCGCTTCGAGCACCACCGAGATGGCGGTGTTGGCGGTGAAGAGCGTGCCCGCGACGACGACCATCTTGGCGTCGAAGATCTTCCCCGCGATGATCCCGCGCTCCTCCTGCACGTCGAAGACGGCGCGCAGGGCGCTCCGCAGGGAGCCGATCAGCCGCGTGGAGACCCAGACGAGCAGGGCCACGCCCACCAGTCCGAAGCTCAACCCCTCCTGCAGCAGCTTGCCGATCTGGGTACGGACGAAGGTCTCGACGGTCTGCGAGGGGGGGATGATCTGGAAGACGTAATCGATCGCCGCCTGCTGCGGGTCGGGCACGGTGGTCCGCAGCACGAAGGTGAAGATGGAGATCAGGAGGAAGAAGAAGGGGATGGCGCCGAGGAGGATGTTGAACGAAATGCCGCCGGCCAGGAAGAAGATGTCGTCCTGGCCGGCCTTGTAGTAGACCCGCCCGGCGAAGCCCCTGAGCCCGCGGAAGATGCGGGCCAGTGCCCCGCCGGCGGCAGCGAGCGGAGAGTCGGAGCGGGGCGGCGGGCCGGGCGGCTCGGGCATGCGGGCAAGGTAGGAGCGGCGAGCGGGCCGGTCAACGCGGCGCCCGCCGGCTCAACCGAGGTCCGGCAGGTCCTCCTCCTCGATGACGATGTCCGTGATGATGACTTCCGGGGTGGGCGGAACCGGCGGCTCCTCCTCCTCGATTCCGGGCTCCGGAGAGGAACGATAGCCGCCGCGGGCCTCGGCGACGCGCCGCTCGAGCTCCGAGCGCGCGTCACGCGCGGCGCGCCGCCCCGCGTCCACGGCGTTGCGGGCCTGCTCGGCGCGGGACTCGATGCTGTCGCGCACGCTGTCGATTCGGTCCTGGATCCGGTCGCGGGTACGGGTGACGCTGTCGGTCACGGCGTCGCGGACGCCGTTCACCCGGTCCTCGGCCGCCGTGCGCAGGCGCTGCGCGCGCTCGCGGATCTCCGCCTGCGTCTCGGCCCCCGAGCGCGGCGCGACGAGCAGCGCGACGCCGGCGCCGAGGAGCGCGCCCCACAGAAAGGGCGTGACGCCTCCGCTACGACGCTCGATCACGATGTACGGCATGTCGTCGTGCTCTCCCATGAGTCGTTCCTTTCAGTTGATGGCGCGGGGCGCTCCGCCGGGCTCGGGGCCTCGCGGCTGCACGGCGTGCAGCGCGTGACGGAGCCGACCAAGATCCACCGGCTTGTCGAAGAACAGATCCGCCTCGGCGCGAAGGGCGCGCTCCTCGACGCCGCCGCGGCAACCCGCGGTGACGACGATAATAAAGGCCTCCCCTCCGGCCGCGCGCAAGCGCCGCAGCACCTGGAGGCCGTCGATGTCGGGCAGGTAGAAGTCGCAGAGGATGACGTCGGGCCGGAAATCGCGCGCGCAGTCCAGGCCGGAGATGCCGGAGCCGGCGGTGCGCACGGCGTACCCCTCCTCGGCGAGCAGGTAGCCGAGGGCATCGCGCGCACCATCGTCATCCTCGATCACCAGCACACGCTGAGTCATGCTGCGGCACACTTCGCGGCGAGGGGAGCGGAACGGGTCGGGGTGCGGGGGTGCAACCGTTATGCCACCCCCGCACCCCGCTCTCACCGCCGCCGACCGGAATCAGACGGCCGCGGCCTCCGTGGCGAGGATGGCCGAGAGCTGGCGCCGGAGCGAATCCTCGTCCAGGCCCAGGAGCGTCGCCGCCTTCTGGTGATCGCCGTTGACGAAGGAGAAGGTCTTCAGGATGAGGGTTCGGTCCGCCTGTTCGAGGGAGGTGCCCACGGGGATGCGGACCTCGCGGTCCTCGGTGTAGAGGAGCTCGTGCGCCTGCAGGTCGCGCAGGGTGATCTCCTCGCCGCGGCAGAGGATGACCGCGCGCTCCACGGCGTTCTTGAGCTGCCGCACGTTGCCGGGCCAGCGGTACTCGTTGATGAACTCGAGCGCCTCGGGCGAGAAGCTCCGGATCGGCTTGCCGTTCTCCTCGGCGAAGCGGCGGAGGAAGTGCTCCGCCAGCACGCGGACGTCGCCGCGGCGGTCGCGCAGCGGCGGGAGCTGCAGCGGGATGACCGCGAGGCGGTGATAGAGGTCCTCGCGCAGGCTGCCGTCCTCGATCGCCTTCTGCAGGTCCTTGTTCGTGGCGGCGACGACGCGGATGTCGACGGCGATCTCCTTCTTGCCGCCGAGCCGGCGGAAGCAGCGCTCCTCGAGGGCGCGCAGGAATTTGACCTGGATGTCCGGCTCCATCTCGGCGACCTCGTCGAGGAAGATGGTGCCGCCGTTGGCGAGCTCGAAGACGCCGGGCTTCTCCGCGATGGCGCCCGTGAAGGCGCCCTTCTCGTGGCCGAAGAGCTCGTTCTCGAGGATGTCGCGCGGGAAGGCGCCGCAGTTGATGGGGATGAACGGACCCTTCCTGCGGTTGGACTTGTCGTGGATGGCGCGCGCGACGAGCTCCTTCCCCGTGCCGCTCTCCCCGAGGATCAGGATGCTGGCGGTGGACGGCGCGGCCGCCTCGATGGTGCCGTAGATGCCGCGCATCTCGTCCGACTGGCCGATGAGGTCGCCGAAGCGGGCCATGCTGGCGAGCCGCTCCTCGAGGGCGCGGTTGGCACGCTTGACCTCGTACTTGTCGACCGCCTTGGGGATGAGCTCCTTGAGGCGGTCGATCTTGAGCGGCTTCTCGAGGTAGTCGTAGGCCCCCTCGCGCATCGCCTCCTTCGCGGTGTCGACGGAGCCCTTGCCGGTGATGATGATCATCTCCGAGGCGATCTCCGCCTCGCGCATCCGGGAGAAGAGCTCGAGCCCATCGACCTCGGGCATGCGCAGGTCGGCGAGCACGAGCGCGTAGCCCCCCTTCTCGATCATCTCCCACGCGGTCTGGCCGTCGGTCGCCATGTCGACCTCGTAGCCGTCGTCCGTGAGGAGCATCTGGAGGCCTTCAGCCACGTGGCGCTCGTCGTCCGCGATGAGAATCTTGGCTTGCATGCCGCCGCTGGGTGAGGAGTTCAGTGCAAGTGCTTGCGTGGTCTGAATGATACCCGCCGCGTCGCGGACGGGTCAACCACCCTCGGAAGAGAGGACCCGTCAGCGGCCGGTTGGTTCCGAATCGGCGCCGGGCGGCGCCTCAGACGGCGCGGGCGGGCAGGGTGAGGACGAGCTCGGCGACGGTGCCCGAACGGAGGTCCTCGACACGGCCGCCGACCGCCTCGGCGAGCGCGCGGAAGACGGCGAGCCGCTCGGGGTCGAGGGCGGCGGCGCTCCCGGGCGATCCCTCGGGGGGCACGGAGCGGACGCGCAGCCGGGCCTCGCCGGCATCGGGCTCGGTCTCCACCACCAGTCGCCCGCGCGGCGGCGTGCGCTCGAGGGCGGAGAGGACGACGTTGAGAACGAGCTGGCGGCCGGGCTCGCGCCCGACGTAACCCCGCAGCGGCTCGGTGGCCGCCCGGATCTCGAGGGATACACCGAGACGCTCGCGTTCGATCTCGAGCAGCTCCAGGATCTCGTCGAGAATCTCCTGGATGGTGACCGGCTCGCCGCTGCGGTCGGGGCGGAGCAGGCGAAGGAGGATCTCCACGCGGCGGCTGACGCGATCGAGCTCCGCGTTGACGACGCCGACGAAGCGGAGGAGCTCGTCGGCGTCGTGCACGCCGGCGCGCCCGATGCGCCGCCGCAGCACCTCCAGGTTGATGACCATGGAGTGCAGCGGGTTCTTGATCTCGTGGGCCAGGTCGTCCGCCAGACGCTCCACGAGGTCGAGCTTGTTGTTACGGATCTCGCGGGGGTCGAGGCCGGACATCTGCACGCTCGCCATGATCACAACGGTGGAAGTGGCGACCCGACAACGCGGGGCCGGCATATCGGGCGCCGTAGCACGAAGCGTTCCGGGAGAGGGGATTGGGAACGGGTTACGGGGGACAGCCCGCACGGAACCGGGGCCCGAGCATCGACGCGATTCTCGGACCCCGTAGTGGTAGGCTCCAACCTGTAGCCTGTCTCCCCTGTACCCTATCAGTCCGACAGATCCCAGTCGTCCTCGGCTGCGGTGATGCGGAGCGCGGCCGGGCCGGAGCGCCGGGGTGCGTTGAGGGAGACGTACTTGCGGACGATCTCCATCGTGTTCGGCACCGCGAGCTGGCGGAAGAGGAAGGCGAACTGCTCGCGCAGCGTCCCGCGGATCGCGTCGCGGCTCGGCTCGGGCAGCTCCCAGAGGTCGCGCTTGAAGACGCCGAGCGTCTTCTTGCGGGCCTTGTAGAGGAACTGCTCTTCCGTGTCGCTGGGCTTGCGCTCGTCGGGGAAGTTCTCGCGGGCGTAGTCGTACATCCGCTCGCGCAGCTCGGCGGGGAGCGCCGGGTGGTCGAAGACGATGTTCTGGAAGCCCGTGGCGAGGTGGATCTCGGCCGTCTCCACCTTCGGGAAGTTGTGGAAGGCGTCGGCCGGCAGCGTCGAGGCTCCGTGCTGCACCGCGCCCGAGAGGCCGTACTCGCGACGGGCGATCTCGGAGAGGGTGCGAAGCGTCTCGAAGTCGATTGCGACCTCCTTGATGGAGCCGTCGGGCAGGACGACGCCGCCGTGCGAGGTGCCCGACTGGACCGAGATCTTCGAGAGCCCCGGCAGGTCGCGGCCGGCCTTCCGCGAGAGGCGCTTCAGCTCGGCGTTGTAGCCGTCCATGTAGGCGCGCAGCTCCGCGGGGGTGCTGTTCTCGGTACCCACCTCGCCGATCTCGCCGCCCACGGAGATCGTCACGCCCGGCGGCTCGTGGTGGCGGATGAAGTCGGTGAAGGCGGCCGAGAGGGTGACGTTGGTGCGCTGCTGCTCCTCGAGCGTGCCCTTCGAGAGGTCGACGAGCGTGGAGGTGTCCACGTCGATGTTGTAGAAGCCGGCGTGGATCTCCTCGCGGATGAGGTCGCGCAGCGCGTGCAGCTCCGGCTCGCCGTTGGCGGCGTACTTCTTCGCGTTGATCTGGACGTGGTCGCCCTGGAAGAAGAGCGGTCCGCTCCAGCCCTCGCGGATGGCGGCGGCGGTGATGACGGCGACGTACTCGGCGGGGCGCTGGTCGGTGTAGCCGATCTCCGAGCGCGCGATCTCGAGGATGAGCGTTCCCACCTTCAGCTCGACCGCCGCGGAGAAGAGGGCGCGGGCGGTATCGTAGGTCGCGGCGCGGAGGTTCATCGCCGGAACGGTGAAGCCGGAGACCTCGCCGCGGCCGCGAGCGGCGTAGAGGTCGTGGATGGAGGCGGGGCGGATGCCGAGGTGGGCGCCGACCTCGCCGATGATCCAGCGCGCGGTGTCGCGGATATCCTCGTCCTCGCCAAGCGCGGCGGCGTGCGCGAGGGCGTCGATGCCGGGGCCGCGCAGATCGGTCTCGTTCTCGATCTCGACGCGGCCGTCGTCGTGCACGCGAACGGACGCGCCGAGGCGCTCCAGGAACGCGCGCACCGGCGTGCGATCGAGAATCGCGCGATCCTCACCAGAAACGGTCAATGACTCTGCCATGATCAAGGTGGTGTTCAGGTGTAGTGCGATTCCCGCGGGAATTCCGCGCGGGGAAGATGCGGCCGGCGCGCGTGCGAGGCAAGCGCGACTGGCCCGGCGATTGCCCGCACGGCGCGCATGGACGCACGAATCCGATGGATGCTCGCGTCGGCGGCCGCGGGGGCCGGTGCCCTGGCGGCGTACGCCTTCCTCGTCGAGCCCCGCTGGCTGGAGGTAACGCATCCCCGCATCCACATCCGCGGCCTGCCCAGCGCGCTCGAGGGCCTGCGCGTAGGCCTGCTGACGGACCTGCACGCCGGCGCCGGCACGCCCCTCGGGGTCATCCGACGCGCGGGTCACGCGACGATGCGCGAGCACCCCGACCTGATCGCGCTGACGGGCGACTTCGCCGCGGACGACGCTCCGGGCTTCCGCAGGGTGCTGCGGCTGCTCTCGTGCCTGCGCGCGCCACTGGGTGTCTACGCCGTCCCGGGCAACCACGACTACACCGTGGGCATCGAGAAGTGGCACCAGCAGTTGCGAGCCAGCCCGCACATCCGGGACCTGACGAACGCCGCAGTGGTGAAGCGAGTGCGCGGTGCGCGCGTCTGTATCGCGGGGGTGGACGACTTCACGCGGGGCGAGCCGACGCTCGCCGAGCTGCCGCCGCCCGAGGAGCGCGACCTCACGATCCTCCTGGCCCACGACCCGGACCAGGCCGAGCGGGCGCGCCGGGCCGGCGACCGCGTGGACCTCGTGCTGAGCGGCCACACGCACGGCGGCCAGGTGCGGCTGCCCGGCTTCGGCGCGCTGCTCAGCCCCGCCCGCAACGGCGCGCTCTACGACGAGGGGCTACGACGTCGGCCCTGGACACGGGTGTACACCTCGCGCGGCGTGGGAACGGTGCACCTGCCCGTGCGCTTTCTGTGCCGCCCCGAAGTGGCGATTCTGGAGCTGACGAGCAGCCCGCGACCGCCGCGCGGCAGGGAATAGTTGTTGCGTGCTGAGGCTTCGTCGCAGACCGCGGGTGCGCAGGACGGGGCGTCGCCGCGGCCATCGTCGGTCCCGTCTCCCCCGGAGGCACGAATGGCTCGTCAAACTGGCGTGGTGGAGTTCTTCAAGGACGACAAGGGCTTCGGCTTCATTCGTCCGGACGACGGCGGGAAGGATGTCTTCGTCCATCACTCGGCCATCAACATGGATGGCTTCCGGTCGCTGAAGAAGGGCGACCGGGTGGAGTTCGAGATCGTCGAGGACCCGAAGGGCCCGCGGGCCGCGGACGTCCAGAAGGCCTGATCCCCCCGGGGGCAGGCGGATGAGCGATCGGCGCCAGGCTCCCGCTCGGCGCCGATCGCCGTTCAGGGCACGAGTACGATCTTGCCGAAGTGTGCGCCGCCTTCCAGGCGCTCGTGGGCCGCGCGGGCCTGGTCGAGCGGAAGCACGTCGCCCACGACCGGCGTCACGTCGCCGCGGGCGACGACGCGCAGCACCTCCTCGAACTCGCTGCGCGACGCCATCGTCGAGCCGATGATGCGCAGCTGCTTCCAGAAGAGGACGCGCAGGTCGGTCTCCCCGATGGGCCCGGAGGTGGCGCCGTAGGTGACGAGCCGGCCGTCGCGCGCCAGAGAGCGCAGGCTGCTCTGCCAGGTGGCGGCGCCGACGTTCTCCACCACGACGTCCACGCCGCGCCGGGCGGTGTCGCGGTGGATCTCGCGGGCGAAGTCGACGCGCGTGCGATCGTAGACGACGTCGGCGCCGAGATCCCGCACGCGCCGCACGTTGTCGTCGCCGCTGGTGACGGCGAAGACCCGCGCCCCCGCGAGCTTCGCGATCTGCACCGCGGCCACGGCGGTGCCCCCCGAGGCGCCGACGACGAGCACGTCCTCGCCGGCGCGCACCACCGCCCGGTGCACGAGCGCCCGCCACGCCGTCTGGTAGGAGACGGGCATCGCGGCGGCGGCCTCGAAGGAGAGCGAGTCGGGGATGCGGTGGACGTTCGCGGCCGGCACCGCGATGAACTCCGCGAAGCCGCCGT
Organism: Longimicrobiaceae bacterium; assembly: GCA_035707865.1. Classification (GTDB taxonomy): domain Bacteria; phylum Gemmatimonadota; class Gemmatimonadetes; order Longimicrobiales; family Longimicrobiaceae; genus DASSTO01. Next base: position 40,695 of record DASSTO010000050.1, on the reverse strand, counting down.
CGGTGTGCTCGCCGAGGATGCGGAAGTCCGGGCAGAGGGAGATCTCGCCGCGAAGGCAGGCCTCGCAGTGGCCGCAGCCGAGCGCCGGGTTGACCACCACCCGCTCCCCGCCCGACCAGCCCTCCACCCCCGGTCCCACGCCCGCGACGACGCCCGCCACGTCCGAGCCGCCGACGTGCGGCATCGTCGTCTCGATCGGCATCCCGCGCCGCACCCAGAGGTCGAGGTGGTTCATCGCCGCGGCGCGGACCTCGACGAGCAGTTCTCCCGGTCCCGGCTCCGGCCTCTCGACCTCCTCGATGCGGACGACCTCGGGGCCGCCGTGCTCGTGGAAGATGGCAGCAAGCATAACGTGGAATCGAGAGTGGAGGATGTGGAATCACGGCGGTACGGATCCGGCGCCCGGGGCCGAGCTCCGAATCCTGCCCCGGGGACCGAAGCTTGCTGCGACAATCGCGCCCGCGCCATCTCCTTGTCGCAGCAGCGGGGGGTTCATTAGCTTGGGCGCGTGCGATACCGAAACGAAGAGGACCGCCTCAACCCCATCACCCCGGAGGGGGTGGACGACACGACGATGGGCGGCTATCCGGCCGTCCACGGCCGGGCGCCGGCCTTCGAGGGGAAGGACGGGCAGCCCTACACCGCGGCCGTCGAGGTCGAGCCGGCCGAGGCGCCGGGGGAGGGCTGGGTCGCCTACCTCGTCTTCCTCCGCTGGGCGCAGACGGGGAGCGCGGTGATGGGGCACCTGGAGACGGAGGACCTGGCCCGGGGCCGGACCGAGGAGGACGCTCGGGCGGCCCTGGGCTCGTTTCCGCTCTCGCGGGTGAAGGAGATCCTCGACGCGACGATCGCGCGCAAGCAGGCCGAGTTTCTAGACGAGTGAGCCCGCCCCACCCCATCCGCCCGACGCCATGCTCCGAGAGAGTCTGCTGTACCTGAGCCAGAGCCACACCGCCCAGCGCGTGGTCACGGGCACCCCCGTCTCGCGCCGCCTGGCCGAGCGCTTCGTGGCGGGAGAGACGCTCGACGACGCCATGCGCGCCGCGCGTGCCACCAACGAGGCGGGCCTGAGCGTCTCGCTCGACTACCTGGGAGAGGCGGTGGGGAACCGGGAGGAGGCCGAGCAGGCGACGGAGATGGCGATCCGCATCCTGGAGCGGATCGCCGAGGAGGGCGTCGACTCGAACGTCTCGGTGAAGCCGACACAGCTCGGGCTCGGCATCGACGTCGACCTCTGCCGGGCGAATCTGGCGCGGGTGCTGGAGCGCGCGCGGGGGCTGGGCAGGGGAGGCGAGGGGATCTTCGTCCGCCTCGACATGGAATCCGGCGAGTACACCGAGCGCACCGTGGAGACGGCCGAGTGGCTGTGGGTGCAGGGTTTCCGCAACGTCGGCACGGTGCTCCAGTCGTACCTGCGGCGCACGCCGGAGGACATCGGCCGCCTGAACGCGCTCGGCATGCGCGTGCGGCTGGTGAAGGGCGCCTACCGGGAATCGCCGGAGATCGCCTATCAGGAGAAGGAGACCGTCGACCGCCTCTTCGTGGACGAGATGCGGATGCTCCTGGAGGACGGCGTCTACCCCGCGATCGCGACGCACGACGAGGCGATGATCGACGCCACGCGGCGCTTCGCCTTCGAGCGCGGCGTGCGGAAGGACGCCTTCGAGTTCCAGATGCTCTACGGCATCCGGCGCGACCTGCAGCAGCGGCTGCGAGAGGAGGGCTACCACGTGCGCGTCTACATTCCCTTCGGGGAGTCGTGGTACCCGTACCTGATGCGGCGCATGGCGGAGCGCCCGGCGAACCTCTTCTTCGTGACGCGCAACATTCTCCGCGAGTCGCCGGCGGCGCGGCTCGCCAACCCGGTGGCGATCGGCGCGGGGGTGATCGCCGGCTCACTCGCGGCCCTCGCGTGGCGCGGCCGCAGGAACGGGCACTGACGGTGGCGGGAATCGCCTACCGTCTCGCCATGCCCGAGCCGCGGACGCACCTCTTCGAGGTGGAGATGCGGCTCCCCGGCGGCGGCCCGGTCGAGCTGGTGATGCCCTCCTGGACCCCCGGCTCGTACCTGATGCGCGAGTTCGCGCGCCACGTGCAGGACTTCGCCGCCGAGGCGGCCGGCGCGCCCGTGAGGTGGGAGAAGCGGAACAAGAGCACCTGGCGCGTCCACGCCCCCGAGGGCGAGCTGCTCGTACGCTACCGCGTGTACGCCAACGAGCCCAGCGTCCGCACGAGCCACCTCGACGCGAGCCACGGCTACGTCAACGGCGCGTCCGTCTTCCTCTTCGCGCGGGGGCGCGAGGGCGATCCTGTCGCGCTGGAGATCGAGGCGCCTGCGGGCTGGCGCGCGACGACCTCGATGGACGCCGAGGGCCCCTTCCGCTTCACCGCCCGCGACTACGACGAGCTGGTCGACTCGCCCATCGAGATCGGCGAGCACGAGTTGCTGGAGTGGGAGCAGGAGGGCGTCCCGCACCGCTACGCCATCTGGGGCCGCGGCAACTACGACCCCGAGCGGCTCGTGGCCGACACGAGACGCATCATCGCCGCGGAAGCGGAGATGTTCGGCGGCCTCCCGTATGCGCGCTACACCTTCATCCTTCACCTGCTCCCCGAGGGCCGCGGTGGTCTGGAGCACGCGGCATCCTCCTCGCTGCAGGCGGGCCGGTGGGTCTTCGAGGGCGAGCCGTACGAGGACTTCCTGGCGCTCGTGGCGCACGAATTCTTCCACGTCTGGAACGCCAAGCGGATCCGCCCGGAGCCGCTGGGGCCCTTCGACTACACCGCCGAGAACCACACGCGCAACCTGTGGGTGGTGGAGGGACTGACCACCTATTACACCGACCTCATGCTGCGGCGCGCGGGGATCATCACCGAGGAGCGCTATCTCGCCCGCCTCGCCGAGTCGATCTCGCGCATGCAGTCGCTGCCCGGCCGCCGGCACCAGACGCTGGAGGCGTCGTCGTTCGACACCTGGATCCGCTTCTACCGCCCCGACGAGCACACCCCCAACGCGCAGGTCTCCTACTACCAGAAGGGCGCGCTGGTGGGGTTGCTGCTCGACCTGGAGATCCGCGAGGCGAGCGGTGGCCGGCGCTCGCTCGACGACCTGATGCGAGCTCTCTGGGAGCGCTACGGCTCGCGCGACGTCGGGTACCCGGAGGAGATGAAGGCCGGAGTCCAGGCGATCGCCGAGGAGCTCGCGGGCCGCGCGCTGGGCGATTTCTTCACCGCCTACGTCCGGGGCACCGAAGAGCTCGACTACGACCGCCATCTCGCCACCGTCGGTCTGGCCCTCACCCGCGAGCCCGCTCCGGAGAGGAACGAGAAGGGCGACGGAGAGAAGAGCGCCCGCCCGAGCGACGCGGCGGTGATCGAGAGCCGCCTCGGCGCGCGCGTGCGAGAGAGCAACGGAAGGTTGCTGATCGCGAACGTCCTCGAGGGCGGCGCGGGGTGGGACGCGGGCCTGAACGCCGGCGACGAGCTGCTCGCGCTGGACGGCCTGAGGGTGACCACGACCGCCGCGCTCGCCGCACGGCTGCGGGAGCTGCCGGAGGGCACTCGCACCGAGCTCGCGCTCTTCCGGCGCGACGAGCTGACCACCGTGCCTGTGCCCGCCGGCCCCGCCGCCGCGCCGCCGCTGCGGATCGCGCCGAGGGCGGGCGCCACGGCGGAGGAGGAAGCACGGCGCCGGGAGTGGCTGCGGGGGGCGGCGGGTGGTTGACCGCCGCTCGGGGCCGCTGTAGATTTGGCGTTCCCCCGGCCCACGGGCCGGGAGCGGCGGGACGTGGCGCAGCCCGGTAGCGCACCTGAATGGGGTTCAGGGGGTCGCCGGTTCAAATCCGGCCGTCCCGACTGTGTAAGCGAAAGCCCTGGTGGCATTTAGCCATCAGGGCTTTGCGTTTTCCACGGCTGACCCGCTACGATGTCTGCCGATCTGTGTGCCAACATTCCTTCACACCCTGGAGCGGTTCTCGCTTCGATATGGAGGGGCTGGGTAGCCGCAGGAGTGGAACCGGCCTCTCGCACCGGCGGCCATGATCTCTTCGATGACGGCCGTCGGGGCATTCTCCACCGCCTCTTTGGTGCGTCCGCCGCCGGAGTGCGGCTTCGCCGCGCTCCGCCCCTCTTCCTTCTCCTGCTTCTGCCAGAGGTAGAGCGAAGCGAAGCTGGTCTGGAACTGAGCTGCGACTTCACTGCGCTTCTGCCTGCGGCCCTTCAACGCGTGGAGAACGCGAAGACGCAGGTCCGAGGAATAGGGGCGGGGTATGCGAGAGACCCTTCGCAAAAGGATCCTGCCCATGCCCCGCAATCTCTGAACTCAGCCGGGGACCGCTGTAGGGGTTGCCCGCCAGCCGACCACGGGACACTGGCGGAGCGCTATTACGGCGAGTCCTTCGAGATGCAGGCGGCCGGCTACCGCTGAGTCGGCCGCTCATCCCCCTATGAGGAAGCGGGCCCCGACGACCAGCATCACCCCTTCCACCAACCACACGAACACGCGCTCCGGCACGCGGTCCAGGATGTGCTTGCCGAAATAGGACCCCAGCACCATGGCCGGGGCGAGGACAAGGCCCCGGACGATCTCCCTCTGCCCCAGCACCGCCGCTCCGCCATAGGCCACCAGCTTGGTGGCGTGCATCACCACCGTCGAGAGCGCCTCCGTGCCGATGTAGGCGCCACGCGTAAGGCCGTAGGCGAGGAAGAAGGGCGCCATCAGCGGCCCCACGCTCCCCAGCAGTGCGGAGAGGAAGCTCGATCCCGCTGCGATGGCCGCGAACCAGCCGCGCGAGAAGCGCCGGGGCCCGCGCAGCCGCATGTGCCGCCAGAGCACCATCAGCAGCAGGAAGAGCCCGATCAGTCGCTCCAGCAAGGGGAGCGGGGCCTCCGCGAACACGAATCCCCCCGCCACCGCCAACGGCACGCCGCCCAGGGCGAACCAGCCCACTACCGCCAGGTCCAGCTCCCGGCGGTTGAACCAGACGCGGCTCCCGTTGCCCACGAGCTGCGCCACCGTGAGCACCGGGATGGCCGCCCGGGCTCCGTAGGCGATCACCAGCACCGGCAGCAGCAGGGCCGCCCCGCCGAACCCCGTCACTCCGGCCAGCGTCGCGGCCGCGAGAGCCACCAGTTCCGTCCACAGAAGACTCACCGCCCCCCTCCCTTCCGAGTGCCTTCATTCCGTCTCCGCCACGGGGTGCGGTCGGTGGGCGGTGCCCATCAGCGAGGCGAGGCCAGTGAGGACCACGCACAGGCCGCCTGCCACGGTGAAGGTGAGCGGCGTGCCCGCGGCGCGCGCGAGGAAGCCGGCGGCCGGATAGGTGGCGAGCCAGAAGAGATGGGTCCAGGCGAAGTGCGCGGCGTAGGCCCGCCCCCACTCCCCCGGCTCGGTGTGCTCCGCCAGTAACCCCACGGAGGGGACGGCGATCATCGCCTGCCCGGCCCCGTTCAGTGCCCACAGCGCCAAGAGAATCGCGAATCCCGGGCGCAGCACGCCCGGGAGGAGCGCGAGCGCCAGCACTCCCCCTCCGGCCACCAGGGAGCGCTCCGCCCAGCGGTGGTAGCGCAGGTGCCGCAGCAGTGCCCGCCCGGTCGCCGCCTGTGCCTCCTCCGCCCCCTTCGCGAGTAGCAGCGCCGCCGCGGAGGAGCCCGCCCCCAGGGCCGCCATGGCCACGGCAAAGGCCACGTCGCCCCGCCCCAGCACGTCCCGGACGTAGACGATGGTGGTCACGATCGCCACTGCCCCGGCGCTGGCCTCGGCCATGTGCAGCACGAGCGCGCGGCGCAGCGCCGGCTCCCGCAGGAGCACCCGCGTGCCGTGCGTCACCTCGCGCACCAGGTCGCTCCAGCGGAAGGCGGTGCTCCCCTCCGCGCGCGGCACGCGAGAGAGGAGCACCAGGGCCGCGGAGGCCAGGTAGGTCAGCCCGTCGAACCAGAAGGCCCAGCGCACCCCCACCCAGGCGATGAGCACCCCCGCCAGCAGCGGCCCAAGCGCCGCCTCCAGATCGGTGGCCACCCGCGAGAGCGAGAGCGCGCGGGTGTAGAGGCGCTCCCCTACCACCTCCGGGATGCTCGCCTCGAACGTGGGGGTGAAGAAGGCGGTCACCGCGTTGATGGCGAAAATGAGCGCGTAGATCTGCCAGACGGCGCGCAGAAAAGGGAAGAGCCCCAGCAGCCCCACGCGGATCAGGTCGGAGGCCACCAGTACCCACTTCCGGTTCACCCGATCCGCGAGCACCCCCGCGGGCTGAGAGAAGAGGAGGAAGGCGAGGATGCGCAGCATCAGCGCGATTCCCACCACCGCGGTGGCGTCCCGGCCGGTGAGCTGGTAAGCGAAGGCGGCGAGCGCCACGCTGGTCACCCCGCTGCCCACCAGCGAGATCACCTGCGCGCTGAACAGCTGCGTGAAGTCGCGGTTCTGCCCGAGTCCGGCGGGAGCCCGGGGGGATTCCTCACCTCCCGACGACCGGGCCTGTGCTTCACCCATGCGCCGCGCCCTTCCTTCGTGCTTCCATCGGGAGAATCCTCATGCCATGTCGAGGGCGAGCAGGGCAATGGATCCGAGGAAGGACATCGCCGCCGTCCAGGCCGTGTCCGATACCTCGTGCGCCTCTACCAGCAGGATGGCGGCCGCCCGGAGCGCGATGAACAGGTTCTGCCGGATCACACCCCGGGCCAGTCGCGAGAACCACACGGCGAAGGGGAGCGCCGCGAAGTCGCCGCCCACCACCACCACCCGGCCGTGCTCGTCCAGCAGCTCGCGCACTGCGAACACCTTTCCTCGGGGAGGAGCTCCGGCTTCACCTCGTCCAGCCGGTGCGGCTGGATGAACGACAAGATCATCTTCATCTGCGTCTCCATTCGGTGAGGCCGGGCCGCGGAGCGAATTCTCCGCGGCCCGGACGCCACAGGTCAGTACCCCACCCGTTCCAGGTGACGAAGTGGCCTGCCGGTAGCCGCACCTGTTTCGCGATCCGCTACTGGGCCTCGGCGACGAAGCCGCTCAGGATCCCTCGCGGCGGAGCGCGGCCGGGCCGGCGGGCGAGGCTACGCTCTCGGGGGGCGGAACAGCGCTCGGGTGGTGCGCTCGGCGGAGAACGGCCGCTCCACGGGGAGCTGCTCGCTCACGGAGTGCACGAACGAGACGTCGAGGTTCGCGGGCATGCCCACGCCGTGCTGGTGGGTGCGGTGGTCGGAGCTCGACCCGTGCAGGTGGGTGCCGCCCCGGGGTGGTCCGGAAGGCCCGGGCTCTCGTGGGCGTGATCGGCGGGAACTGCGCCGCGTGGAAGGCGACGGCGCTCACCGGCTCCTCTCCGAGCCCTCAGGGTCGGTCAACCGCGCGTGAAGCCGCCACCCCTCGCACGAGCACGCGCCGCCTGCTCGCGCGAGGGGCCCGCGGTTGCTCCCACCCGCCGCGGGGCGCAGCTTCAGGCGGACTCCCGACCACGGAGCGCCCTGAAAGAGCGCAGCAGCGCGGCGTGGGCGCAGGCGTGATCGTGTACTGGCCGCGCGGTTGAGCATCCGGCCGGCGGCGGCCGGACTCCCGCAAGCGGCGTCACCTGGAGGAAGCGCACGATGAGCGAAGACCGAGCCGAGCGATGCGCCCTGGTCACCGGTACCTCGTCCGGCATCGGAGCGGCCACGGCGCGCGCCTTCGCGGCGGCCGGGTTCCGCGTCTTCGGCACGAGCCGCACGGAGCGGCAGGATGCCGACGGCGTCGAGATGCTGCGGCTGGACGTGCGCTCCGACGAATCGGTGGCGCGATGTCTCGCGGAGATCCGCTCTCGCGGCGCCTGGGTGGAGGTGCTGGTGAACAACGCGGGCGTCGAGCACCTGGGCATCGCCGAGGAGACGACGCTGGAGGAGGCCCGCGCCGTGTTCGAGACCAACTTCTTCGGCGTGGTGCGCCTCACCGATGCGCTGCTCCCCGAGATGCGCACGCGCCAGTGCGGCCGGATCATCAACGTGGGCTCCGCGGCGGCGTGGGTGGGGGAGCCGGGGGAGGCGTTCTACTCGGCGTCCAAGCGCGCGCTCGCCGGGTATACCGAGGCGCTTCGCCACGAGGTGTGGCCGCTGGGCATCGAGGTCTCGCTCGTGGAACCGGGCGCATTCCGGACCAACGTGATCGAGGCGGCCTCGAGCTCGGAAGGCACCATTCCCGACTACGACGCCGTGCGCGAGGCCGCGCGGCGTACGCTTCGGGAAAGCCTCCGCGGGGGCGGGGACCCGTCCGCGGTCGCGAGCCTGATCGTCGATGTCGCTCGGACCACGTCCCCGCGGCTGCGGTACGCCGTAGGCTCGGAGGCGCGCTGGCTGCCCTACCTCAGGGTGCTCCTGCCGCAGCGCGCCTTCGACCGTCTGCTGCGGCGCGGCTTCGGCCTCTCCCGTAGCCCGTCGGAAGGGCGGCGCCGGTAATCGCACGTCACGCGGCCGCGGTCACAAGCCGGACGCGGGACGATGTCACAGAACCCCCGCGCAGCACACGGACTCCGTGCGGCGCAGGCGGGCATCCCGCTCAACGTCGTCCTCGCCGTCCCGAAGCGCGTGGGCGGCATCGTCGGCCACCGCGGTGCGCTGTTCGCCGACGCGGCCGAGTCCCACCCCCGACGTCTTCGGCTCCCTCCTGGGACGACCTGATGGACCGCATGCCGGGGGAGGAGGTCAACGCGCCCATCCGCCTCGCCGCCACCCCCGTTCCCGACGTCCGGGCGATCGAGTCGCTCTTCGCGCGCAAGGTGGGGTTCGGTTTCCGCGTCACCATCCACGTGCAGGCCGACCCGGAGATGTCGCCCCGGGAGGCGCACGTCCTCAGCGGACGGGTCGAGCGGGCGATCCGCACCGCCGTGCCGCAGGTGGGCTTGGTGCTCGTGCACATGGAGTCGATCGAGCCGGATGGTGCGGTGAGCACCGTGGAGCCGGCGCGGGCGGCCCACCCGTGAACGACGCCGGGGCGCCCGCGGGCGTGGGAAACGGAGCTCTGCCACCGCCCAGGAGCGATGATGGGAGAACGGCGTTTCGTGCCCCGTATCACACCCTCCCGTGGGGCTTCCCCCCTCCTTGCGGTCCCGCCCCCCGCCCGGATTTACACCGATTCCCCACAGACGATGCCGGCCAGATTTCCCACTCTTACATGAGAATAGAGCAAGGGCCTCGGGATTCCGAGAGAGCGGTCGGAATCTCGCATCGAAGAGGGGGCAAGATGGGTAATGCTGGAACGGGCCGGTACCCGAGTCGCAGGACGTTTCTGAAGGGGCTGGGCATGGGGGCGCTCGCCGGATGGCTACTCGGCGCGGGCGGCGGAGCGGTCACGGCGACTGAGATGGCGAGCGCGGCACCGGCCGGTGAGGAGCCGGTGAACGACGCGACAAAGGGCGCTCAGCCCAAGGCCGCGCTGCCCATCACGCTCACTCCGGGCAGGAGCGGGCCCATGCAGGTAAAGGTGGGCGAGACGGCGCGGATCTTCTTCGTGAACGGCGGCCCGAACCTCATCAGCAGCTTCCACCCCATCGGCAACGTCTGGACGAAGGCGTGGCCGGCGGGCGCGCTGGCCAACGAGCCGCAGCGCTACGTACAGACGCAACTCGTGGCGCCGGGGAGTCGTGGGGTGTTCGAGATGGAGTTCCTGGTGCCCGAGGACGTGAAGCTGGTAGACCACGCGCTGAGCCGCGTGGTCCACAAGGGGATGCTCGGCATCATCCGCGTTGAGGGGGAGCCCAGGGCGGACATCTTCTCGGCCGTGTAGGCCGCCACCACCCCGGAACCGTCCGGGCCGCCACCTCGGAGACGATCCCGCGGCTCGCCCGCCCGCGCCTTCCCGGGAGCCGCAAGAGCAATCACCCCTCCGAGCGAGTGACGACCGTCACATCGCGCGGGTGCGGTCGGAGGCATCTTGACCGGGAACGGGTTTCACCGGAGGCGCGCTCCGGCATCGGCGGCCGGCCGGAGCGCGGCGCGAACGGGGCCGCTCACCCGCACTGGAGAAAGACGATGACGCTGCACGAGATCCGGACGCATCTTGCCCCGCGCGAGGTGATCGACCGCGCGGAGTGGTACTTCACGCACGAGGGCTCGCCCGCGGCCGCCTCGCCGAATCGCGTCGGCGACGGCTGGCTGCGGCTCTTCCTGGAGGTGGGGGAGATCACGATCGCGGCGCTGCCCGACGGTGACGGCACGCGCGTGCGGGCGTCCGCCTCGCGCAGCGGCCACCTGCTGGGGCGCTTCGTGGCGTCGCTGGCCCCGGCGCACGACGCGGTGCGGACGACGAACCGCCACCGGGTGCACCGCAGCTCGGCCGCGCTGGTCGAGAGCTACGTGGACGCGCCGACGCTCGCCGCGGGCGAGGCGTCGGTGGAAGTGAAGGCGGCGTGAGATGGTGGCGCGAGAGATCGAGCCGGAGGTGCGCTCGCTCGTGCAGGCGTACGTCGCCTTTCTGAGCGGGTGCGACGAGTGCACGCTGGCGTCGCTGCGCGCGGCGCGGGAGATGGATCGCGATCCGGAGCGTCTGACGCTCCTCGCGACGTGGAAGCGCGCCCCGCTCGAGCGCTACAGCGACCGGGAGCGCGCGGCGCTCGTCTGGGCGGAGGTGGTGGCGGTCTCGGGCGAGGAGGGCGTGGGTGAGGCGCTGCGGGACCGCGCGGAGCAGAAGTTCAGCGCGGCCGAGCTGGCGAGCCTGACGGAGATCGTGCGAACGGCGCGCGGCTGGAAACGGATCGAGCGGGAGGTGCACGCCGTCGGGGAGGCCGCGGGCCCTCACCGCCGCTTCTCCACCGCGCGCTGCGAGCACCGTACCGTGTGCCGGATCTGCGCCGAGCCCTGAAGCGCGCACGGATGCTGCAGCCCGCTGCCGCGGCGCCCCTCGGGGCGCCACCCGGAACCCGCAGCAGGGAGTCGGTCCCATGGAACAGTCGGCCATCCGCGAGCGGATCATCCGCCACGTCCCGCGCCACTCGGGGCGCCAGCTCGACGGTGGTGAGCGGGTGGGCATCGCGCTCGTCGCCCTGCTGGGGCTCATCGGCGTCCCGGGCACGCTCGTGACCGCGTGGTACCTGGCGCTGTCCTGAGACGCCTTTCGATTCCCCACGACAGCGAGGTCTCATGGCCACCGAGCCCGACGCAGTTCCCCCGCGCCTCTCGGAGATCATCGACGCGCCGCGCAGCCGGCGCGTCTTCCTTTCCCGCGCCGCCGCCGCGGGAGCGGCGCTCGCCGCCGCTTCGTGCGGGAAGGGCGGGGTGCAGCAGCGGAGCCAGAACGCCGATTCCGTCCTCGCGCCCGGCGGTCGGCCGGCGACGATCGGCACGGGGACCAACTCGGACAGCCGGCTCGACAGCGCCCTCGGCACGGGCCACGCGACCACCTCGCACACGCCGGCCGTCGCGGCCGCCACGACCATCCCCTTCCACCGCTACAGCCCGCGGCTCCCGCCGCTCAGCGACGACCGGACGCTGCGCCTGCACTGGACCGCGCGCGAGGCACCCATCCGCATCGATCCCGACGTCACCGTCGCCGCGTGGACCTTCGAGGGCGACGTGCCGGGCCCGATCGTCCACGTCCGGCAGGGCGACACCGTCGAGTTCACCCTCACCAACGAGGGCTCGATGCCGCACTCGATGGACTTCCACGCGGCGCAGGTGAACCCGAAGAAGGCCTTCCGCTCCGTCCTCAAGGGCCAGTCGGTCACCTACAGCTTCCGTCCGAAGCACGCCGGGGCCTATCTCTACCACTGCGGCACCGGTCCGGTCCTGCTGCACATCGGCAGCGGGATGTACGGCGCCATCATCGTCGATCCTCCAGAGCCCCTCCCGCCGGCGAAGGAGTTCGTCCTCGTCCAGAGCGAGTGGTACCTCTCGCCCGGCCCGAACGGCATCTCCATCTGCGACTACAACAAGATGATGGGGGAGCTTCCGGACTACGTCTGCTTCAACGGCCGGCCGGACCAGTACATCCACGAACCGATCCACGTGGAGCGCGGCGACCGCGTGCGCTTCCACATCGTGAACGCCGGGCCCACCCACCCGTGCTACTTCCACGTCGTGGGCGAGCAGTTCGACACCGTCTACCTCGGCGCTCCCCCGGACAACGCCATCCGCGGCGTGCAGACCTTCGCAGTCGCGGCGGGCGGCGGCATGGTCTTCGAGTTCACCGCGGACATCGAGGGGGAATTCCCCTTCGTCAACCACGGCTTCGGCCACGGCCAGAAGGGCGCGATGGGCACCCTCGTGGTCGAGTAGCACGCCGGACGGTCGGCAGGAGCGCACCACCCACCCCTCGGCCTCCACGCCGCTCCGCCACCCCGCCCGTGACCCGGATCACATCGCCCGGGCGCCCACCGCCGCAGATTCGTTGAGAATTGTTTTCAACCATCGCCCTCCGCTCCCGCGCGGGAGCGGAGGGGGGGGCGGCACAAGAGAGACCGGAAGATGGGCACTGCACGCTTGAAGGTGATCCGCCGGCTGGGCACGCCGCTGCCGGGGCTGACGCGCAAGGAGCCGCGGGGCCAGGCGGCCGGGCCGGTCCGGCACGGGCGTACGCACCGCCGGCCGAGCGACTACCGGCGGCAGCTGGAGGAGAAGCAGAAGGTCCGCTTCCACTACGGCATCGGCGAGATACAGCTGCGGCGCGCCTTCCGGGCGGCGCGCTCCGCGCCGGGCGCGACGGGCGAGGCGCTGTTGGTGGACCTGGAGCGGCGGCTGGACAGCGTCGTCTTCCGGCTCGGCTTCGCCCCGACGATCCGGGCGGCGCGGCAGCTGGTGGCGCACGGGCACGTCCGGGTGGACGGCCGGCGCGTGGATCGGCCCGCGTACCGGGTCTCGCGCGGCGAGGAGATCACGCTCACGGCACGCGGTCGGGAGATCCCGGACGTGGTGGCGGCGGTGGAGCGCGGGCCGGAGGTCCGGCTACCGGGCTTCCTGGCTCTCGACGGCGGCCACGCGGGGCGCGTCCTGTGCGAGCCGAGCCGCGGCGACGTGCCGTTCCTGGTGGACGAGGCGGCGATCGTGGAGTTCTACGCGCGCTAGCGCGGAGGCACGGAGACGGAGGAGAGGACGATGGAGCAGAAGGGCTGATGGCGACGCAGACTCCCGTGGCACCGCCCGCGCTTTCCGCTTCCGCCGCGACGGCGGCGGGCGGCGGCTGGGTGCTCGACCGGCACATGCTGCCGAAGATGGCGCTCACGCTCATCTCGATCGCGTCGCTCTCGGGCGTCTACCTGACGATGACGACGCACGGCGCCTCCGCCGGCGAGGCGCTGCTGCGCTGGCTCTACCTGGCGGCGCTGGGGGTACTGGCGGGCGGGATGATGTGGTGGGGGCTCTTCATCCGGAGGCCGTCCGACGCCGGGGAAGCGGAGGAGGTCGGCCGCTTCGTGGTCGCCCAGTGGAAGCGCTTCCGCCGCATCGGGCTGGTGGCGGTGGTGGCGGCGCTGGCCAGCTCGCCGCACCTGCTGCTGCTCGCCGGCCGGGCGCGCGCCGCGGGGGAGCTGCACCTCTTCCGCTGCGGCCTGGCGATGGCGGCCGTGGGGCTCGCCGCCTCGGCGGTGCTGCTGAGCCGCGCGCCGCGGCCCGACCGGGTCTTCGCCTTCGGCCGCGTGCGGCTCGCGGGCGCGGTGCTCGTCCTGGCGCTCGCGCTCACCGCCGCCCTCGACGCGCGCCTCACCTTCCCGGGGCAGGGGCTGGCGCTCGCGCTGCGGCCCATCCACCTGGTGGCCTTCGGGCTGTGGATGGGCGGCGCGGTCTGGAACATCTTCATCGCGGTCCCGGGCGCGCAGGAGACGCTCACCCTCTCGGTGGTCATCGCGGGGGCGCACGCGCTGGAGCGCTTCCGCTGGGTCGTACGCGTCATCCTGCCCACGCTCGTCGTCACGGGGCTCGTCCAGGGGTACGCCTACGTCGGCATCGAGCCCGCGGCGCTCGTCGGCTCGCTCTTCGGGCGACTCATCCTCTTCAAGCTCGCGCTCGTCGCCGGGCTGGTGGTCATCTTCATCACCTGCCCGCTCTGGCGTGCCTGCTCGCCCATCCGCGGGATGTGCGACCTCGCGGACCTGTACGAGACCCGCGAGCCGGCGGAGCCGGCGGTGCGCCTCGACAACCGGGGCAAGGCCTGCGCCGGCTTCGTCGCGGTGCGCCGCACGCTGGGCTCGCTCCAGCGCGGCGCGGTGATGGAGCTGCTGAGCACCGACGCCTTCTCCTGGTGGGAGCTCCCGGCCTGGTTGGAGGTCAACGGCTTCGAGCTGCTGGAGAAGGAGAAGGGCCGGTGGCGGCTGCGGCGCTCCTACCGCTTCCTCATCCGCAACGGCGCGCCGGACGGGGCCGTCGGAGAGCCACGCTCCGGGGTGGTCGCGCCCCTCAACACCCCGCTTTCAGGACTCCCGTCTCCAGCGCGAGGCGGACGAGATCCGATCGGTGGGCGAGACCGAGCTTCTCCATGAACCGAGCGCGATAGGTCTCCACCGTCTTGGGCGACACGGACAGCTTCCTGCCGATCTCGCTGGCGCTGAAGCCCTCGACAGTGAGAGCGAGGACCTCGCGCTCCCGTTCGCTCAGGTCGGCCAGCGGACCGTCCGCTCCCGCCAGGTTTTCGGTACGGTAGCCCTTGAGAACGAGCTTGACGGCGCTCGGATAGAGGAAGACCCCGTCGCGCGCCACCAGGCGAATGGCGCTGATGAGGTCCTCGTCGGCCCGCGTCTTCTGCACGTAGCCGCTTCCCCCCGCCTCCAGGACGGGCCGCAGGTACTCGTCCTCCGCGTGCGACGTGAGCACCAGCACGCGGGTACCCTGCCCCAGCGCGATGATCCGCCGCGTGGCCTCCAGCCCTCCCACGCCGGGCATCGCCAGGTCCATCACCACGACGTCGGGGCGGAGTGCCCGCACGCACTCCAGGGCTTCCTCTCCCGTCCCGACGTCGCCCACGACTTCCATGTCCGACTCGAGGCCGAGGAGCGCTCTCAGCCCGGCACGCAGCACGGGGTGGTCGTCGGCCAGAAGCACGCGAATGGTCTCCATCACGCCGCCCTCCGCTCGATTGGTTCACGAGGGCGTGGGGGTCCGCGCCGGACTCCACGCCGCCGCGCGCAACGGCGGCAAGACCGCCTTCGGCCCGCCCGCCGGTGCAGAGAACGTCCGCAAGCCGGTACTCAGAAGTCCCTCCGGCAGAAGCTGCGCGCGCCGACCGCGAGTGGAATCGCGAGCCAGAGGGCGAGGGCGCCCACCGCGAGCGCCGTCCCCCAGAAGCTGCCGAAGAAGCGCTCGAAGATCGCCCCCGTATAGCCCATCAGTGCTCCGATGTCGAAGCGCAGGAGGACGACGACGCGGGCGAGGTCCGCCGGGTTCGCGAGCACCACGCCGATGAGTGGCCGCTCCAGCGGGTAGTCGGCGAACGCGCCGACGGCGAGCAGGATCAGCCCGTCGTACAGCACCGTGGCGAGGAGCCAGACGGCGAGCGCGACGCCGAGCCCGCGCGCCCGCTCCTCTACCCGGACGGCGATGAGGAGCGCCAGCGCCAGAAAGATCCAGGTGAGCACGACACCCGTGCCCAGCAGGGTGAGCAGCGCGCCGGATGCGAGCGAGCCGTCGCCGCCCAGGAGCACCAGGGGAATGCCCGCGCCCGCCAACAGGGCGGCGGTGAGGGGGAGGGCCAGGCCGAGATAGAGGCCGGCGTACATCGCGCCCCGCCCCACGGGCTGCGCCAGCAGCAGCTCGGTGAATTCGCGCGCGTCGTAGAGGTACATCGTCCCCAGGACCAGGCTGACGAGCGGGACGATCGCGAGGACCAGGTTCGCCAGGCTGAGCGCCGCCTTCACCTCCGTGTCGCTGAAGCGCAGCAGCGCGAAGGAGGCGACCAGGAAGAAGGCGCCGTAGCCCACCATCCAGCGGCTCCGCGCCACGTTGCGCGCCTCGTACCTGACGATCTTCGCCGTCGCGTTCATGCTTCCTCCCGGATCATCACGCGCGCCAGGGCGCGCTCCAGCCCCTGCTGCCCGGTCTGCCGCTTCAGCCCGGAGACGGCGCCCGCGTAGCGAGCCGCCCCGTCCACGAGGAAGACGATGTCGTCGGCGAGCTCCTCCAGCTCGCTGATGACGTGCGAGGTCAGGATGAAGGTGCGGCCACGGTCACGCTCGGCGCGGATCTTGTCCTTCAGGATCGCGCTCGAGAGCGGGTCCAGGCCGGCGGTCGGCTCGTCGAGCACCACCAGCTCCGGGGCGAAGAGAAAGGCGGCGGCCGCGTTCAGCTTCTGACGCGTACCCCCGGAGAGCGCGCGCAGGGGCCTGTCCAGGTGCGCCTCCAGGCCGAAGCGCGCCAGCAGATCGAGATCGCGGGCCGCGCCGGGTCCCCGCAGATCCTCCAGCATGGCGAGGACCTCGGCGCCGGTGAGGTGCTCCGGGAAGCGGGCGATCTGCGGCATGTACCCGATACGCGCGCGGTAGGCGGGGTCCCCACCCACCCGGACGCCGTCGATGGAGATCTCGCCCCCGTCGGCGGTCGCGAGCCCGAGGAGGATCTTGATGAGCGTGGTCTTCCCCACCCCGTTCGGTCCCACGAGCGCCGTCACGCGCCCCGCGCGGATGGTGACGTCCACGCCATCGAGCACGGCGAGCGCGCCGTACCGCTTGCTGAGCCCGCGTATCCGGATCATGACGCCTCGTGCATGCTGGGGTGCGGATCCACCAGGGTCTCCGGGGTCAACGAGGGCAGGAGCTGCTCGGCGCGGTCGAGCAGCGTCACGAAGGCGCTGCGCAACAGGATGAGCAGGGGCGGATGCTGCTCCACGAGCAGCGAGAAGAGGCGCACCGGGTGGAAGGGAACGTCGCCCACGCCGTCGTGGTCCAGATCGTACCCGCGGTAGGCGTCCCAGTAATTCGACTCGAAGCGCGACTCGTTGTCCCGGCTGTTGGTCGCCACGTCGAAGGTGTTGCCGACGAAGGTGTTGCCGGTGAACTCGTTGTCCGTGGAGCTGGCCATGAGCTTCACCGCCCAGCCGTTTCCCACCAGGCGGTTGGCGCGGATGTTATTGTGGCCGCCGCCCTCCAGGTGCACTCCGGTGGAGTTCCGGAGGAAGAGGTTGCGCTCCACCACGCTGCCGGAGATCTCCTTCAGCAGGATGCCGTACGCGGCGCCGCCCCAGTTGTCCTCGAAGCGGTTCCCCACCACGCCCACGCCCTTCGAGTACATCACGGCCACCCCGGCGCCGTTGCGCCTGAACAGGTTGCCGCGGTAGCCGCAGCGGTTCGAGTACATGAAGTGCAGCCCGTAGCGGCGGTTCCGCTCGCTGCGGTTCTGCTCGATGCGGCTGTCGTCCACGAACTCCAGGTAGATGCCGTCGCGGTGGCCCGTGATCTCGTTCCCGCGGATGAGAGCGCCGTCGCTGTACCAGAGATGGACGCCGTTGCCGTTCTCCGTCTCCCCCGCCCCCGAGCCGGCGATGCGGTTTCCCTCCACGCGGCAGCCGTGCGTGCGGGCCAGGTAGACGGCGAAGAAGTCGCCCTCGAAGCGGTTCCCTTCGATGATGCAGCGCGAGGCCGACTGGACCCTCACCGCGGCCAGCTCGCTGCGGAAGCTGACCGGAACGCCGCGGAGCACGAGTCCGCGAATGGTGACGTCGTCCGCGGTGACGGTCATGATCTGCCGCCGCCCCGCCCCGTCCAGCACCGGCCACCCCTCACCGACGATCTCGACGGGCCGGTCCACCGTCAGCGTGGGCTCGGCGTAATGGCCGCCGCGGACCACGATGCGCCCACCCGGCTCGACGCGCCGCAGCGCCTCGGCCAGGGTGCGCACGGGGCCGTCGGGGCCGACCACCACGACGCGCTGCGCGGCGGCCGGCCCGGGGTGGAGGGCCGCGAGGGCGAACAGGGCCAGAACGCGCCACGCCGCGACGGGCGGGCGGAGCCGGAGCACGGTGCGCCGCATGCGTCCTCCGCGGCTAGGCCGCCGCCGCGCGGCGCGCCACGCGCATCTCGTGGACGACTGCGTAGGCGGCCGCCGCGCCGGCCGCGATCGCGATCCAGCCCCCCGCGGCCGGCCACGAGACGGCCGTGAAATTCAGCAGCGTCTTGCTCCCGATGAGCGGCGGCGTGTACACCATTCCCGGCACCTGGATGGCCGCGTCGGGCGCCAGATCGTGTCCGTAGTCGTAGAGCCAGCGGTAGAAGTCGCCCAGCCCCGCCGCCGCCATCGCGATGAAGAGGACGCTCCAGGCGTACAGGAGCCATCTCCTTCCGAGGGCGCCCGCCAGCAGCCCGAGCGCAGCCATCCCGGCGACCAGCAGGGGCATGAAGCGCAGCTCCGCGATGGTATCGGGCTCGATCCGCTTCATGCCGATGTAGTGGTTCAGCTCGTTGATGTTCGCCAGGTCGTGCTGGCCGATGCCGCGCACGGTCCCGAGCCAGACGTGCATCCCCAGGCCTTCCGGGTACTGCGGCGCCTGCAGGTGAATGCTCCAGATCGGGAGCACGAGCATCGCCAGCAGCCCCGCGGACACCGCGAGCAGGACGATGCGAGAGAGCCTGGTCATGACTGCCTCTTCCGGGGTGCAGAGAAACGGTCCGACCGGGGAGGGGCCCCGGCCGGACCCGGTGATCTACCGCTCGGCGTGCCTGTCGTGCTCCTCGTGGGACGCATGCTCCTCCGGGTGGAGGGGCCGGTCGGTGCCCCAGGCGAGCGGTGTGTCGCTCCCCTTCGGAGAGACCCGTGCGTAGCCCTGCATCTCCTGGTGGAGGGCCGAGCAGAAGTCCGTGCAGTAGAAGGGGTAGACGCCCGGCTCCTGCGGCACCCAGGCGAGGGTGCGCGTCTCGCCGGGCATGACGAGCAGCTCGCCGTTGCGGTTCCCCATGGCGGCGAAGCCGTGCGGAATGTCCCAGTCCTGCTCCAGGTTGGTGACGTGGAAGTAGACCGAGTCGCCCACGCGGATGCCCTCGATGTTGTCGGGCGCGAAGTGACTGCGGATCGCCGCCATGTACACGTCCACGCGATTCCCCGTACGAACGGCCTTCGTCTCCGCCTCGCTGGTGACCCGGTACGGGTGGGTGCTGCGGTGCAGGTCGTAGTACTTGACCTGGTGCGCCGTGACCAGCGCCGCCGGGAGCGCCTGCGCGTAGTGAGGCTCGCCCGTGGTGGGGAAGTCGAGCAGCAGCTTCATCTTGTCGCCGCTGATGTCGATGAGCTGCGCGGATTGCGCCAGCTCCGGCCCGGTCGGCAGGTAGCGGTCCTTGGTGATCTTGTTCAGCGCCACCAGGTACTTACCCCAGGGCTTGCGGCTGTCCCCGCCCGGAATCATCAGGTGGCCGGTCGAGTAGTAGGTCGGGATCTTGTCGACCACCTCCCAGGTGCCGAGCTTCCACTTCACGATGTCCGACGAGATGAAGTTCGAGGTGTACGCGTAGCCCTTCCCGTCGAACTCCGTGTGCAGCGGCCCCAGCCCGGGGTTCTTCACCTCTCCGGCGATGATCGCGTCGTACTTCAGGACGGGGATCCCTTCGAAGGTGCCGTCGAAGGCGCGGCTCTCGATGGCCTTCCTGATCTTCGTGAAGCTGTGCACCGGGATGATCGTGGAGAGCTTGCCGCCCGAGACGATGTACTCGCCCGAGGGATCGACGTCGACCCCGTGGGGGCTCTTGGGAGTGGGCAGGTAGTACATCACGCCGGGGCACGCGTCGGGACGCAGCATCTTCACGCTGTGATTGAAGGAGCTGTGCGCCACGCGCGAGCGCTCGTCCAGCACGTTGTGCGCGTAGTTCGCCGGGACCGTCCGGGCCTTCCCCTGGGCGACGCATTCCTCGGCGCGCTTCCAGTTCACGGCGGCGACGAAGTCCTTGTCGTTCTGCGAGGCGTTCTTCTCGAGGAGCGTGTGGGCCAGCTCGGTGTCGTAGCTGGTGAAGAAGGCCCAGCCGTCGGAGACCCCCTTGCCCACGTGCGCCTTGTCGTAGTCCACGCCGGGGACCAGGAGCTGGAAGGCGACGTCCATCCTTCCGGGCTGGTCGGCGCGGATGAAGGAGATGGTCCCCTTGAAGTGCTCGAACTCCTCGATGCTTACGTCGCGCTGCGGGATGGGAACGCTGAAGCGAGTGGCCGCCACGACGTACCGGGTGTCCGGGGTGGTGAAGGGCGAGGGGTGGTTGCCGGCGGAGTTCGGGATCTCGAGGATCTCCGTGGTCTCCATGGTGCTCAGGTCGATGCGGGCGACGCGCGGGGTGTTGTTCGCGTTGATGAACACCCAGCGCCCGTCCGGCACGCCGTCGGTCTGCGAGAGCTCGGGGTGGTGCGCGTCGTCCCAGGGGATGAAGCCGTAGCTGGTGTTGAGCATCGGCTTCGTCTCCTCCGAGTAGCCCCACCCGTTCTCGGCGTGCTGCGCGAAGACGGGGATGATCTTGAGGAGTCGCCCGGAGGGGAGGCCGTAGACGGACATCTGGCCGTTGAAGCCGCCCGAGAGCATGGCGTAGAACTCGTCCTTCTGGCCGGGGGCCACGTAGACCTTGCGGGCCGCGTCGTCGCCGGTGACCAGATCGCTCGAGCGACCGCCGTGCTGGTAGGCGGAGAAGAGTGCTCCGACGACGGCGACGCCGCCGATCGGGTAGGCCAGCTTGCGCCAGAGTGGGTTGGACATGGTACCTCCGCAGAGGGGATCGCTGAACGCGCGGTACCGGTGAGGGATCTCGTCCGCGCTTCGCGGCTCGTGAGGTGAGCGCGCGGCGAATGTGAAGCTAGGGCGATCCGGGGGGCTGGGAGTCGGGAGGATCGCGCGATCCGTGTCCGGCGGCGCGGGCCGCGTGTGTCGGGAATTCTCCTGACCCGCGTCCGGACGAGGGCGAGAACGACGGAGAGCCGCCCCGGCGAGAGGCCGGGGCGGCTCCGGGTCCTGCGGGGTGGTGGGCTCAGTCCTGGACGGTGAGCGTGCCCTTCATCCCGAGCGCCGCGTGCGGATCGCACTGGAAGGTGTACGTCCCGGCCGGAAGCGCCACGGGGACGTCGACCGTCTGGCCGGGGATCTGGAGGTACTCGGTAGCGGGGGGAAGCGTGACGCCCGAGGGGCCCTCGACGATGTGGAAGTCGTGTACGCCCTGGCCGAGCTTCACGCGGATGACGTCGCCCTTCTTCGCCGTGATGGTGTTCGGCTCGAACTTGTTGACGCCGGATCCATCGGTGGTCGCGGTCACCTCGATCACGTGGCCGGAGGCCGGCGCAGCGGCCGCCGGTGTCGCCGAGGCGTCGTCGCTCTCCGTGGCGGCGGCCGTCGAGGTGACGGTCGGCTGTGCCGTATTCTCCGCGCCGCAAGCCGTAAGGGCGAGAACGAGCCCCAGGCCCAGCAGGGCGGGCGTGTTCAGAAGCTTCATCGGTCTCCTCTGGTGGTGTTGGATCGTTGAACCCGGCGCGCTACGGGGGAATTGTGGGGCGGCGAGCGGCACGTGTATGCCGGGAGAACGCCGATCCGGGGTCGGGCAATGCCCCACTCCGGACGTGGGAGAATCACCTCGCCGCGGCCCCGGCCATTCGTGGCCCGCATCACATCGCGTGGTGCGGGCCCTCGCTAATATCAGCGCACGGGCAGGTGACCGCCGCGCCCGGCCAGGTCGCGTGCGCCATCCGCAGGCAAGAAAGAACGCTGCTCGAACCGGAAGAACACCGCGATGGAGCCCTTCATCCGCAACTTCATTCGATCCAGCCTGGTGTGGCTCGGAGTCGGCGTTCTGATCGGCCTCTCCATGGCCTTCTTCCCCGCCCAGGCGCTCGTCTACAAGCCGGCCCACGTGCACGCGAACCTTCTCGGGTTCGTGAGCATGATGATCTTCGGCGTGGCGTACCACGTCGTTCCGCGCTTCACGGGCAACCCGCTCCACAGCCGTACCCTCGCCAGGACGCACCTGTGGCTGGCCAACCTGGGGCTCTCGCTCCTGGTGGGCGGCTGGATCCTGCGCGTGCGGGTGTGGAAGACCGGGGGCACGCTGGTGGAAGCCGGCGCCGCCCTGAGCGCCGTGGCCATGAGCTTCTTCATCTACAATCTCTGGCGTACGCTGGGCACCAGCCCGGCCGCGCGCAATGCCCCGCAACCCCTCTCCGGAGCAGCACGATGAGTGACACCGAAGCCGCCTCGCTGGAGCGCATGAGCGTGAACGAGGTCATCCGGCTCCACCCGCAGACCGTGGAGGTCTTCAACCGCTTCGGGATCGACGCGTGCTGCGGGGGCGCGGCCGCGGTCCCCGAAGCCGCGTCGCGCGACGGTGCCGATCCGGGGGCCCTGCTCGCGGCGCTGGCCGAGACGATCGGGAGGGCGGCGTGAACGTGCTCGGCGGCGGCCCGGAAGCGAACGAGGCGCGCTTCAGCAGCGCGGTGCTGCACGACGAGCCGAACCTGCGGGTCGTCGCGTTCCATCTCCTGGCCGGGCAGGCGATCCCGCCGCACTCCAGTCCGTGCACGGTGAGCGTGCAGGTGATCGAGGGCGAGGGCCTCTTCCACGGCGACGCGGGGGAGGCGCTCCTCGCGGCGGGGCAGACGGCGGTCTACGCACCCGGAGAGGCCCACGCGATCCGACCGGTCGGCGGTCCGCTCCGCTTCCGCGCCTTCATCGCACCGCGGCCGGGGTGATGCGTCTCGGAGCGGAGTACGGACGGAGCGCCGCCGCCGTGACCGACGTCACGGCGGCGGCGGGCGGCGGGCGAGACGTTCTCGCCCGGGACGAGTCATCCTCCAACCGAAGCGACGCTTCGCGAGGCATGAGCCACGAGGCAGAAGAGATCCGGGCGCAGTTCCCGGCCCTGGCGCAGGAGGTCAACGGGCACGCGCTCGTCTACCTGGACAGCGCGGCCTCGGCGCAGAAGCCGCGCGCGGTGATCGAGGCGGTCGAGGGCTTCTACCGTCGCGACAACGCCAACGTCCACCGCGGGATCCACGCGCTCTCCTCGCGCGCCACCGACGCGTACGAGGGTGCGCGCGAGCGCGTGGCGCGCTTCTTCGGGATCGCGGACCCGGCGGAGCTGATCTGGACGCGCGGCACCACCGAGGCGCTGAACCTCGTCGCCTGGTCGTGGGCTCTCCCGAACCTCCGCGCCGGCGACGAGGTGCTCCTCTCGGTCATGGAGCACCACTCGAACCTGGTGCCCTGGCAGCTGGTGGCGGAGCGCACGGGGGCGCGCCTGCGCTTCCTCGACATCGACGACGAGGGCCGCCTCGAACTCTCCGCGCTCGACGAGCTGCTCACCGGGCGCACCCGGCTCGTCTCCCTGGCGCACGTTTCGAACGCTCTCGGCACCATCAATCCCGTGCGCGAGATCGCGCGGCGCGCGCACGCGGTCGGGGCGCTCATGGCCGTGGACGGCGCCCAGTCCGCCCCGCACCTCCCGGTGGACGTCGCCGAGCTGGGCTGCGACTTCTTCGCCTTTTCCGGCCACAAGATGGGCGGGCCGACGGGCAGCGGCGGCCTCTGGGCGCGGCGCGAGCTGCTGGAGGCGATGCCACCGCTCTTCGGCGGCGGGGACATGATCGACCGCGTGGGTCTGGAGCGCTCCACCTGGGCCGCGCTCCCGCACAAGTTCGAGGCCGGCACCCCGCACATCGCCGGCGCGGTGGGCCTGGGCGCCGCGGTCGACTTCCTGAGCGACGTGGGCCGCGACTGGATCGTGGAGCACGAGCGCGAGCTGCTGGACTACGCGCTCGACCGGCTGCGGGAGATCCCCGACCTCGTCGTCTACGGCCCGCGGGCCCAGGCCGAGCGCTCGGGGGTGATCTCCTTCACCCTCGCCGACGTCCACCCGCACGACCTCGCGACGATCCTCGACGCCGACGGAATCGCCATCCGCGCCGGCCACCACTGCGCTCAGCCGCTCATGCGCCGCCTCGGCGTCGCCGCCACCGCCCGCGCGTCGTTCTACCTGTACAACACGCGGGACGACGTGGACCGGCTGGCGCGGTCGCTGCAGCGTGCCAGGAAGATGTTCGGGTACTGAGGGGGTCGTCGGTCTTGCGCTCCGACAGCTCCGACGACCGACGACCGACGACCGACGACTGACGACCGACGACCCAATGGACCTCAGCTCCGTTTACCAGGAGATCATCCTCAAGCACTACCGCGGCTCGCGCTTCCGGGGCGAGCTGGAGGACCCGGACGTGGTGGTGCCGCTGAACAACCCCACCTGCGGCGACGACATCGTGCTGCAGATGAAGCTCGAGGGCGGGCGGGTGGCGGAGATCCGCTTCAGCGGGAACGGCTGCGCGATCTCGCAGGCCTCCGCATCGATGATGAGCGAGCAGGTGGTCGGGAAGAGCCTGGAGGAGATGCAGGCGCTGGCCGCGCGCTTCCGCGCGATGCTCCACGGCGACGAGGCCGCGGCGCGCGCCCCGGAGCTCGGCGACCTGCGCGCGCTCGCCGGGGTCGCGCGGCTGCCGAGGCGCGTCAAGTGCGCCCTGCTCGCCTGGGAGGCGCTGGAGGCGGGCCTGCGGGCGTGACGGCGGAGAGAATGGCGCGCAGGCGGCCGTAGCTCGCCCCCATCGCGGGACGTGCGGCTGAGCCGCCCGCGGAGTCGAGCACCTGCTGAACGACGCGGCACGCCGGATCCTGGAGAGCGGCCCGGGGCGGGCCGCTCTTCGTGTCTCCCTCGCCCGGACCCGCCGAGGCGGCGGGGAGCGTCGTCGCACGGCGGAAGTGCGCGGCCGCCGCCGTCATGTCCCCGGCCTCCCAGGCGAGATACCCCGCGAAGTAGCTGGCCGTCGCGCTCTCCGCGTTCGAGCCCAGTACGGCGCTGAAGTACCTCGCCGCCGCGGCCCCGTCGCCGCGGAGCAGGGCCACCTCTCCCAACCGGAGCAGTGGTCCCGTCTGCTCCCGGTTCACGTGCAGCGCTCGCTGGAACAGCGCCTCGGCGCGGGGCAGGTCCCGCCAGGTCTCGTCGGGCGTGCAGAGGTACAGCTCTCCGAGGCGCCCGTAGCCCCGGTCCGATCGCGGGTTGACCTCGACCAGACGACTCCACGCCCGCTCCGCCTCGGTGTACCGTCCGAGCTCCAGCTCCACGTTCCCGAGGTAGTACAGGGCGTCCTCGTGAGTGCTGTCGAGCGCGAGGGCGGCCGTGTACGCGGCGACCGCCTCGGGCAGCCTGCCGGACGTGCGGGCCCGCGTGGCCTCGCGGTAGCGTTCCCAGAAGAGGCGCTCCCGCACCCGTGCGCTGTCCGCACGAGGCGCGGGTGCGGGCGCGGCCACCGCCTCCCGGTGCCGGCGCGCCGCGAGGGCGAGCAGCAGGACCAGGGCGAGGAGCCCGACGCCCAGCACGGCCCGCCTCATCGTGCCCTCCGCGAGGGGGAGGTCGGCGCTTCGGCGGCCCCACCGCTCGACGGAGCCGGCTCCTCCTCGATCACGAGCCTCCGATCGGCCGAGAGGTGCACCAGGCGCTGCCGGCCGCCACCGGGCCAGTCGATCTCCAGCGTGTCGATCACCCCCGCTCGCCCGAGGCCGAAGTGCGCCGTGAGGGCGCTCTGCGAGAGGTACGAGCCGTCGGCGCCCACCTCGCGCCGCTGCGCGCGCCCTCCCGCGACGAGCCGGAGCTTCGCCCCGAGCCCGAAGCGGTTGCTCCTCTTCCCGCGGAGGTCCACCTCGAGCCAGTGGTTCCGCCCCGGTCCGTCGTTCCTCAGCAGCACGCCGGGGCCGCCGTTGTTGACCACGAAGACGTCCAGGTCGCCGTCGTTGTCGTAGTCGGCGTACGCCGCGCCGCGCCCGACGTACTTCCGGCCGAAGTAAGCACCACCGACGCGCGACGTCTCGTAGAAGCCGGCGTCCGCGCCGCCGTTCCAGAAGAGGCGCGAGCTCATCGGGACCAGCTGCCGCGGCGCGTCCCGGCGCTGGAGCGTGCTGCCGTTCACGGCGAAGAGGTCGAGGCGGCCGTCGTTGTCGTAATCGAAGAAGAAGGTGCCCCACCCCACGTCGTCGAGCGCCACCTGCCCCACGCCGTAGCGGTCCGCCTCGTCGCGGAAGGTGAGCGCCGGCTCCGCACCGGAGGACGTCTGCGCGAGCTGGTTGTCGTAGAGCGCGTTCTCCTGGGCGAGCCAGTGGGTGATGAACAGGTCGGTGGTCCCGTCGCCGTTCCAATCGCCCGTGGCGACGCCCATCGCGCTGCGGTAGTCGCCGACCTGCGCGCGTTCGCTCACGTCCTGGAAGATCCCGTCTCCGAGGTTGAGGTAGAGCACGTTGTCGGAGACGTCGTTCGCGACGTAGAGGTCCGGCCAGCCGTTGCCGTCGAGGTCCGCCCACACGGCGGAGAGGCTCCGCCCGTCCGGGTCGGTCACCCCCAGGCGGCGGGCCACCTCGGTGAAGGTCCCGTCCCGGTCGTTGTGGAAGAGGAGGTTTCTCTCCCCGTGGAAGGTGGACGGATTGATCGCGGCGGGGTTCTCGACGTCGTACCGGCTGGCCGACGCGCGGGCCACCAGCGTGTCGTAGCGGACGTAGCCGGTAACATAGAGGTCCGGGTAGCCGTCGCGGTCGTAATCGCCCCACGCCTCGCCGGTCCAGAAGCCCTCGGGACCGGCGAGGCGCGCGCGGCGGCCCTCCTCCGCGAAGGTGCCGTTTCCGTCGTTGCGGTAGAGAGCGAGATGGCCGTAGCCGGTAACGACCAGGTCGAGGTCGCCGTCGTTGTCGACGTCGGCCCAGGCACCCGCCATCGCCCAGCCGCGGTGATCGATACCGGCGCGGAGAGCCACCTCGGTGAAGGTGCCGTCGCGGTTGTTGTGGTAGAGCGCGCAGCGCGCCGGAGAGCGGCTCGCCCCGGCCGGCGACATCGTCAGCGGTCCGACCTCGTTCGCCACGAAGAGATCCGGCCAGCCGTCGCCGTCGTAGTCGCCCCAGGCGGCGCCCGAGCCCATGTCCTCCGGGAGCTGCGAGGTGCGCGTGCCGGAGAAGTGCCGGAAGGCGATCCCCGCGCTACGGGTGACGTCGTGGAAGGCGACGCGTGGGTAATCGGGTGGGAGATCGCGGGCGAGATCGCGGGTGACGCCCTCGACCGTCTCGCCGGGCAGGTACTCGCGGGGGGGGCGCCGCAGAGACGCCGCGACCGCCACGGCGCTCAGGAAGAGCGCTCCGCCCGCCGCCGCGAACACCACCTGCCGCTTCCGTCTGGGGAGCTCCTTCCACATCGCGCTACTCCCTCCCCCCGCGCGCGGCCACCCGGATCCCCTGCTCGGCGGAGGAGAGCGTGGTGATCGGCGCGGTCACGTCCTCCGTCTCCCCGAAGAGCTCGTTCAGGAGGAACTGGTTGAACTTGCGGTACTGCAGCCGGACGCTGACGTGCAGCGTGGACGACCGCGCCGGCGCGGCGAAGGTGAACTCGGCACGATCGGAGAAGCCGGGGAAGAGCGAGCGGCGGTACCGCACGCCCACCATCTCCCAGAGGTTGTGGCGGTCGATGAGCTTGCCGTAGCGGTCCACCGGCTCGGCCTTGAAGATGAAGGCGCCGGGCTCGATGAAGTGGCGCGCGTCGGTGATGCCGGAAGTGAAGACCCGCCTTCCCCCCTCGTCGGTCACCACCACCTCCAGCCACGACTGGATGATGTCCAGCGGCCCGGTCGGGAAATCGTGGCCGGGCTTGTTGTTGAGGACCATGACCCCGAGGTGGACGGGCTCTCCGGGCGCGACCGTACGCGGCGCGCTGAGCTCGATCGGGACCGCGGGCCCCGGCCGCCACTTCTCCTCGATCTCGGGAATGCGGATCTCGCCGCGCAGCCACTTCTCCGTGAGCCGCGCCTGCTCCGCGCCGCCCGCCAGCCGCAGCTGGACGGGGATGAACTGGTTGCCCCCCAGGAAGCGGTGGCTGCGGTGCTTCCCGTCGTCCGCGGTGCGGTTGTAGTCGAGCTCGTCTCCGCTCGCCGGGTCGTCCGAGCTCTCGAGCGGCATGTGGCACTCGCGACACTCGACGGTCTTTCGCGGGTCGCCGGGGTGGTTCCAGCGGCTCTTCCGCCAGTTGTCGTACTGGTTCTGCAGCTGCACCCAGCCGACGTTGTTGATCTCCTTGTCGATGAACTGCTTGTGGCAGGCCGCGCAGAACTCGGGGCTCTTGAAGCGCCGGTGCTCCAGGCTCGTCACGTGCTGCCGGGGGTAGGCGCGGATGAGGAAGTCGCGTACCGGGCGGAAGGTGGAATCCGCGTCCAGCTCGAAGAGGTAGCGCTTCGGCTGCGCGATCACGTAGGCGGCGTTCCCCTTGATGTCCGTCTCCTGGATCCCGTGGCAGGCGATGCAGGAGACGCCCTCGTCCAGCCCGGTCGGATTGGTGAGCGCGTCCTGCGAGAGGTCCTTCGCGCCGGCGAAGAGGGAGATCGGGTCGTGGCAGCCGCCGCAGTAGCGGGTGGTCTCGGGCCCGTTCTGCTCTCCCATCACCCGCTGGACGGCGCGGAAGCTGGGGTCCTTCGCCGCGTAGCGGTGGGCGCTGACCTCCCACTCCTTCGTGATCTCGACGTGGCACCCGGCGGTACCGCAGGATTGCGAGCCGCCGAGCGCCCGGGGGTCGATCGCGCCGCCGCTGCTCGTCCGCGCCAGGCTGGGCGCGAAGGGCGCGCCGCCGCCGTAGGCGTAGTGGTAGTCGGAGGGGAGACGATCGACGAGCCGGACCGGCCGGTACGCCAGCACCGCGGCGCCGAGCACCACGAACGCCACGCCCGCGACGGCGGCGCTCCTCGTGCCGAAGCGCCGCTGCGCCGTGAGTATGGGACCGATCGCCTCCAGGTGGCGTGCCCGCAGGTTGCGCACGACGACGATCAGGAGGTGCGGGAGCACCGCCGCGACCACGCCGAAGGTGGCCACCACGTGCACCCCGTCCCACACGTGGCTGATGCGCGTCCAGAAGACCGCCTGGTAGCTCAGCACGAGCCCCGAGAGCAGCGCGACCGTCGTGGCCACCATCGAGAAGTAGCCGGTGAGCTTCACGTGCGTCATCCGGGTCGCCCGGTAGAGGCGCCAGTGCCGGATCTGGTAGTGGAGGTACGGAGCCAGGAACGCGAGCCCGACGGCGGTGTGCAGGAGCACCTGCACCTGATTGGTCACGCTGAAGGGCAGCAGGTAGATGGAGAGCCCCGAAAGCGATTCGAAGAGCAGGAGGCCCGCGACGAGGGCGACCTGCCGGCTCTGCCACTCGCGTACCCTGGGATGAGCATCCGATGAAGTGCGCATGACGGGTGGGGCTCGGGGTGGGTCCTGCAGGGATTCGGGGAGACCCGACGACATCGGTGCTCCGATGGGTCCGCTTCGCCGCGGAGGGCGATCAGCCGTCGTCCGGGCCGAAGTGGCGGAGCAGACGCTCGCGGAGGACGGGCAGGGCGGGTCGCGGCGCCCTTCGCCACCCCGCGACGCGGCGGCCGAAGTAGCTCTCCACGTCCTCGGCCTCCCCGGCCGCCACCATGCGGGCGTAGCGGGCGGGCACGTGGGTGCAGAAGGGCTCCGCCTCGAGCGGATCGCCCGTCAGCGCGTAGGCCCGGGCGCGCGAGCCGCCGCAGACCTCGCGGTACTCGCAGACGCCGCACTTGCCCTTGAGCTGCGCCGGGTCGCGGAGCGAGCGGAAGAGCGGGTGCTCGCGGTAGACCCGGACCATGTCGTCGCGCCGGACGTTTCCCGCCGAGAGCGGGAGGAAGCCGGACGGGTAGATCTCTCCCAGGTGACTGACGAAGAGGAAGCCGTTCCCGTCGTTCACCCCCTTCGCGCGACCCACCCCGTCGGCGAGGCTGAAGCCGACGCCCGCGGTGAGCGCGTCCGGCGCTCCCTCTCGCTCGCCCGCGCGCCGCTCCCGCACCTGCTGCTGGAGGATCACGCGCCGGTACTGCGGGGCGGCGGTGCTCTTGATGTCGAACGGGGCGGTCCTCGACAGCTGGTACATGCGCTCGAAGACGTGCTCGAAGTCCTCCGGGCTGGCGATGTCCTCGGCTCGCGCACGGCCGGTGGGGACGAGGAAGAAGACGGACCAGAGGGAGATGCCCAGCCCCGCCATCAGCTCCATGAGCGACTCGAAGTCGTCGAGATTGTGCCGGCTGACGGTGGTGTTGATCTGCGTCGAGAGCCCGATCTCGCGCGCCGCGTGGATCATCCGGACGGTCCAGTCGTAGGAGCCGGCGACGCCCCGGAAGCCGTCGTGGACGGCGGCCGTGGAGCCGTCGAGGCTGACCGCGAGCCGGGAGAGCCCCGCGTCGCGGAGCCGCCGCAGGATCTCCGGCGTCATGAGCGGCGTGCCGGAGGGCGTCATCGCCATGCGCAGCCCCAGGCCCGCGCCGTACTCCACCAGCTCGACGATGTCGGGGCGCTTGAGCGGATCGCCGCCGGTGAGCACGAAGAGAGGCCGCCCGAACTCGCGCACGCGTTCCATGAGGCGCCTCGCCTCGTCGGTCGAGAGCTCGCCCCCGTCGCGCCAGGCGCGCGCCTCCGCCCGGCAGTGCAGGCATGCCAGGTCGCACGCCTGCGTCGTTTCCCAGATCACCAGGAAGGGCGAGCGGTCGAAGTCGACCTCGGGGAGCCTCGGCTTCGCGCTCGGCGCCAGGGCCGCGTCGGGACGCGGGACCGCGCTCATGCGCGGGCTCCCGGGACCGGCGCGACCAGCGTCCCGCCCTCCCCCCGGCCCGCGGGAGCGCTCGCCACGCGACCCTGCGCTCGCCCGGTGACCTCGCAGGGCACCACGCGGAAGACCCGGGCGCTCAGCAGTCGCGCCAGGTCCCGCCCGCCCGGCGCTCCCGGCCGGGTACGCGCCAGCAGGCGTAGCGCGCGGATCCTCTCCGCGGGGGGCCCCACGCGCAGGGCGTCGCCCGACGCGATCACGCTGCACCAGTCGTTCGGTCCGGCCACCTCCGCAACCGTCAGGCAGACGTGGGGGCAGCGCTCCAGGTTGTGGGCCTTGCGGCCGGACCCCGTGGCGAAGTAGAACCCCTCTCCGTCGAAGGCGTAGGAGACGGGCACCGCGTACGGCCGCCCATCGCCGACGGTGCTGAGCGTGGCCCACCGATGCCGGCGGAGGAACCCCTCCACCTCCGTGGGTGTGAGAACCCCCGTGTGGGCGCGCTCCTCCGCGGCGGGTGCCGCGGGCGGCGGCTCCGGTGTATCGTTCTCTTCCTCTTTGAGTAGATGGACCTCGAGCACCGCCTCGATGCGGTAGGCGAGCTCGCGGATACGCGCGAGGCTGCGGTCGCGCTCTTCCGCGCCGCGGCCGTGCGCCCCGGTCAGCCGCCGGACCTCCTGGCCCAGCCGGTCGATCTCCGCCGCCAGGAAGGCGTGCTCCAGCGCCGCATCCTCCAGGCGCCCACCTCCGGCGAGGAGCGCCTCCTCCTCGCGGTGTGCGAAGGCGAGGACGCCCTGGCGCAGGAAGGCGACGGCGGCCCGCAGCGCCTCGCCGGCAGCCGGGTCGGCGCCGGTCGTCAGCGGGTCGAGGAACTCGCGGAAGGTCGCGAGCAGCCGGCGGTGCTCGCCGCGGATCCCGGTCGCGTCGAGCGCGCTCACGGCGCCCGCACCCCGCCCCGGCACGGCAGGCGGTCGCCGACCGGGCGAGCGGCGCGCGCGATCTCGTGCGCAGCAGCCAGTGATCTCATCGTGTGTGTGGGGTGCGCGGTGGTTCCCGCCGGACGTGCCTTCCAGGTGATCACGCGGACCGGGTCGTGACAGTATGCGGCCGCGTGCGGGCGCGCGCAGTCGGATCTCCTCCGCGTCTTCGTAGGGAGATCTCCGACAGACGGCGCGGCCGGCGCCGGACGCGCCGGCTGCTGCGCGCGCGTAGGTTGGATGGTTTTCGTAGCGAACCGCGCCCCGCCCTGCGCCGCGGGGCCGGACGGAACAGCCGAACGGACAACGGACAGCGGAGACATGCCGATCCACCTCTTCGTGGTACACTTCCCCGTCGCCTTCATCGTGGTGGGCGCGATCGCGGACGTCGCGGGTGCCGTATTCAGGAGCGAGGGCACCCGCCGCTGGGCGGGAACCCTCCTGATCCTCGGCGCCGTCTTCGCCCTGGCCGCATTCCTCACCGGCCAGGCCGCGCTCTCCGCCCTCGGGCCGGCGCGGGAAGGCGGCCCGAGGATCGAAGCCCACACGCAGTGGGGCGCGGTCGGAGTCTGGGTCCTCGTCGTAGCGGGGGGCCTGCGGGCTGCGTGGCGGCAGCGACTACGGGGGGCCACGGGGTGGGTGATGCTCGCTCTGGCGATCCTCTCCGCCATGCTCGTCGTCGGAATCGCCACGTCCGGGACAGCGATCCTGCACGGCTAGGGCGAGCGCGCTCCGGCGCACGCCGCCCGGTCTCCATCCGGTCCTGCGTCGTCCTCAGACCTCCGTCACCGCGCCGGCCTCCAGGAAGACCAGCCTGGCGCAGACCGCGCTCGCCGCGATCCCGAAGCTGCTCGCGACCGCCGCCCGGTAGGCGTCCAGCTGCGGCCGGTAGTGGACCGCTTTCGCCGCGATGGCCGCGGAATCGTCCGGCTGCAGGGCGTCGGTCTTGTAGTCGATGACCTCCGCGCTCACCACCCGTCCGGCCCGGCGCACGACCACGAGCCGGTCGATGATCCCCTCGACGAGGCGTCCTTCCGCGCGGTGGAAGAAGGGAACCTCCCGCTCCACGACCGCATCCGCGGGGTAGCTGTCGCGACGGAGCAGGTAGCGCACCGCGGGGGTGGCGAGCCAGCCGCGAAAGCGCACCTGCAGCGCCGCCACCGCGTCGGCGGGAAGCAGGGGGGAGACCCGGGCCGCGACCGTCCGCATCTCGTCGCTCGAAGGCACGCCGTCCTCCAGCCAGCCGATCCGCTCGAGCCATGCGTGGGCCAGAGTCCCGCGCTCGGCGGCACTCCGATCGAGGCGCAGGAGGAGCCCGAGATCGACCCTGTCTCCGCCCGCGAGAGAGGACGGGGTGACCTGCGCCGGGGTCTTGCCGCCGCGCGCCGCGGCCGCGAGGAGGATGGGTCCGGCGGGAGGCCCGTCTCCCCGCTCCCCGCCCTCCGCGGAACCGGCCTCCGCGCGCTCGGCGGCGTCGAACCAGCGGGGGTCGCCGCTCTCGTAGAGAAGCTGGTCCGCATCGGCCGCGGCCTCGACGCCCAGCGCGCAGCGGACGAGCCGCGCGGCGCTCCTGGCGCGACTCCCGGTCAGCTTTCCGTTCCTGTCCATCCCTTCCGGCTTCACCAGGACGTGGAGCGCATGACGGGCGCGGGTGAGCGCGACGTAGAGGCCACTGAGCCCATCGCGCCAGCGCGCGGCGGCGGCCTGCTCCACGGCCCGGTGCAGCTCCGGGACGTCGGGGAAGAGGGCGCGCACATCATCGCTCACGTAAGGGAAGACGCGCGTGGCCCGGCCCGCCGGATGGGGCCGGTACGTCACCGGCTCCCCGCCCCTGCCCGAGAGAGGAACGTCGAGCTCGGGGAGGACCACGACGTCGAACTCGAGGCCCTTCGACTGGTGCACCGTCATGACGCGCACGTCCGCGGCGGTCGGATCCTCCACGCGCTCCTGGCCGACGAGCGAGACGAAGTCGGTGGGGCGCAGCGTGGCGCGGGAATCGCAGCGGAAGCCGAGATCGACCAGCTGACCCATGCGGCGCCGGTCGCGGGCACCGCACGCGTTCCGGATCCGCCGCGCCAGCCCCTCGATCGTGCGCCCGTAGCCCTCCTCCAGGAGCTGTCGGCGCAGGCGCTCGGCGCAGCGCTCCGCGGCGGCGGCGTCGTCGTGATCCACGAGCCCCACCGCCGGCCCCAGCGGCGTCCTCGCGACGTGGTAGCGCGCGACCCGGTCGCCCGGGTGGTCCGCGAGCCGGAGGAGCGAGATCACCGCCGCCACGGCCGCGGAATCGGTGAGCGGGTTCCCGCCCTCCTCGCTCGCGCGGATGCCGAGGTCGCGCAGCTCCAGGATGATGCGCGCCACGGTCGAGTTCTTCCGCGTGAGCACTCCGATGTAGCGCCCGGGCGCCCGGGCGCGGAGCTCGGCCACCAGCTCCGCGGCGCGTCGGCAGAGGCGTGGGCGGCTCTCGCCCGGGCCCTCGTCCCTCGGTCCCGTCGTCACCCGCACGTGGCCGGGCAGGTCCTTCGCCGCGGTGTGGCGGACGAACGCCCTCGCCCACTCGCACGCCGCCGCGCGCGCCGCCTCGTCCTCGTCGAGGATCTCGTTCTCCTCGACCACCTCGAAGACGCGGTTGACGAGGTCCAGCACGACCTGGCTGGACCGCCAGCTCCGGGAGAGCTCTTCCTCGCGCAGGCCGTAGCGCTCGCCCACGCGCTCGACGAGAAGCGGCTCCCCGCCGCGCCAGCCGTAGATCGACTGCTTCGGGTCCGCGACCACGAGCGCCGCGTGCCCGTCCGCGCGCTCCAGGAGGAGCCGGTCGAGGAGCGGCTCCAGTGCCTCCCACTGCGAGAGCGAGGTGTCCTGGAACTCGTCCAGGAGGACGTGCTGCACGCGCGCGTCGAGCCGGTAGAAGAGGTCCGCCCGGCTGCAGGGCGCGCCCGGGCCGCCGAGCAGCCGCGTGACGTCGCCGAAGCCGTACGCGCCCGCCGCCCGCTGTGCCTCGTCCATCGCGCGCGCCAGGTGCTCCGAGAGCCGGCCCATCGCCCGGCACTGCAGCGACAGCCGCCGGGCGATGATCGGTCGGACGAGACCGGCCGTCTCCGCGGCCAGCGCCCGCACCTCCTCCGGAATCGGAACCCGGCCGAAGGCCGAGTCCTCCTGCAGCGCGCGCTGGAACAGGCCGGACTCGATCAACCCGTCCCAGTCCCCCTCGCGCAGCATCCGCGCGATCGCGTCGAGCGCCTTCACCCACGCCGAGTTCGGAGTACGTGCCTGCGTGAGGGGCGCATCGACCGCCGCGAACGCCTCCGCCAGGCGCTCCCGGCGCTGGTCGAGATCGGTCGGAGCGGAGGCCGCCAGGCGGTCGAAGCTCGCCCATGCGTCAGCGGCCGCGGGGTCGAGCGAACGGTGGAGACGGAGGAGGTCGTCGCTCTGGCGCAGGAGCGCGTCGTGCACCGAGCGCGCGGCGTCCTTCGCACCGAGTCCGCGAACGAGCTCGATCAGCTCGCCCGCGTCCGCCTCCTCGAGCACCGACTGCAGCGCCTCCGCCTTCACGCGCTCCGCCAGGCTCCGATCGGCGATCCCCCAGCCCGCGGGGAGCGCGATCTCGTCGGAGAAGCTGGAGGCGGCGCGCACGAAGAAGGCGTCGAGCGTGCCGACGTTCAACCGGTGCAGCTCGGCCGTGAGCTCTCGCAGCAGCGACAGCCACCGCTCCGGAACGAACTCGCCGCGCGCGCTCCGATCCGTCACCGCCTGGGCCGCCAGCTCGCGCGCCCTGCGCTCGTCGAGCGCGGCGGCGGCGACGCGTACGAGGACGCGGTCGAGGATCTCTCCCGCCGCCTTGCGGGTGAAGGTGGAGGCGAAGATGGCGTCCGGCCGGCTCCCGGCGGCCAGGAGGCCGACGATGTCCGAGGAGATGCGGAAGGTCTTGCCGGTTCCCGCGGAGGCGCGCACCAGCTCGCGGGGCGGGGCCGGGGCCGGGCTCGTCATCGTGCGTCCTCCGCGGCCGCGGCGCTCTCCAGGGAGCCGAGGCCCAGCAGCGCCGCGAGCGGCGTGTCCCGCGCGGCGCGGGCGCGCTCCGGGTCGAAGGTGAAGGCGTTCTCACGGAGCAAGCGTACCACGTCGCGCGCGCACTCGTCCGCGTCGCGCAGTTCCTCGTCGCTCCACCCGGCGGTGAGGGGTCCCACCCCGTCCAGGTCGCGCGGAAGGGCGATGTAGGCGAGCGCGACGGAGCCGCCGTGCTCGCCCTCGGCATACGGCCGCCGCCCCTCGTCGTCCCGGACCGCCGGGAGGAGGTGGTGGTAGAGCGGGAGCTGGAGGTCCGTCCAGTATCTCCCATCGGGCTTCCCGGCGCGGTGCGTTTCCTCCGGGTGCCTCGCCCTGTCCCCCGTCTTGTAATCGAAGAGTGCCCACGCCCGGCGCTCCGGGTGGTAGTCGATGCGATCGATCCGTCCGGTGAGCTGGACGGGCTCGCCATCGACCTCGAAGCCGGCGCCCTCCTCGGGCGTCCTGCACTCCACCCCCACCACTCGCCAGCCCTCCCCCACCCACCCCGCGTGCCAGCGGGCGAAGGGCCCGAGGCGGGCGCGGAGCTGTTCCAGCTGGATGCGCACGGCAGGCAGCGGCCGCGCGCCGAAGCGCTCGCGCGCCTCGTCGTCGAGCAGCTCGTCGAGCCGGCGGCGCACGCGCGCTTCGTCGGCGCGGTGGACCTCGTCCGAGCGGCCGAAGCGCTCCAGGACCGCGTGCGCGAGGTCGCCGAAGCGAAGCCCGTCCAGCTCGCGCGGGCGGTCGTCCAGGGGCGCGAGCCCGAGGATGAACTCGAGCGCGAAGGTGTAAGGGTCCGCCAGGAGATGCCGGAAGGCGGTCACGGGGAGCTTCCGGATGGGCTCGGGCGCGTGCAGGACGCGCTCGGCGGGCATCTGGAAGCCGCCCGCGGAGGGGTCCGTGCTCTCCGGCGGCTGCGCGGGTGGAGAGGGTGCGCCCGCCTCGAAGAAGTCGCGCACCCGCTCGGCGAGAGCGCGACCCTCCACCTGGAAGAGGAGACGGCTGGGGCGCAGCGGGTCCCCGGTCGCGCTCCTGCGGCCGGCAACGACGCGCACGACCTCGCGCGAGCGGAGGAGCGCCGTGAGCTCGTAGAGGTCGCGCGCGAAGCGGCGCGCGTTGTCCGTCAGACCCAGCCGCTCGCGCAGGGCGTTGGGGAGGAAGGGGTGCGCGTTCACGGACTCGGGCAGGTACGGCTCGTTGAAGCCCGTGACCACCGCGACCGGGGCATCGTCCAGACGCACCTCCAGCCACCCGAGCACCTCGACCGCGCCGGCGTCCGGGTCCGGCGCGAGGGCCGCGCCCGCCACCTCGTCCAGCAGCAGTCGGAGGGCCGTCGGCCCGTCGCACTCCTCGTCCAGCTCGGGCGGAAGGGAGGAGAGCCCCGCCGCGGCGTCGCGCAGGCACGCGCAGGCGTCCAGCAGCCGGCGGACGGACGGGCGGGTGCGGTCGAGCGCGGGCTCGCCGTAGACCTCGGCGAGGAGCGCCATGATCTCCGGCATCCACTCCGTGAGCGCCCGGCGGCCGCGCATTCGGCCGAGGAGGCGCGCGTCGTTCAGTGCATCGTGGAGCGCCCCGACCCTCCGCCCGACCCGCGAGCGAGTCCTCACCACCGCGCCATCCAGATGGGTGGGAAGAGCCTCCGCGCGGTAGGTGTCGAGCGCCTCCAACCACCCGTCCTCCCGGCCGAGCTCCTCCGGTACCGCGCGTCGCAGCCAGCGCCCGAGATCGGGGTGGCGCGCGAGGGCCGCGCACGCATCGGCGCGGCCCCCGTCGA
Organism: Longimicrobiaceae bacterium; assembly: GCA_035707865.1. GTDB lineage: Bacteria > Gemmatimonadota > Gemmatimonadetes > Longimicrobiales > Longimicrobiaceae > DASSTO01. Next base: position 3,421 of record DASSTO010000050.1, on the reverse strand, counting down.
GGTAGTCCGCGAACGCCGCGAGGAGCCTCGCGGTGGGCGAGCGCTCCGCGGCGGCTCCGGTGGCCCTGCGGACCGTGACACCGGCATCGGCGAGCCGCCGCTCCAGGCACGGGATCAGCTCCTCGTTCGGCGCGGCGATCACGATCTCGTCGGCGCCGTAGCGGCCGCCCAGGAAGGCGAGGGTGCGCGCCACCTCCTCCGCCTGCTCCGCGGGCCGGGTGCGGACGGCGATCTGGTCGTCGCGAAGGGGGAGCGGGCGGGCCGTCCACGCCTCCGGCCGCAGCTGGCCGAGCGCGTCGAATCCGCCGGCTTCCGATTCCGGCGCGTGCACGAGGACGCGGAGCAGCCCGTCCGCCGCCGGCAGGGACGCCAGCATGCGGTGGAGGACGGGCGGCATCTCGACCACGCCGACCAGCCAGAGATCGCGATCGAGCACCAGGACGCCGGCGGCCAGTGCATCGCAGCGCGCCAGCCCCCGGTCGGAGAGGCCCAGCGCCTCCAGCTCCGCTTCGAAGAGCGCCTGGGCCTCGGAGAGAACGGACCAGCGCTCGGTATCGGCGAAGAGGAGACCCTCGCCGCAGCGCGCCTGGACGTCGGCGAAGCGCAGGCCCGCTCCGCTCACCTCCCGGTGCAGCGTGGTGACGGTACGCGCCAGACGTGTCCAGCCGCGCACGTCGTCTTCGGCCGGCGCCAGGGAGAAGAGCCTCGCCAGGCGCCCCGCCGGGAGTCGTCGCAGGGCGCGCGACCACGCCGCGGTGCAGTGCGCGTCGGGTGCGGGGGGGTGGACGGGCGTGTAGAGGAGCTCCGGCACGGAGCCGACGGTGACGATCCGTGGCGGAACCAGGCGCAGTTTCCGGGAGATGGACTCGTCCAGGAGCATCTCCCGCAGCCGGCGCCCGGCGCGCGCACCCGGCAGGGCGACGGTGGCCGCATCCATCCGCAGCTCGTGGCCGTCGGCATAGTGATCCGCCAGGCGAGAGGCGGCGGCACGCAGCGCGTCGCGGCTCCAACCCAGGAAGGCGCGCTCGACTTCGGGGGCGTGCCGACGGACGGGGCGCAGGAGGCCGGTCTGGGTCATCGGGATGGCGGGCGGGACGGCGGCGGGCGGAGGAAGAGGGGGCACACGCGCCCCCTCACGGGGTCGGCACGGACAGGATGTTTACGCCCGGCGGTTCTCTCGCGCCACCGCCGGGCTTTCTTCGGGACGCCCCCGGGCGGGGGGGCGCCCGCGTCCTCCGGCCGGTGGCGCCGGTCGGGGGGTCGGCGGTCACGAACGCCGGCGGCGGCTGGGAGGTGCGATGGGAGCATCGGACCGGGACTCCGCCACGCCGCGCGACCTCCGCGGGTCGGCCGGGAACGCCGAGAGATGGACCAGCCGACCCCCGTCCATCAGCTCCCCGCCGATCACCTCACCCGCGAGCACGGCATAGCGCCCCAGGCCGACCGTCGGCGACTCCACCCGCCGCGCCGAGCGGACCCGGCCGAGGTAGCGCTGCGCCGTCTCCGGAGAGATCGTCCTCCCCCGCGCGCGGGCACCGAGCGCGTCCATGACGTAGCCGCGCACCAGGCGCTCGTGCAGCCGGGCGTAGAGCCTCGTGCAGCCGATCACGTCCATTCCCAGCGGCCGGCCGCCGAGAAAGGCGAGCAGTCCCACCTGACCCTCCTGCACGGCGTACCGGGAAGCCCAGCCGTCCAGCTCCTCGGCGCGGATGGCGTAGAGGTCGTCGAGCGCGCCGGTGTCGGAGTGCGAGTGCAGCAGCTCCGAATGCCCGGCGATGGTATCCCACACCCGACCCTGTGCCGCCGAGAGCGCCCCGGTGGGAACCGCCTCGCCCTCCCGGGCGCGCTCCGCCTCGACCTCCCTCGCCTGCCGCCGCACGGCGGTGGGCGAGTTCGACCGCGTGGGCTGGAAGTCCTCACTCTCGAAGTGCCATCTGCCCCGCTCCATGCAGGAGACCGGGATCTTCGTCTCGCTCTTCGCGGGGAGCAGGAGCGAGCGGCTGGTGGTTCGGTTCTGCCGCGCGCCGACGAGCTGCTCGCCGTCGAGGACGAGGATGGTGCTCTCTCCGCCGTTGGCGGCGAGGAGCTCCGGCACGGTGCCCGAACCCACCTCGGTGATCCGCAGGACGCCGTGCTGGAGTGCGTCCGCCATGAGCGCGTAGGGCAGCTCGGGCGCGTCCCGGGCGAGGAGGGGAAAGAGGGTGAGAGAGCGGTGCCGATGGGGTGAGGCGAGGGTGACGTTCAGCATGAAGGCATGCTCCTGAAAGAGATGAGTCCGGGCACATCTCCAAGGTACGCACCCCCTCTGACAACCGGGCCCTGACCCCGCTATCAGCTATCAGCTATCAGCTATCAGTCGCAGAACGGTCGCGCGCACCTGGTCGCGCATCTCGGGTGGGCCGAGGACCTCCGCATCGGGCCCGTGCCGGAGGACGTGCCGCACGAGCCAGGCGGGATCCGAGACGCGGTGGCGCACGATCACGCTGCCGTCGTCCTGTCGCTCGACGGGGCCGTGCTCCTCGATCCAGCGCGCGATGCGGGCGGTATAGCGCACCGGCACCTCCACGTCGTCCACCGGCTGGAAGACACGGCCGTCGCGCACGTAGGCGAGCGGGTCGAAGCCCTGCGGCACCGCGAAGCGCTCCTCCAGAATCGTCGCGCCGACCACGCGATCGGCGCGGAAGACCCGGACCTCGTCGCTGCGGTGACAGTGCGCCACGAGGTACCAGTGGCCCTCGGCGGCGAGCAGCACGTAGGGGTCGACCACGCGCTCCTCCGGCTCCGGCGCACCGGGCTTCAGGTAGGCGATCCGGCAGCGGCGGAGCCCCCGCGCCCCCTCCCGCAGCACCGCGCGGATGCCCTCCGGCGAGTCCGCACCCGGGTTGACGGCGATGCCCGCCAGCAGCGACCCGGGAGGACGCGCGGCGAGCTCCCTCTCCAGCCGCTGCGCGAGCGCGAGCATCGCGGGACGCTCGGGTGCGGGCGATTCCGCGGCCAGGACGCGCAGACCCAGCCCCAGCGCCAGAGCTTCACGGGGACCGAGCCTCGGCGGGCGCCTGAACTCGCCCGTGGTCCACACCTCGACCTGGTCGGCCTCGATGCTCACCTGCACGCCGTCGCCGCTACCGGCGGGGTGGTAGAAGTCCCGGGTATAGACCTCCTGCAGGTCCGCGAGCACCTCGCGCTCGCTCATGCCCGCCTCGCTCGCCAGCTCCGCGAGCGCGATCCCGCCGGCGCGGGCCGCTCGTGGAAGGAGCTGCAGCACGCGCGAGAGCTGCGCTTCGGCCGTCCGGCGCTCAGCCACGGGACGCCACCTCTTCCGCGTAGAGCGCGGCCACCGCGCGCGCCATCGCCCGGAGTTCCACCTGCAGCTCCGGCGGCGAGAGGACCTCCGCCTCGCCGCCCAGGCTGAGGATCCAGC
>DASSTO010000049.1:0-17432 GCA_035707865.1 Longimicrobiaceae bacterium | reverse complement strand
TGAGGCCGATGCGAGGGTCGCTCTCGAGGGTGCCGAGGGCGGCGCGCAGCAGCTCGAGCCTGCGCAGGGGCGCCGTGGCGAAGAGCCGCTGGAAGACGGCCTCGGGGTCGACGCCGTGCTCCAGGAGAGTGGCCGCGATGCGGTGGGCGCGCGGGCTGGTGTTGCTGAAGCGGAACGAGCCGGTGTCGCTCACGATGGCGACGTAGATGCCCAGGTCCGCGGCGGGCAGAGGGGGAGCATCGGCGAGGCGCAGGAGGTCGAAGGCGAGCTCGCCGGCGGCCGCCGCGGTGGGGTCCTGCACTCCGTGCGTGCCGACGACGGTAGGGCCGGCGGGGTGGTGGTCGACGACGAGGGTGCGCTCCGGGTCGAGATGGTCGAGGAGGGGGGCGACGCGGTTGGGTTCGCTGGTGTCGAGGACGAGGAAGAGGTCGGCCTCGCGGAGAGCGCGCGCGGCGGCGGCGGTTCCCAGGTCGGCGACCAGGCCCGGTCGGGTGACGAGGAAACCGAGGTTCGCGGGGAAGGGCGTCGGGTTGACGATCGTCGCGCCGACCCCGATCGAGTTCAGCCACGCGGCGACGGCGACCTGCGAGCCGATGCCGTCCCCGTCCGCGTTCACGTGAGTGGTGAGCACGACCCTTCCGGCCGACCGCAGCCGCTCGATGAGCGGGGTCAGCCCGTCCGCGCGAGCGCGTGGCACCGCCAGTGGATCCGTCAAGAGCGTCGTCCGGGAGTTCGGGAGGGGGGTGGTCGGCCGCCGCCCGCCTCGCGGGCGGCGGAAGGAGTGGCGGCGTCCGCGGAGCCGATGTGCAGGCCGTCGATGGGGAGCTGAACGCCGAAGATCCGCGTCGCCACCTTCACGTCGAAGGGGTCGGCGTGCAGGTCCATATCGGTGAAGACGAGCGAATCGCCGTAGACGACGCCGACGCTCCCGGTGAGGCGGGTGCCGGTCGTCGTGAGGCGGAGGTCGCGCACCTTGTAGTAGAGCCCGTCGGGGTGCGTCTCCAGCCACAGCTGGAAGCGCGCGGTGCCGGTATCGGGCAGTGGTGGATAGATCCACTGCACGTCGGCGAGGGAGACCCGCTGGCCGTTGAAGCCGAGATCGTACTTCGGAGCGGGCTCACGCATGTCGATCCGCCCGTCGCTGCTCAGCCGCGAGCCGGGAAGCACGATGAGGGGCGCCCGGTAGCGCAGGATGCCGTCGCGCAGCGCGATCTGACCAGCCGCCTGTTCGAGGACGAGCGGGGAACCGCGGTAGATCTGCGCCGTCGCGCGCAGGGTGTCGATCCCGAGGTAGGTACCCCCGCGCTCGTCCGGTGCGATGGTGAGTTGACTGAGCTGGCCCCGGGCGAGCTGGAACCGCCAGGTCTCGAGGAAGCCGCCGGGCACGCGCTCCACGTACTGCCGGGAGGTGTCGCTCAGGATCGCCGCTACCGCCTGCCGCTGCTCGCTCGCAGACGCGGTGGAGTCCGGCGACCATGGCATCCGCACGACGACGTGGCCGCCGACGAGGCGGAGCTGGTCGATGATCGTCGCCTTGCCGGGCCCCGTCCCGGGCGTGGCGGTGGTGTCGAGCAGGACCTGCTGGTAGTTCCACAGGGAGTCGCCCGGCAGGCGGCGGAGCCGCAGGTCGGCGTTGAAGAGGACCAGGCGGTGGATCACCACGTCTCCGCCGAAGAAGGTCGGCAGGTCGTAGTCGATGTACGCGCTGTCCGCGGTGAGGAGTGGTTGACCGTTGCTCTCCGCGAGACTGACCCGGTAGAGCCGCGCGCCGGTGAAGAGGTTGCCGTCGAGCCGCTGGACCTTCAGCGTGCCGTTGAGCTTACCGCCGAGGGTCCTGAGCGTGATCGCCAGGATGTGACCGCGGCCCCACGAGGTGCGCGTATAGACGCCGAGGGCGGCCATGGCCAGGACGAGCGCGGCGACCATGCCGCCGAGCAGCGGCCTGAGGATGCGCCAGTAGCGGATCCTCATCGGGGCACCGGGGGCGCAACGGGCTCCCCGCCCCTGCCCTCCTCGCTCCGCGGCCGGAGCGGCGTCTTCCGCAGCATCAGCTGCGTGAGGTACGCCACGGCGAGGCCGACCGCGAGCCCGCTCGCCAGCCCGGCGCCGAGCGCGGGCGCGAGCTCGCGCTTCGTCAGCTCACGACGATATACGAACATCGTCATCCACCTCCAGGCGGTGCGCCTCGGCGTACGCCGGATCGCCGGGCAGCGGCGGTCGGCCGCCCCGGTAGAAGATGTGGCGGCTGCTGGCGACGAAACCTTCCGCCACCTCGAAGTACATCTGGTGCGTAACGCGAATGAAGGTCCGATCGAGCCGCAGGACGTTGAAGGAGTTCTTCTCGCGCTCGCGTGCCCGGCCGCGGCGGGAAGTGCTCGTTCCGCTCTGTACGATGACGATGCCGTGCTCGCGGTCCCTGCCGGAGTAAACGTCGAGCGAGTTCCCGATGTAGGCCCGGTGGAGATGGCCCCCGAGGATGACGTCCACGCGCATCTCCGTGAAGGCATCGAGCGCGCGTCTGGCTCCCGGCATCACGTTCGCACCCTCGAAGTCCGGCGGGGGCGCGAAGTGGTGGTGGGCGACGATGATACGGAGCGTCTCCGGCGGCGTGTCCCGGAAGGCTTCACGGGCGAGATCGAGCTGCCACGAATCGATCCGGCCGTTGACGATCGCCCGGTGCGCGGCCGTCGAGTTGAGTGAGACGATCACCGCGCCCGGCACGCGCGTCACCGTGTCCAGCTCCTCCGAGATGTAGCGCCTGTAGTTCTCGTAGGGGTGGAAGAGCCGCTCGCGGACGCGATAGAGCGGCACGTCGTGGTTCCCGGGGGTGACGATCAGCGGGACGTCGGGAAGTCGGTCGAGGAAGGCCCGGGCCTCCTGGAACTGCTCGACCTTGGCGCGCAGCGTGAAGTCGCCCGAAGCGACGATCAGGTCGGGATCGAGGTCGTGAGCGAAGCGGAGCAGCGCCTCACCCACCTCCGGCTGGTACACCGGGCCGAAGTGGACGTCGGAGATGTGGAGAACGGTAAGCATCCGTCGGGCTCAGAGCGCGGGGAAGGGCCTCAACCCGCCTGCGCCGTTGCCACTTGCGTGCCAGCCTCCGAGCGCGTCAGCCGCCGGGCGAGTACCGCCCCCACGACGATGAGGCAGAGGCTCAGGACCTGGGCCATCGTGAGCGGGCCGAAGAAGCGGTCGTCCTTGGCGCGGAAGATCTCGACGATGAAGCGCTCCGCGCCCGCCAGGGCGAGATAGACGGCGAAGAGCGCGCCGGGGGCGGTGATCCGCTTCCGCAGGCTCCAGAGGATGGCGAACATGATGATCGCCATGCCCACCTCGTAGAGCTGCGTCGGGTGGACGGACATGACGGTCCAGCCGGGAATGCTGTCCGGCACGGAAACGCCGAAGAGGTTGCGCAGGTTCTCGGCGGTCGAGGGCGGTGCGCCGTTCGGGAAGGCGACGGCCCACGGCAGGTCGGTCGGGCGCCCGTAATCATCACCCACCAGGAAGCAGCCGATGCGACCGACGCCGTAGGCAAGCGCGAGGGCGGGCGCGATGGCGTCGGCGACGCGCGGGACCGAGATCTTCCCGCGACGCAGCCGCCAGTAGATGAGCGCCGCGGCGCCGAGGAAGCCGCCGTACCACACGAGCCCGCTCCGGGAGAGGATCGCCCCCAGCGGGTCGGCGACCGTGTGCTGCCAGAAGAGGATCATGTAGTAGATCTTGGCGCCGAGAACGCCTCCGACGGCGGCGTACATCACCAGATCCCAGGCGAGGTCGGGGTCCTCGCCCTTGCGGCGGAGCTCGCGGCTCAGGACGAAGCCGGCGGTGAGGAAGGAGAGCGCCATCATGACCCCGAAGGACGTCACGGTGAAGCTGCCGATCCGGAAGAGAATGGGGTGCATCGTACTCTCAGGTTGAAGCGTAACCGGCCGTCAGCCCCGGAAACGGCAGATCGGCGCGGGCGTTGAGATCGAGGCCGGCGATCTCGCCCCGGTGGAAGTGGAAGAGCGCCGCCCGGGCGATCATCGCCGCGTTGTCGGTGGCGAGGCGCGGTGAGGGAAAGTAGAGCTCGCCGCCGGGCCCGAGTGCTTCGCGCAGCCGCTCCCGCAGTGCGCGGCTGTTCGCCACGCCGCCCCCGAGCACGACCCGGGGGCAGTCCATCTGCCGCACCGCGCGCATCGTCTTGGCGGTGAGCACGTCGACCACCGCGTCCTGGAAGCCCGCGGCGAGGTCCGGCACGGCCCCGGGCATCTGCCCCGCCGCCTCCACGGCGCGCACGCGCTCGCGGAGCGCCGTCTTCAGGCCACTGAACGAGAAGTCGTAATACTCCGGATCGCCCGGCCGGGATCGCCGCGTGAGGAGCGGCCGCGGGAGGACGTAGCGGCCGAGGTCGCCGGCGGCACCCACGCGCTCGATCGCCGGACCACCGGGATAGGGCAGCCCGAGCAGCTTCGCGGCCTTGTCGAAGGCCTCGCCGGCCGCGTCGTCCCGGGTGGCGCCGAGGAGATGGTAGTCGCCCCACGCCGGCACCCAGAGCAGCATCGTGTGGCCGCCGGAGACGAGCAGGGCGACGAAGGGCGGCTGGGCGTCCGGGTTCTCGAGCTGGGTGGCGAAGAGGTGCGCCTCCATGTGGTGGACGCCGACGATCGGCTTCCCGAGGGCCCACGCCGCGCCCTTCCCCCACGCCACGCCGACGAGCAGGGCGCCGATGAGGCCGGGCCCGGCCGTGACACCCACCACGTCCACGTCGTCGAGCGCGATTCCGGCCTCGTCGAGCGCGCCGGAGACGACGGCATCGACGGTACGCAGGTGCGCGCGCGAGGCCAGCTCCGGCACCACGCCCCCGTAGAGGCGGTGGATGTCCTGCGAGAAGATGACGTGGCCGAGCAGGTCGGTCTCGCCGCGGAGCACGGCCGCGGAGGTCTCGTCGCAGGACGTCTCGAGCGCCAGCGTGACGAGGCCGCTCATGCGCCGCGCCGCGCCGCGGCCGAGTCCGCCCGACCGCCGCGCTGGGCCGCGGAGTCGGCCGGGGCGCGGGTCGGCATCAGGCGCGCCGCTCGCGGGTGCGCGGCCGCGGTCACGCCGGCGGGCACGCCGTCGACGCGCAGCGGGACGAGCATGCCCTCGGGCGGTAGGCGTTCCGGGATCGAATCGATCGCGATGACGACACGGAAGTCGGCGGGCCGGAGCGGGCCGACGAGCCCCTCGGCGCCGCGCAGGACGACGTCCACCGCGCCGGGGTGGACGACGACGCCCGGCCCGACGGAAATGGGAACGGAGGCGATGGTGCGGTCGACGACTCTCTCCACTCTCCCGCTGACGCGCACCCGGGCGGCGGAGATCTTCAGCCCGTGGAGCGGGGCGGTCTCGAGCGGGGCGAGCACCGCGAAGTCCTGGCTCCGGGTAGGCAACGAGATCGGCACCGTCTCCACCCGCTCGACGCCGGCCACCTGCGTCGCGAGCCCGCTGATGTCCACGCGGGACGGCTCGACGACCAGCGAATCGACCAGCGTATAGTCGGGCCCGAGCGTGTTTGCGAGCTTCACCTGGACCGGAACGCTGCGTACCGAGAGGTGCTCGAAGCGCAGGCGGACCCGGGCGGGGCGCACCGCCTGCGGGTTCACGGAGAGCCCGTTGGGGACGAGCACCATCCCGGGATCGAGATCGAGCACCTGGACGGTGTCGCCGACGCCCGAGACCCGGAGCAGCAGCGGTGGCCGCTCGATCGCCAGGTCCCACAGCTCACGGCGGGGGCCGCTGAAGCGCACCTGGACCTCGCGCGGCGCGGAGGACGGGACGACCCGGTAGTCGGGATCGTTGACCTCCACCTGAAGCGAGACGGGAATCCAGTTGCTCTCGATCTGCTCGGCGCTGACGACGACCCACAGCAGCACCGCCAGCGCGAGGGCCAGCAGCTTGAGCTGCCAGTTGTGGGTGAACGCTCCGAGCAGTCGCGCCACGCCCTACTCCTGGAGGAGGCGGTTGAGGAGATCGAGGTTCGCGGACGAGTCCCAGAGCGTCCCGCCGATCACCTTCTTGATGATGGTGCCGTCGCGATCGATGACGAAGCTCTCCGGCACGCCGGTGGTGCGGTAGAGCTGCTCGATGGAGCCGTCGGGATCGCGCCAGATGTCGAAGGTGAGCCCGAGGCTGCGCGCGAAGGAGGCCACGTCCCCGCCCGGTCGCCCGTCGGGATCGACGGAGCCCGGTGCGGCGTCGACGCTCACCGCCACGAGCTTCAGACCCTTCGGGCCCATCTTCGAGTAGAGGCGCTGGAGCGACGGCATCTCCTCGCGGCACGGGGGGCACCAGGTGGCCCAGATGTTCAGCAGCACCACCTGGCCACGGAGCTGCTTCAGGTCGACCGGATGGCCCTGGAGGTCTCGGGCCGTGAAGTTCGGTGCAGCCGTGCCCACCTCGACGGGCAGGAACCGCTCGCGCACCGACCAGCCGGCACCGATCAGGATCACGATCACCGCGACGATCCCGCCAACGAACCACCACTGCCGATTCATCCTCTGAAACTCCCGTGTTCTACAGGCCCCCGGCGGCGTCCTGCTGACCGGTCGGAACGGGCGACCCGAGAAGTTGGTGGGTCGCGACTACGATGTCTACCCGAGTGCCCGCCACGAGGCTGTCACCGGGCGCCACCGACTGCGTGACGACCTCCCCCTCGGGGAGATCCTCGCGGAACTGGACGCCGACCTCTCCGAGGCGCAGTCCGGCGGCATCGAGGAGCGCCCGGGCCTGCGGCTGCAACGCCCCCGCGAGCACGGGGACCTCGACGCGTGGTGGCCCGGCGCTGATGATCAGCCGTACTACCCCCGGAACCCCGACGAAGGTGCCCGCGGCCGGATCGGTGCCCACCACCCTGCCCGCCGCGCGCGCATCGCGCGCCGTGTCCAGATGGACCTGGAAGCCCGTCGCCTCCAGGATCCGGACGGCCTGGGCGGCGGGAAGGAGGCCGACATCCGGCACAGGCTCCCGTACCGGCCCGGTGCTCAGAAAGACCCGGACCTCGCTCCCCGGCCCCACCTCACGGCCCGGGAGCGGGCTCTGCGCGACGACGGCCCCGGCGGGAACGGAGGAGTTCGCGAGCGAATCCCCGATGGTGAGGCGCAGATCGGCGCGCTGGAGCGCCCTGCGCGCGGCTCCGGCGCCCAGGTGGCGCACGTCCGGCACGGTAGCGACGTCGCGCCGGGTGACGCCGAAGCGCAGATAGAGCGCGACCGAGACGAAGCCGAGGGCGAAGCCGCCGACGGCGACGACGACGATCCGCCGTAACGTCCCGTGCCTCAAGCGCTCCTCCGCAGACGGGCCGCGAATGCGCCGTCCACCGCGTGCCGTTGCGGGAGGACGCGCAGGAATCCTCTCCCGTCGAGCACGGACACATCGACCGAACCATGCTCGGGTGCCGGCTCGAACCCCGGGTGACGGGCGAGGAAGTCTTCGACCTGCGTCGCGTTCTCCTCGGGCTCCAGCGAGCACGTCGAGTAGACGAGGTAACCGCCCGGCCGGACGAGCGGCGCCGCGGCGTCGAGGATCTCGCGCTGGAGGGCGGCGAGCGCGGCTAGATCCTCCGGCTGGACGCGCCAGCGGCCGTCGGGATGGCGCCGCAGCGTGCCGGTGCCGGTGCACGGCGCGTCGACGAGCACCACGTCCGCCGGCCGGAACGGTGGCCATCGGGCGTCCGCCACGACCGGCGCGACCCGGCCGCCGAGGCCCAACCGGTCCACGTTCTCACCGAGACGGCGCAGCCGCCCGGCCGAGAGGTCCGCCGCGACGACGAGCCCCGCGCGCTCCGCGAGTCCGAGCGCCTTCCCGCCCGGAGCGGCGCAGAGATCGAGGACGACTGCACCCCGCGGGGGCGCCGCGTAGCGGACGACGAGCGCCGCCGCGGGGTCCTGCACCACCGCCGGCACCGCCGCGAGTATCTCGTCGACGGGTGCGGGAGAGATCACGCGTACCGAGTCCGGGGAGATGGACACCGCTTCGGCCTCGATACCGGCGGCACGCAGCCGCTCCAGGGCCTCGGTCGTCGAGACTCCGACGGGGCGCAGGCAGAGCCCGGGCCGGGAGTTGTCCGCCTCGACCAGCGCGCGCGTCTCCTCCGGACCGAAGCGCGCCAGCCAGCGCTCGACGAGCCACGCGGGATGCGAGCCCCAGGTCGTCAGGTGGCTCAGGAGATCGGTCGCCGCCGGAAGGGGCTCGTCCCGGCGCCGCTGGACCGCGTTGAGCACTCCGTTCACCAGCCCCGCCGCGCGCCCCACCCCCGCCCAGCGCGCGAGCTCCACGGACTGGGAGATCGCGGCGTACGGCGGCACTCCTCCCATCTCCAGCAGCTGGTAGGCGCCGAGCCGCAGGACGTCGAGCACGTCGGGCTGGAGCGAGTCCAGGCCCCCGTGCACGCGCGGGGCGAGCCGCGAGTCGAGGCGGCCGCGGAGGCGATAGACGCCGTAGAGAAGCTCCCGCACCCAGGCGCGCCCGCGCGTATCCAGCGCCGTCGACTGCCGCGCGAGCGCCCGGTCCAGGAGATCGCCCTCGCGCACCGCCCGGACGACGGTGAGGGCGACCTGCCGGGGAGCGGTGACGGGTGCGGGCACGAGCGTCGGGTGCTAGGCGAGCATGCCGCGGAGGGGGCTCGACGGCACCGCGCGCTCGCGACGCGGCATGCGGCCGGCCAGGTACGCCAGCCGGCCCGCTTCCGTCGCCAGCGCCATGGCGCGCGCCATCCGGGCCGGGTCGTCGGCCGCGGCGATCGCCGTGTTCATCAGGATGCCGTCGACGCCCTGCTCCATCGTGATCGCCGCGTCGGAGGCCGTTCCCACGCCCGCGTCGACGATCACCGGCACCCGAAGCCGCGACTTGATCGTGCGGATGCCATGGGGGTTCATGAGCCCGAGGCCACTCCCGATGGGCGACGCGAGCGGCATCACGGCGGCGCAGCCGGCGTCCTCGAGCCGGAGCGCGGTGATGAGGTCGTCGTTCGTGTAGGCGAGCACGGTGAAGCCATCGGCGACGAGCTCGCGCGCCGCGCGGAGCGTGGCGTCTACGTCGGGCAGGAGCGTCTCCTGGTCGCCGATCACCTCCAGCTTCACCCAGCTGGTGAAGCCCGCCGCCCGCGCCAGCCGCGCGTAGCGAACGGCGTCCTCCGCCGTGTAGCAGCCGGCGGTGTTGGGAAGCAGGAGATAACGCTCGGGGTCGAGGTGGTACAGGATGCCCTCCTCGTTCGCCCGATCGAGGTCGATCCGCCGCACCGCGACCGTCACGACCTCCGCGCCGCAGGCATCGAGCGCGGCGGTCATCTCCGCGTTCGTCCGGTACTTTCCGGTACCGATGAGCAGCCGGGAGCGGAGAGCCCTGCCGCCGATCACCAGCGGCTCGTCCCAGCTCCGCGCCTGCGTGGTCTCCAGGATCGTTTCCATCTCTCTCAACCTCCACCCACGAAATGAACGAGCTCCAGGGCATCCCCGGGAGCCACGGGAACCAGCGCGTAGCGCTCGCGGCGCAGGATCTCGCCGTTGTGCTCCACCACCACCAGCCGTGGCTGGAGCTCGAAGTGCTCCAGGAGCCCGTGGACGGTGAGGCCGGCGGGAATCGTCCGCTCGTCGCCGTTCACGCGAATCCGGATCAAGTCGATCTCACTCATCAGCCCAGTGCATTCAGGATCTCCGTCACAGCGGCGCCCGGATCGCGAGCGGACCACACCGCGCGGACCACCGCCACCCCGTACGCGCCCGCCTCCAGCACCGCCGGCACCCGCTCCGGCGTGATGCCGCCGATTCCGATCACCGGCAGCCCGCGCGCGACGAGCGGGCCGAGCCACGCCGTGCCGCTCCCCGCGCGGCCGGGGTGAGACGCGGTGGCGAAGAGGGTACCGGCGAGCGCGAAATCCGCCGCCTCGTCGACCGGCTCTCCCGGGTGTACGGAAACCCCGATGAGCGGCCCCGGGCCCAGCAGTCGGCGCGCGTCGGGCACGTCGAACGAGCCACGGCCGAGCTGCACGCCGCCGGCGCCGATCGCCAGCGCCACGTCCACCCGATCGTTCACGACCAGGAGGGCGCCCGTCTCCGCGCAGAGCGCCGCCACTCGCCCCCCGATCTCGCGGAGGATACGCGCGGATGTACCCGGTGCGCGAAGGTGGAGCGCCACGTTCACCCCGCCGGCCCCGAGGGCGCGCTTCGCGCCGGCGAGGAAGCCGGGCCGGGCGACGGTCGCGGCGTCGGTGACCAGGTGCAGCCGTGGCAGCCCGCGCGGCGACCTCTCAGATGAGGACGTCACCCGCGCGCACGCCCCGGCCCCGCACCCACGCGCCGGCCTCCATCCTCCGCCGCCCCGCGGGCTGGACCTCGAGGATGCGCACCGCGCCCTCGCCGGCGGCGACGAGCAGGCCCTCGGCCTCGTGCGCCGCGAGGACGACGCCGGGCTCACCGCTCCCGGCCTCCACGCGCGGCGCGAAGAGCTTCACGGGCGCGCCGTCGAGGATGCTCCATGCGCCGGGCGCGGGGTCGAGCCCGCGGATCCAGCGCGAGAGCTGGGGAGCGGGGCGCTTCCAGTCGAGCCGCGCGACCTCGCGGCCCACCTTCGGGGCGTAGGTGGCGAGCGCCTCGTCCTGGGGCACCTCGTCCACCTCGCCGACCTCGAGCATCGCCAGGGTGTCGATGAGGGCCTCGGCGCCGATCTCCGCCAGCCGCGCGCCGAGGTCGCCGCTGGATTCGTCCGGCCGGATGGGCTCGGGGACCTGGAAGAGGATGGGGCCGGAGTCGAGGCCCGCCTCCATGCGCATGATGGTGACGCCGGTGGTGTCGTAGCCGCGGACGATCGCCCAGTGGACCGGTGCGGCGCCGCGCAGCTCGGGAAGCAGCGAGGCGTGGATGTTGATGGAGCCGTTCGGCGGCAGGTCGAGCACCTCGGGGCGCAGGATCTGCCCGTAGGCGACGACGACCGAGACCTCCGGCTCGAGCGCGCGAATCTGCTGGAGGAACTCCTCTCCTCTCGCGCGCTCCGGCTGGAGCACCGGGATGCCCTCGGCGAGCGCGCACTCCTTCACCGGCGAGACGCCGAGATGGCGACCGCGGCCGGCGGGGCGGTCGGGCTGGGTGACGACGCCCACCACGAGATGGCCCTCGCCGGTCAGCGCGCGCAGCGCCGGCAGGGAGAACGCGGGCGTGCCCCAGAAGAGGACCCTCATCGCCGGCTTCCGGCGGTGCGCCCCTTCTCTCCTCCCTTCTCCGCCGCGGCCCGCTCCTTCCGGTACTTCTTCAGCACCATGTTCCGCTTGAGCGGCGAAAGATGGTCGATGAAGAGGACGCCGTCGAGGTGATCGATCTCGTGCTGGAGGCAGCGGGCGAGGAGCCCCTCGGCCTCGATGCGGACCGGCTCGCCCTTCTCGTCGAGCCCCTCGACGACCACCCGAAGCCGCCGCTCGACGGGCCCGGAGATGCCGGGGATGCTGAGGCAGCCCTCGTCGGCCTTCTCCACGTCGGAGCTGGTCTCGACGATCCGTGGGTTGAGGAGCGCAAAGGGCGCGCTGCCCTCCTCGCGCACGTCGACGACGATCACCCGCTGCGGGACACCGATCTGCGGGCCGGCGAGGCCGATCCCCTCCGCGTCGTACATCGTCTCGAACATGTCGCGCACGAGGCGGCGGAGCTCGTCGGAGATCTCCGCCTCCGGGATCTCCACCGCGCGCCGGCGCAGAACGTCCGCGCCGAGCAGCTCGATCTTCCGAATCGCCATTCCTGGCCTCCTTCCGTGCTACTTGGTCGCGGCGGGCGGAGTAGCGAGCCGGGCGATCCGGCCACGCTCGACCACCACGCGCGAGTCACCGCTCTTGAGCGTGATCAGCTCCTCGCGGATGGAGACGATCTCGCCCACCAGCCCGCCTGCGGTCACCACCTGGTTCCCAGGCTTCAGCGCCGCAAGCATCTCCCGATGGCGCTTCTGCTCACGTCGCTGCGGCATCACGAAGAGGAAGTACATGATGGCGACGATCAGCACGAGCTGAACGACCAGCGCCGTCCCGCCTCCCCCGAACATTCCCTGCAGCAGAATGGTGGCCACTCTCGATCTCCTTGAAGGTGTAGGCCGCCCTCAGGCGGCGGTCGGTCGGGCGGACCGGAAGCCCGCGAGCCACTCGCGGCTCCACGCGCCGTAGTGCCCCGCCCGGATGGCCGCGCGCGCCTGCGCGGCCAGGTCCACGAGGAAGAAGACGTTGTGCAGCGACAGGAGTCGCATGCTCAGCCACTCCCCCGCGACGAAGAGGTGGCGCAGATACGCCCGACTGAAATTCTGGCAGGTGTAGCACGGGCACGCCGGATCCAGCGGGCCGGGGTCGCGCCGGTGGCGCGCCGCCTTGATGTTCACCTGCCCCTCCCCGCGCACCCACGCCGTGCCGTTGCGCCCGTTCCGCGTGGGCGCCACGCAGTCGAACATGTCCACGCCGCGCGCGATGCCCTCCAGCAGGTCGTCCGGGTAGCCGACGCCCATCAGGTAGCGTGGCAGACGCGTCGGCAGCTCGGGCTGGAGCGCTTCCAGCATCTCGTACATCACCGGCTTCGGCTCGCCGACGGAGAGGCCGCCGATGGCGATCCCGTCCCAGTCGCCGAGGTCGAGCGTCTCCCGCGCGGCCTGGATGCGGAGGTCGACGAAGCTGCCGCCCTGCACGATCGGGAAGAGCGTCTGGCGCGCCCCCTCGGGCTCCGCCTCGGGGAGGGCCTCGAAGGCGGTGCGGCAGCGGGCGAGCCACTCGAGCGTACGGCGCGTGGCGGTCTCGACGAGCGCCCGATCGGCCCGGCCGGGCGGGCAATGGTCGAAGGCCATCACGACGTCGGCGCCGAGCGTGCGCTCGATCTCCATTACCCGCTCGGGAGTGAACAGGTGCCGCGAGCCGTCGATGTGGCTGCGGAAGAGCACGCCCTCCTCGGAAATCGTACTGATGTCCGCGAGCGAGAAGACCTGGAAGCCGCCGGAGTCGGTAAGGATCGGGCGGTGCCAGTTCTGGAACCGGTGCAGGCCGCCCAGCTCGTGGACGATCTCCGCGCCGGGCCTCAGGTAGAGATGATAGGTGTTGTTGAGGATGATCTGCGCCCCGAGCGCCTCCACCTCGTCCGGCGTCAGCGTCTTGACCGTCGCCTGCGTGCCGACCGGCATGAAGACCGGTGTCTCCACCCGGCCGTGCGGCAGGTGGAGCGTACCCGCGCGGGCCGCGCCGTCCGTCGCGTCGATCTCGAAGCCGAACACGTCTCCCCCTCCAGTGCGCCGTTGGCGGCCGAGCCGCGAAGTTTGGGCCCTGGCCCGGCGGAAAGCAAGAAGAGAGGATTCAGGATTCCGGAGGAACTGCAGAAGTCAGGAGTCGGGAGACCCACTGCACTCGGCACCCGGCACTGTCGGTCAACCCGTGAGGTCCAGCATGCGCTGCTCCCCGTCCAGGCGGATGGGCGGGTCTTCCTGGCGCTCGGTGAGGCGGCGGACGACCTCACCGATGCGCCGGGCCTGATCGGCGATGGCGGCCACGATCTCGTGCTCCTCCTCCGGAGAGTTGCCGCCCATCTCGAGGATCGAGGCACCGGCGAGAAGCGTGGTGAGCGGGTTGTTGATCTCGTGGCGGAGCCCGAGCACCGTCTCGCCGACGCCGGCGAGCCACTCCGAGCGCCGGAGCGCCGCCTCGGCACGGCGGCGCTCGGTGACGTCGCGGAAGGTGACCACCGCGCCGACGACCTCCCCGTGCTGCCGCGCGGGCGTGCACGAGTACTCGACCAGGATCATCTGGCCGTCGCGTCGCAGGAAGCCGCTGTCGCTGCTCCTGCGGGGCAGCCCGTCGCGCAGGGTCGCACCGAGCTCGGCGGCGGCGGAGCCGGCCGTGAAGACGTCGTGCGGCCGGCCCATCAACTCGGCGACCGGGTAGCCGAGCAGGCGGCCCGCGGCGGGATTGATGAAGGTGACGCCGCCCCGGCTGTCGATGCCGAAGAGCCCCTCCCCGGCCGAGTCGAGGATGAGGCGCGTCTGGCGGCTGAGCCAGCGCACCGCGTCCTCGCTGCGCTGGCGCTCGGTCACGTCGCGCGCGCTGACGAGCAGGAGCTCGCCGTGGGTGGCGTGGGAGACCCGTCGGAAGGCACTCTCCAGCCAGATGTACTCCCCGCTGCGCCGCCGCACGCGGAAGGTGATCCGCCGCCCGGCGCCGGCGGCGGAGAGCTGGCCGAGTCGCGCCCGGACCTCGCCGCGGTCCGCCGGGTGGATCATCTCGAAGGGATCCACGACCGCCCACTCGCCGGGCGCGTAGCCGAGGACGGAGTCGGTCGCCGCGCTGGCGTGCAGACAGCTCCCGTCCCGGGCGTAGACGACGGCGACGTCGGTGGCGTGCTCCGCCAGGAGCCGGAGCAGCGAGTCGTCCGCGGGCCGTCGCGGTGAGAGCGCCTCCTTGCGGCGGAAGAGGGAGAGGAGGAAGAACTCGATCCGGTTCACGCCGGCGCGCACGGGCCGCACGTTGGCCGTGAAGGCGCAGAGGCCGCCGTCCGCGACGCGCAGTCGCAGCGGGTGGCTCTCGACCGCGGAGCGACCCGGCGCGAGGTCCGTCAGAAGGTGGCGCAGCTCGGGGGGGGTCCAGGCGCCCCCACCCACGGAGAAGATGCTGCACCCCAGCGCCTCGTCCTCCGAAACGCCGAATTCCAGGAAGAACGCCGCGCTCGCCGCCAGGATGCGCAACTCGGCGTCGAGCACCAGTACCGGCTCGTGGACGACGTCGAGCAGCTCGCGAGCGAAGGCTGCGGGATTGGGAATGTCTGAGGTCAGGAGCACGGGGCCGTCATCGTGGGTGCCGCATCAGAGAATCGCCATCGAATCGCCATACGAATAGAACCGGTAACCGTCGCCGACGGCCGTGCGGTACGCCTCCATCGCCAGCTCGTAGCCCGCGAAGGCGGAGACGAGCATCAAGAGCGTCGAGCGCGGCAGGTGGAAGTTCGTCACCATGCGGTCCACCGCTCGGAAGCGGTACCCGGGGCGGATGAAGATTCCCGTCCACCCCTCCCCCCCCCGGACGCGCCCCGCCTCGTCCGCCACCGTCTCGAGGGTGCGTACGGAGGTGGTGCCAACGGCCCAGATCGCGCCGCCCCGCTCGCGCGTGGCGTTCAGCGACGCGGCCGCCTCGGCCGTAACGCGGTACCACTCGCGGTGCATCGGGTGCTCCGCAGGGTCCTCGGTCTCGACCGGCCGGAACGTCCCGACGCCCACGTGCAGCGTGAGCCGAACCAGCTGCGCTCCGAGCGCCTCGAGCTGCGCCAGCAGCTCCGGCGTGAAGTGCAGGCCCGCCGTCGGCGCCGCGACGGAGCCGCGCTCCCGCGCGTAGACCGTCTGGTAGCGCTCGCGGTCGCGCTCCGTCGCCGCGCGGCGGACGTAAGGCGGCAGCGGCACCTCGCCGTAGCGCTCCAGCGCGCGCTCGACGTCGAGCGGGGTCTCCAGTCGCACCAGCCGCTCGCCGCCCGGGAGCGCGTCCAGGATCTCGACCGCCAGCTCCTCACCGATCTCGACCCTGCGACCGGGCCGGAGCTTCGAGCCGGGGCGCACCAGCGCCGTCCACGTCCGCTCCCCGCCCTCCGCGGACGGGTGCAGGAGGAAGATCTCCGCGGGCGCGCCGGACGCGCGCCGCCCCACGAGGCGCGCCGGGAAGACGCGCGTCTCGTTCAGCACGATCGCGTCCCCCGGGCGGACGAACTCCGGCAGGTCGGAGAAGTGGCGGTGGATCAGTTCCCCGCTCGCGCGGTCGACCAGCATCAGCCGGCTGCGGTCCCGCCGCTCGACCGGGTACTGGGCGATCTGCTCCGCCGGCAGCTCGAACTCGAAATCGGACGTGTGATAAGTGTCGTCTCGCATGGCCTAAGAGTAGAGCGCGAGGTCCGTACCGGAAAGCGAAGGGGACCGGCGCGCGCCGGTCCCCTTCGCTCTCCACGACGCACTGCGGCCTGCCCTCACTCCCCGAACAGCGTCGCCTGGTCCCCACCGGCCGGGCCCGCGCCGTCGATCGGTGGCGCGTAACCGAAGCGGCGGTACGTCTGCGCCGTGGCGACGCGGCCCCGCGGCGTCCGGACGAGGAAGCCGTTCTGGATGAGGAAGGGCTCGTATACCTCCTCGATGGTGCCGGTGTCCTCGCCGATCGCGACGGCGAGGGTGCTGAGCCCCACCGGGCCGCCGTCGAACTGCTCCACGAGCGCGCGGAGCACCCGCGTGTCCATCTCGTCCAGGCCGTACTCGTCCACGTCGAGCATCTGCAGCGCCGCGTCGGCCACGTCGGTGGTGATCACCCCGTTCGCGCGGACCTGCGCGTAGTCACGCACGCGGCGCAGCAGCCGGTTGGCCACGCGGGGCGTGCCGCGCGCGCGCCGCGCGATCTCGACCGCGCCCTCCGTCGTCGCCTCCACGCCGAGGATCTCCGACGAGCGCTCGACGATGAAGGCGAGCTGGTCGACGGGGTAATAGTCCAGCCGCTGCACGATCCCGAAGCGTGCGCGCATCGGCGGGGTCAGCAGGCCGAAGCGCGTCGTCGCTCCCACCAGCGTGAAGGGCTCCACGGGCATCGAGATCATCTGCGCGTTCGGTCCCTCCGAGAGCCGCACGTCGATTCGGAAGTCCTCCATCGCCGGGTAGAGGAACTCCTCGATGATCGGCCGCATCCGGTGGATCTCGTCGATGAAGAGGATGTCGCCCCGCCGCAGGCTCGTCAGCTCCCTGACCAGGTCCCCCGGCTTCTCGAGAACCGGGCCGGAGGTGATCTTCACGTTCACGCCCATCTCGCGCGCCATCAGCATCGAGAGCGTCGTCTTTCCAAGACCCGGCGGGCCGTAGAGGAGGACGTGGTCGAGCGGCTCGCGACGCCCGAGCGCCGCGTCGATCGCGATCTTCAGCGATTCCTTGACCTTCGGCTGCCCGATGAACTCGGCGAGCCGCTGCGGCCGCAGGCTCAGCTCGTTGCTCTCCTCGTCGGTGAGCGCCTGCGGCGTGGTGATCTCGGGCCTGGACGGATTGGACATGCGGCTCCCGCGGTCGTGGCTTACGGCGTTTCTTCGGATCGGCTCTCGTACACCGGACGGGCGGCGGGGGTTCGCGATCTATCCCGCCACCACCTCCCCCAGCCGTACCGCGTCGCCGGGCCGCAGCCCGGGCCGGACGGGCGGCGCGCCACGCTCCGTGAGGAGGACGACGGTAGAACCGAGGTGGAAGGCCATGATCTCGTCGCCCTGGCGGACTTCGACGGGAGGCGCGTAGTCGTGGGTCTCGGGGCGGGCGTGCTTTCGGTTGGTGACCCAGGCGCCGCGGCCCGGCGCCGCGCGCCACTCGGGGTCGAAGGCGGCGGAGATGCGGCCGACGTTGTAGGCGCCGACCGCCACGACGGCGACGCGCCCGAGGGGGCCGTCCAGGTAGCAGACGAGGCGCTCGTT
>DASSTO010000048.1:0-7142 GCA_035707865.1 Longimicrobiaceae bacterium | reverse complement strand
TGCTCGTTCGCGGCGGCGATCGTCTCCGCGTCGCGGACCGAGCCGCCGGGCTGGCTGATCGCGCGGATGCCCGCCTCCGCCGCGGCGTCCACGCCGTCGCGGAAGGGGAAGTAGGCGTCCGAGGCGAGGGCGGCGCCGTGCAGATCGAAGCCGTTGTCGTGCGCCTTCATCACGGCGATCCGGGAGGAGTCGACGCGACTCATCTGCCCCGCGCCGATGCCGAGCGTCGCGCCGCCGCGCGCGATGAGGATCGCGTTCGACTTCACCATCGCGATCGCTCGCCAGGCGAAGCGCAGATCCTCCCACTCCGCGGCGTCCGGCGCGCGCTCCGTCGCGACGTGCCAATCGTTCTCGGGGAAGACGAGCCGCAGGCGCTCCTGCGCCAGGAACCCGCCGCGGACGCGCTTGAAGTCCAGCTCGTCCGCGCTCGGCTGGTCGGGCAGCACGAGGAGCCGGAGGTTCTTCTTCTCGCGGAGGATGTCGAGCGCGCGCGACGCGAAGCCGGGAGCCACGATCGCCTCGACGAAGTTCGGCCGGAGCAGTACAGCCGCCTGCTCGGTCACCTCCGTGTTGAAGGCGACGACCGAGCCGAAGGCACTGGTGGGATCGGTCGAGAGCGCCTTGCGGTAGGCCTCCGCGGCGCTCTGGCCGACAGCGAGGCCGCATGGCGTCGTGTGCTTCACGACGGCGCACGCGGCAAGGCTCGCTCCTCCCCACGCCGAGACCGCGAGGGAGGCGGCGTCGACGTCGAGGAGGTTGTTGAAGGACAGCTCCTTGCCGTGGAGCTGCCGCACGGCCGGCAGGCCTCCCGTCGCGTCGTCGTCGGCGTAGAAGGCGGCGGCCTGGTCCGGGTTCTCGCCATAGCGCAGCACCTGCACCCGCGAGAGCCGCAGCCCGATTCGCTCGGGCAGCTCCACCGGCCCGACCTGCCCGGCCGGAACGAAGGGCGATTCGGGCAGCGACGCCACGAGGTAATCCGCGATGGCGGAATCGTAGGAGGAGGTGTGCGCGAAGACCTTGGCGGCCAGCTCGCGCCGCAGCGTCGCCGCCTCGTCGGGATCGCCATCGAGGCCGCCCAGCACGCGGTCGTAGTCCTCCGGGTCCACCACCACCCAGACGCTCTCGTGGTTCTTCGCCGCGGAACGCAGCATCGACGGACCGCCGATGTCGATGTTCTCGATCGCCTCGGCACGCGTGACGCCGGGGCGCGCCACCGTCTCCCGGAACGGGTAGAGGTTGACGACGACCATGTCGATCGGCGCATAGCCGAGCTCGCGCATCTGGCGCTCGTCGCCCTCGTTGCCTCGCCTGCCCAGGAGCCCGGCGTGGACGGCGGGATGGAGCGTCTTGACGCGGCCGTCCATGATCTCGGGGTGGCCGGTGATCTCGCTCACCTCCGTGACCTCGAGCCCGGCGTCGCGCAGCGCGCGGGCGGTCCCGCCGGTGGAGAGCAGCGTCCAGCCTCGGTCGCGCAGGGCGCGGGCGAAGGGAACGAGTCCGTCCTTGTTCGAAACACTCAGCAGGGCACGCATGGTCGTCTATGAGTCGTCGGTCGTCGGTCGTCGGTCGTCGGTCGGGCGTCGCAGCGCGGCCGTGAAGTGGTGCAGCTGCTCGGGTCCCGGCGCCGGCGCGGGTGTCAGCTCGAAAGCGAGCGGGTCGTGGGGCATCGGGAGCTCCCCCGTCCCGCCCGCGGCGAGCGCCTCGACCGCCGCGGGGAGCAGCAGGTGCTCGACGCGGAGGACGCGGGAGGCGAGCGCCTCGGGCGTGTCCCCCGGAAGCACGGGTACGGGCCACTGCGCCAGGATGCGGCCCCGGTCGTACACCTCGTCCACGAGATGAACGGTGGCGCCACTCACCGTCGCGCCGGAGGCGAGCACCGCCTGGTGGACGCGGATCCCGTACATCCCCGGCCCGCCGAACGCCGGCAGCAGCGCCGGGTGAATGTTGAGGATGCGCCCCGCATAGCGAAGGACCACCTCGCGCGGCACGAGCTGGAGATAGCCGGCGAGCACCACCAGGTCGATCGCGTGCTCCGCGAGCAGTGCCTGCATGCGCCCGGCCACGGCGTCGGGCCCGTGCAGGCGCGCGCTGACCAGCCCGGTGGGAATCCCGGCCTCCTCCGCGCGACGGAGCGCGCCGGCGTCGGGGCGGTTGGCGATCACGAGATGGACCCGCGCGGGCGCACCGGAGCGCGCGTTCAGCCGGTCGATCAGGGCTTGCAGGGTCGTGCCGCCACCGGAGGCGAGCACCGCGACGCGAGCTGGCATGGACGCTACGTTCGGGGACGGGCTTCGGCGGGCGGGAAGGTAGGGAGCCGCCCCGGCGGCGTCAACGCTCTATGCGAAGCGGCTTCCGCCCGTGTCGGGCGCGAGGAAGGGGTTGGTCGCGCGCTCGTGCCCGACCGTCGTCTCGGGGCCGTGGCCGGGGTAGAGGATCGTCTCGTCCGGAAGGGGAAGGATGCGCTCGCGGATGGAGCGCATGAGCGTCTGGAAGTCGCCGCCCGGGAGGTCGCTGCGGCCGATCGAGCCGTTGAAGACGCAGTCGCCCACGAGCGCCAGCCCATCGCCCACCAGAACGATGTGGCCGGGTGCGTGGCCGGGCGCGAAGCGCACCTCGAGCACGCAGCCGCCGAAGCGCACCACGTCGCCGTCCGCCAGATAGCCGTCCGCGGGCGGGGGTGGCTCCAGCTGGACGCCGAACCACTGGGCCTGCGCGGCGGCCGCCCGGTAGAGCGCATCGTCCGCGAGGTGCAGGTAGACCGGCGCGCCCGTCTCGCGCTTCGCCCGCGCGACGCCTTCGACGTGGTCGATGTGGGCGTGGGTGAGCACGATCGCGTCCACCTGCACTCCGGCCGCGTGGACGGCGGCGAGCATCTCGGCCACCCCCGCGCCCGGGTCCACCAGGATCGCGTGGCCGCTGGAGACGCACGTCACCAGGTAGCCGTTCTGGTCGAAGGCGCCGCCCGCGAAGCAGCGCACCGTCATCTCGCCGCCGTTGCTCTCCTCCATCTCGCCTCTCCTGTGAACGGGACGTTGACCCGGGAGCTGCTCCACGTCGTGGCGCCGCCGCCGTGATGCGAGTGCGAGATCAGGATGCCGCGCCGGCGCGCGCGCGCTCCAGGAACGATACGGCAGCCGCCGGATCGGCGACCTCGATGATCAGCTCGTCGTAGCGCTCGTCGGCGAGCTCCACCACGATCGTCCGCTCCGGGTCGTGAACGTCCCAGAAGATGCGCTTGCCGTGCTGGTAGAAGGTTCCCGCCCGGATCACCCCGGGCAGTTCCGTTCCCGGTGCCCTGAAGCCCTTCCACCAGCCGCGAGCCACCGACGGGTCCGCCCGGACGCCCCCGACGTGTTTCAGCGGGATCTCCAGCCGGCTCTTGAGCGCCCAGAGCCTGTCCAGCCCCTGGACCTCGAATACCGCATTCGGGCCCTCGATCGAGATCTCGACCATCTGAATCCTCCGTCCGTTCGACTGGGGCGTCCCGCCTACGCCACGGGCGACGCGCCGCCCGCGCGCCGCACCGCGGCGACGAGCGGGCGCTCCAGGACCGAGCCCTTCACGTGCTCGGGACGGAAGCCGACGCCCACGATCCGGGCAGGGATGCGCGCCAGCCGCGGCCAGCGCCGGAGCAGCCGGATCGGCAGCGGCAGCTCCGTCGGCCCAGCCGCGCCGGCGTTCAGGACGCCCCGGATCGTTCGCTCCTGAACGAGCACCTGCAGTCGCTGGGTCATCCGCGTTGGCCACTCGCGCCGCCTCTGCACCGCCTCGAGCTCGGCCTCCGTAACCGAACCTCTGCGCAAGGGGCCGGCCAGCAATCTCGCGGCGGCGACGGCGTCCTGGACGGCCAGGTTGATTCCGACGCCCCCGATCGGCGACATCGCGTGCGCCGCGTCCCCGATGCACAGCAGGTTGGGAAGGTGCCACCGTAGCAGGCGATCCACCCGCACGGTGAGGAGCTTGACGTCGGTCCAGTCCGTCAGCTCGCCCATCCGGTCTGCGAGGAACGGCTCGAGCCGCGCGACCTCCGCGCGGAAGGCGGGCAGCCCCTGCTCACGCACCTGGTTCCAGCTTCCCTTGGGGATGACGTACGCGCACTGCCAGCAGTCGCCGCGATCGATCAGGATCAGGATCCGGCCGCTCTCGACGTGGCCGAGCGTCTGCCCGGGGTCGGTCGCCGCCCTGGAGATGCGCATCCACAATACGTCCATCGGCGCGCCGAGGTCCTCGACCTGGAGCCCCGCCTGCGCGCGCACCGTCGAGCCCCGCCCGTCCGCCCCGACGACGAGGTCCGCGCGGACCTCCAGAGGCCCGTCCGGCGTCGTCGCGCGGACGCCGGCGACGCGACCCCCCTCCCGGACCAGGCCCGTGACCTCGGCCTGCATGCGAAGGTGGAAGCCCGGGTAGCGTCGGCCGTGCTCGGCCAGGAAATCGAGGAAATCCCACTGCGGCGTCACTGCGATGAACTTGCAGCGGGTCGGAAGATGCGAAAAATCGGCGATCGTCACCCGGACGTCGTCGATGTAGCCGTCGAGACTCGCGAACTCCTGGTGCGGCCGCTGCATGAACTCCTCCAGGAGGCCGAGCTCGTACATCACTTCCAACGTCGACGCGTGGATGGTGTCGCCCCGGAAGTCGCGGAGGAAGTCCGCGTGCTTCTCCAGGACGGCGACCTCCACCCCGGCACGGGCGAGGAGGAAGCCGAGCATCATCCCGGCCGGCCCTCCGCCCGCGACACAGCAACGGACGCGGAGGGTCTCCGTGGCGCGTGATGGAGCATCCATGGCACGCTCTCGGTTGGAGGAATGCACCCGCCGTCCTCACCAGCCCATCGTCGCGCGGACCACCGGCTCCAGCTCGTCCGCCATCCGGCTCTGCTGCCGCAGATCGGGGTGACCGTCGCAGCCGGAGACGTAATGGCCCGCGTAGCCGAAGCGCGTGACCGCGGAATCGCCCGCAGCCCTCCGGTTGTGGACGACTTCCTGCAGGTATGCGTCGAGGCCGTCGTTCCTGGCCCGGTCCAGCATCGGGCTGTCGACGAGGAGGATGCGCGCGTCCGGATACCGCCCGCGCACGCCGGCGACGAAGTCCGTGTATTCCTTCACGAACGCGTCGCCGTCGAGGGCCGGCCGGGGCGTCGGGCCGTCACCGTCGGAGAAGTCGTTCGTCCCCAGCGCGATCAGGACGAGATCGGGAGTGTAGCGGCCGAAGTCCCACGACGTCAGGGTGTCGGCGTACTCCATGTAGATGCCGCCGTAGACGTCCGGCATCACCGGGGAGAGGGAATTCCAGTTGCGGACCATGCCGATGCCGGAGACGGCGCTGAGCATCCACTGGGCGTGGAGGCGCCGCGCGAGGCGCGGGCCGTAGGCCAGCCAGGCGTTGCTCGGGTCGAACCAGGTTCCCTTGCCGCAGGCGACCTGGCGGGCATCGTCGCCGTAGCCGGCGGTGATCGAGTTGCCGATGAACTCGATCTTCCGGGAGGGGAGCGGATCGGCCTGCAGCAGCTCTCCGGTCCGCAGCGCCACCAGCCGATTGTGGCCGTTCTGTCCCTCGGTCGCCTTGCTCAGCGCGAGCGTGTGCACCCCCGGGCGCAGGTCGTCCGCGAGCGAGTACCAGCGCTTGCCGGGCTCGGTCCGGAACCGGGTCGGCTCGCCGCCGTCGACGGCAACGGTGAACCAGTTGTAGCCTGTGGAGTCGCGGAACTCGTCGCGGAGATCCGCGTCCATCCCGGTCCCGCGGAACTTGGTGTAGAAGGTCACGCCCGAGGCGCCGAAGCTCACCGCGCCGCTGTCGTCCACGACGGCGCGGCCCATGACCTCGATCCTCGGGTCGGTGGCGCGGTAGGTGTGAGCACCGGCCGGGGCCGGCCCCGCGTTCATAGACCCCGCGCAACCGGCAACGGTCAGGGACGAAAGAAGCACCAGGTGTCGGTTCACGGGCGTGTGGGCTCTCATGAGCGTGGAGGCGAAGGGATGGGAGATCGGCCCCGGTCGTTCCGGGCGGCGAGGCCGGTCTCTCGCCGTCATTGCAGGGCGCCCTGCGTAAAGCCACTGGTGAAGGGGAGGACCGCGTGGGCTCCCGTCGCCACCTCGACGATCTCGAGCGAGCCGCTGTTCGAGCGGAACACGAGGTATTTGCCGTCACCCGACCAGTCGATGCTCTGATCCGCGAAACCGGTGTAGTCCGACGAGAAGACGCGCCGACCGGTTCCGTCGGGTCGCATCACGCCCATGGTGTCGATGTCGTTGAACGCTATCAGATCGCCGAGCGGAGACCAGCGCCAACTCTCGATCTCACCCGTGGGGAGCGTCTTACCAGTCTGCGTCTGCAGATCATAGATGGTGGATCTGAAGACCAGCTGCGTCGCATCGGGAGATGGGCCGTACGACGTGCCCCACTCGAAGGTGAGGGGGATCGTCGTCGCCTGGACGCCCGTACCGTCAGCATTCGCCCGCCAGAGATAGTTATCGGTGTTGGTAGCACCCGCGGCGCGTCCCGCGAAGAACAGGGTCTTCCCATCCGCGGAGAAGACCGGGTACGCCTCGCTGCTGGCGGTCGAATTGGACAGGAACGGCGTGATCTCTCCCGTACTGGAGACCGCCTCGAGTGTGGCTGTGGTACTCCCGGGGGCAACGACCACCCTCCCGTCCGGTGCCCAATCGAGGCCGTAGACGATGCCTTGCAACGGGACGGACACACGATTGCTGCCGTCCAGATCCATCATCACGAGCGTGCCTCCGAGATACGCCGTCGTCGCCGCGAGGCGCTCCCGCGGGAGGGCGGTGATCGTCGTGCTGTCGGAGGCGGCGCCAGGAAAGGTGGCGCGTACGCGCAGCACACCAAACCCCGCTGCCCGCACGGTGGTGCCGGAGACCGTCGCGCCCGCGGATCCGGTGATGGTCGGGGACTCCGGACGGCGATTTCCGAAACGGTCGGCGACCGTTGCGCGAAGAGTGATCGTGCCGTCCAGATATACGACAGTGTCGCGAGGTTCGATGGCGGTCCTCGCCGGGGCGCCCGGCAGAACGGTATAGCGAGCGGTGTCCTGGTACCCGAGGGTCGGCGCCGTGACGACGACCTCACCCACGCCCGCGACGTGGCCGAACCGTACCCGGACGGAGGCGAGCCCTTCCGCGTCC
>DASSTO010000047.1:0-61541 GCA_035707865.1 Longimicrobiaceae bacterium | reverse complement strand
CCCGCGGCCGGAGCCGCGCGGCGCAGCTCCACGCGGAAGGCGCCGCCGCTCCGCTCGGGGTCCGCGGCCTCCACCAGGCTCCCGCGGAGCGAGTCCAGCAGATCCGCGATCTCGGCGCGGAGCACCGGTGGGCCGGGCGAGTGCCGGCCGCGACCCGTGATGATGCGCACCACGCGCTCGCCGTCGCGTTGACGGTCCCGCAGCCACTGCAGCGCCCGCCGCCGCGCCCCCTCGGCCGTCTCGCCGTGGAGGTCGAGCGTGGGATGGAGCGCGTCCCAGGACGGCTCCGGGTGCTCCGGGGGAGCCCGTCGACGGCGTCGCTTCCGCGCCATCACCACCTCGGGAAAGCGAAAGAGCCACGGCAGAATCACCGTGGCCCCGCGCTCTACTGTGGCCGACCCGCTCAGCCGCCGATGGAGTCCTTCAACCCCTTGCCCGCGCGGAACGCGGCGCTGGTCGAAGCACCGATCTTGATCTCCTTGCCCGTACGCGGGTTACGGCCCGTACGCGCCTCACGCTTGCGGGTCTCGAAGCTCCCGAAGCCGGTGATCTGCACCTTCTCGCCGCTCCGCAGGGCCTGCGCGATGATCCCATCGTCCGAAGAGAAGATCGCATCCACTGCCTTGGACGCCTCGGACTTGCTAAGATTCGTCCGGTCGGCCAGCTTCTGGGTGAGTTCCGATTTGTTCACCGCGGGGCTCCTGTGAGAATTGTGAAGAAACTACAGGAATCACAACGGCTCGTGCCGTCTGCTCGTACAGTAGGGTAGCGCCGCAATTCCGTCAAGAGAGAGTTCTTTGATGTCCAAGCAGCCGTGCCGCCCCCCGGAGGGTGAGGCACCATCCCTGCGGGAGCTCCAGGTCGCGCGCGAGATCGCGCACGCGTTCCTGAACGCCGCCCGGCCGGCCGAGGTCCATCGGCTCGCGCTGGAGCGCGTCGCTCCGCTGGTGGGTGCCTCCTTCGGCTGCGTCTTCCTGCGTGACGGCGAGAGCGACCTGCTCCGCATCGTCGCCGCCTACAACTGGCCCCAGACCTACGCGACCTACCTCAGCAGCATGCGCGTCAAGGTCGGCAACGGCCCCACCGGCCACGCGGTGGCGGAGAACCGGCTCGTCGAGGTGCTCGACGTCTTCGCCGATCCGGCGCTCGAGGACTGGTGGGATTCGGCGCGGGAGCTCGGCTTCACCTCCTCCGTCTCCGTCCCCCTCACCGTCGCGAAGCGCAGCGTGGGCGCGGTGACCTTCTACTTCCACGAGCCCGCCCGCTTCGAGGACGCCGATCGCAGCCTGCTGCAGCTCGTGGGAGACCAGCTGGCGGCGACGGCGGAGAAGGCCCATCTTATCGACGACCTGCAGCGCGCGAACGAGCAGCTGCGCCAGCAGAACGTGGACCTGGAGGCGAAGTACCGCGAGGCGGAGGAGGCGAGGCGGCTCAAGAACGAGTTCCTCGCCAACGTCTCGCACGAGCTGCGTACGCCGCTCACGGCCATCCTGGGCTACGCCTACCTGCTGCGCGAGGGGCTCTCCGGATCGCTCGGCGACGAGCAGGCGAGTGCGGTGGAGAAGATCGAGGGCGCGGGGAACGCCCTGATGCGCCAGATCAACGACCTGCTCGACCTCACGCACCTGAAGCTGGGCCGAACGACCGTGGAGTCGGAGCTCTGCGACGCGGTCGCGCTGGCGCGCGCCGCGTTCTCGGCGGCGGCTTCGGCGGCGGGGAACGTGAGCGTCGACCTCGTGGCTCCGCCGCAGCACGTCCCGGTGCACACCGACCCGGTGCTCGTGCTGCGCGTCCTGCAGAACCTGCTGTCGAATGCGGTGAAGTTCACCGCGGAGGGGAGAGTGACGCTCACGGTGCGCACGGAGCCGCAGCTGGAGGAGACGGCCGACGGCCTGCTCGTCGACCGCGGCCCCGTCGTGCTCTGGGAGGTGAGCGACACGGGAATCGGGATCTCGGACGAGGACGCAAGGACGATCTTCGACGAGTTCCGACAGGTGGACGGCTCGGCCACGCGCCGCTTCGGCGGAGTGGGGCTGGGGCTGGCCCTGTCGCGCGGGCTCGCGCACCGGCTCGGTGGCGAGATCCATCTCCACTCCGTGCTCGGCGAGGGGTCCACCTTCACCCTCGCGCTGCCGTCGTCCGTGATCTCCGCGGGGGCCGCCGCCCCCATCTCGAACGTTGAACCTGCGACTCTGTCATGATCGAGTTTTCTGAAAACGTCGCCTCGCTGCAGCCCTCGGCCACCATGGCCGTCTCCACGCGCGTGAAGCAGCTCATCGCGCAGGGCCGCGACATCCTCGACCTCTGCGTCGGCGAGCCGGACTTCCCCACCCCGGCGTTCGTCGCCGAGGCGGGCGTGCGCGCCATCCAGCAGGGGCGCACCCGCTACACCCCGGCGCCCGGCGTGCCCGACCTGCGCGCCGCGATCGCGCAGGAGCTGCAGCGCTACGCCGGCGAGGGCCAGGAGATCGGCGCGCACGGCGTCGTCGTGACCGCCGGCGCCAAGCAGGCGCTCTTCAACGCCTGCTTCTGCCTCTTCGGGCCCGGCGACCGCGTCATCATCCCGGTCCCGTACTGGACGACGTACCCCGCCCTCGTCGAGCTCGCCCGCGCGGAGCCGGTGTACGTGAAGGGCAGCGTCGAGAACGACTTCAAGGTCACGCCGGCCGAGCTCGACCGCGTCTACGACGGGCGCGTGCGCGGGCTGATGCTCAACTCGCCCTCGAACCCCTCCGGCGCCGTCTACTCGCACGAGGAGCTGCGCGCCATCGCCGAGTGGGCGAAGGAGCGCAAGGTCTGGATCCTGAGCGACGAGATCTACCGCCGCATCTACTTCAAGGGGCAGCTCGCCCCGGGCCTGCTCGACCTCCCGCCCGAGCTGACCGAGCGCTCGGTGGTGATCGACGGCGCGTCGAAGGCCTTCGCCATGACCGGCTGGCGCATCGGCTTCACCTACACCTCGCGCGAGCTCGCCGAGAAGATGTCGGCGCTACAGAGCCAGATGACTTCCAATGCGGCCACGCCGTCGCAGTACGCCGCGCTCGCGGCCTACCGCGCCGACGAGTCGCAGCTCCAGGTCGTCGAGGAGATGCGCCGGACCTTCGAGCGCCGTCGCGACCTGCTGGTCTCGGAGTTCGGCGAGAAGCTGCCGGAGGTGAGCTACCTCCGGCCGGAGGGCGCCTTCTACTTCTGGTTCAACTTCCGCGCGCTCGCGCGGGAGGACGAGAGCTCTATCGCCTTCTGCGAGCGGCTCCTCAACGAGGCGGGCGTGGGCCTCGTCCCTGGCGCCGCCTTCGGCGACGACGACTTCGTGCGCATGTCCTTCGCCTACGACGACCGGACGCTTCGCGAGGCCGTCACGCGCCTCGCCCGGCTCGCCCAGCCGGTGGGCTGAGGTGGAGTTGGAGCGTCAGGGCTTCCGCTCGGTCGTCTTCGATTGCGACTCCACGCTGGCGCGCATCGAGGGCATCGACGAGCTGGCGGGCGAGCGGGCGACGGAGGTGCGGCAGTTGACGGAGCGGGCGATGGCGGGGGCGCTCGCGCTGGACGAGGTCTACGGGCACCGGCTCTCGCTCATCGCGCCCACCCTGGCACAGGTCCAGACGCTGGGCCGGGCCTACGTCGACGCGCTGGTGGAGGACGCCCGCGAGACCGTCGCGGCGCTCCGCTGGCTCGGCAAGGAGGTTCGCGTCCTCTCGGGCGGCCTGCGGCCGCCCGTGGAGGCTCTCGCGCGCGAGCTCGGGCTGGAGCCGAGCGCCGTGGCCGCGGTGGGGATCTCCTTCCACGGTGACGGGAGCTACCGGGATTTCGAGCGCGGCTCCCCGCTCGCCCGGAACGGCGGAAAGCCGGAGGTGATCCGGGCGTGGGGGCTCCCGCGCCCGTCGCTCCTGGTGGGCGACGGCGCGACCGACCTCGAGGCTCGCCCCGCGGTCGACTGCTTCGCCGCCTTCATGGGCGTCGTCCACCGCCCCGCCGTCGCGGCCGGGGCGGACGTAGTGATCTCCGCGCCGAGCCTCACCCCCGTACTCGCCCTCGCCGCGGGCGATTCGGACCGCGCGCGACTGCGCGACTCCGAGTGGGCGCCGCTCCTGGCGCGCGGCGAATCGCTCCTCACCGCTGGCGAGGTGGGCGGCGCGGTGTAGATTGTCCTTGCGACTTCGGCCCCCCGACGCAGCGACGTCCTCGCCGACGGCTGCGTACCACCGCTTCCCGCGCTCCTGCGCGGGGCGCGGCGGGCTGGGGGGCTTCGTCGTGCGTGCGTATCGGCGTTTTCCTGTACCCTGTGCCACCTATGCCTGAATTCGGCCGCTTCTTCCTGCCGGGCCCCACCGAGGTCCGCCCGGAAGTCCTCGCCGCCATGGACCGGCCGGTGATCGGCCACCGCGGCAGCGAGCTCGCTGAGATCCTCGCGGGCGTCGACCCCAAGCTCCGCTCGGTCTTCCGCACCGGGCGGCCCGTCTACGTCTCCACCTCGTCCGCTACCGGCTTCATGGAGGCCGCGGTGCGCAACGGGGTGCGCCGCCGCGCCCTCTCGCTGGTGAACGGCGCCTTCAGCGCCCGCTTCCGCGATCTGACCACCGACTGCGGCCGCGAGTCGGACAGCTACGAGGTGGCGTGGGGCGAGGCGCACGACCCAGCCGAGGTGGAGCGCCGCCTTCGCGCGGGCGGCTTCGACGCGGTCACCGTCGTCCACTCGGAGACCTCCACCGGGGTGCTCAACCCCCTGCCGGAGATCGCCGAGGCCGTCCGGGCGGCCGGGGCCGCCACGGGAGAGGAGATCCTCCTCCTCGTCGACGGCGTCACCAGCGTGGGCGCCGCCGCGGTGGAAACCGACGCCTGGGGGCTCGATTTCCTGCTCACCGGCTCGCAGAAGGCGCTCGCCCTCCCGCCGGGGCTCGCCTTCGCCACGCCGAGCGCCCGGATGCTCGAGCGCGCCGCCACCCTGCCGGGCCGCGGGCAGTACTTCGACCTGCTGGAGTTCGACCGCTACTGGAAGAAGCACCAGGTGCCGACGACGCCGGCGGTGAGCCTCATCTATGCGCTCGCGGCGCAGCTCGACCACATCGAGCGCGAGGGAGTCGACGCGCGGACCGAGCGTCACTGGCGCATGGCGGAGCGATGTTGGGAGTGGACGGAGGAGTACGGCGCGCGCCGGGGCCTCTCCGTGCTCGCACCGGAGGGCCGCCGCTCCCCCACAGTCACCACCATCCGGCTGCCGGAAGGGCTCACGGGGCCGGAGATCACCGCGGCGCTCAAGCGACGCGGCTTCACCATCGCCTCGGGCTACGGGAAGCTCCGGGACGCAACCATTCGCATTGGCCACATGGGCGACCACACGGTGGACGAACTCGACCACCTCCTCGTGGCGCTCGGGGAGATACTACAAGGATGACGGAGAATCGCTTCAAGGTCTTCGTGACCGACGAGGTGGACCAGGAGGGCATCGCGCTCCTCCGCGCCCAACCGGAGATCGAGGTGGTGGAGAGCCCCACCCTTCCGCCCGACCAGCTCCTGGAGGTGATCGGCGAGTACGACGCCTTCATCGGCCGCAGCGCGACGCGCATCACGCGTGAGCTGCTCGAGCGCGGCACGCGCCTGCGGGTGATCGGCCGCGCGGGCGTGGGGGTCGACAACATCGCCCTCGACCGCGCGACCGAGCTCGGCGTCGCGGTCATCAACGCGCCCGGCGGCAACGTGGTGGCGGTGGCGGAGCTCGTCTTCGGCGTGCTCATAACCATGCTGCGTCACATCGACGTGGCGGCGCAGTCGATGCGCGACGGGGAGTGGCGGCGCTCCAAGCTGGGCGGCCACGAGCTGCGCGGCCGCACGATCGCCATCATCGGCATCGGGCGCATCGGCAGCGAGGTCGCGCGCCGCGCACGCACCTTCGGGATGAACATCGTCGCCTACGACCCGTACGTCTCCGAGAGCCGCTTCGAGGAGATCGGCGCCGAGCGGATGCCGTCCCTGAACGCGGCCCTCGAGCGCGCCGACATCGTCACCATCCACACGCCCCTCACCCCCGAGACCCGCGGGATGATCGGGGCGCCCGAGCTGGCTCGCCTCAACCCGCGCGCCATCATCCTGAACTACGCGCGCGGCGGCATCATCGACGAGGAGGCACTCGCCGACGCGCTGAACGGCGGCAAGATCGCCTGGGCGGGCATCGACGTCTACGCCAAGGAGCCCCTCGCCCCCGACCACCCGCTGCGCTCCGCGCCGAACCTCCTGATGACACCGCACCTCGGCGCCTCGACCGCCGAGGCGCAGCGCAGCGTCGCGCTCGAGGCCTGCGCCGCCGTCCGCGACGCGCTGCTGACCGGCGACCTCAGCGGCGCCCTCAACGCCGCCGGCGTGGGAGGCGCCGGCTGGGGCGACCTCCGGCCGCTCCTGGACCTCGCCGAGCGCCTCGGCCGCCTGGGCCGCGCGCTCCTGCCCGGCGGTCTCGGCGCCATGGAGCTCCGCTACTCCGGGCCGCAGCACGAGGCCCCGCGCGCGCTCCTCCTCTCCGCCCTCCAGGGCGCGCTCAAAGACGTCGTGGACCTGCGCGCCATCAACCTCGTGAACGCCCAGTACGTGGCCGCCGAGCGGGGGATCGAGACCGCCTGGACGCACGTCGCCGCCTCGCACGAGACCGGCGAGGAGATCGATCTCCGCCTCGAGAGCGGTGCCCGCAGCATCCGCATCAGCGGCGCGCTCTTCGGCGAGCACGGCCGCATCACCCGCATCGGCGCCTTCCGCGTCGACGTCGCCCCGCGCGGCACGCTCGTCGTGCTGCGCAACCGCGACGTTCCCGGCGTCATCGGCCGCGTCGGAACGCTGCTCGGTGACGAAGGCGTCAATATCGCCGAGTACCACCAGGCCCGCCTGCAGCAGGGCGGAGAGGCGCTCGCGGCCGTCTCCATCGACGCACCGCTCGATTCCGAGGCCCTCCAGCGCCTCTCGGCGCTGCCCGAGGTGATCGACGTGCGGCAGGTGCAGATGGAATGAGAACTGCAGGTTACGGGGACAGGTTACAGGGGACAGCACGCGGGCTGTAACCTGTAACCTCTTACCTGTAACCAGCTTTCCGCATGAGTCTTCGGCAGTGGCTCCGCGAGCGCGTGCTCGGCGATGATGCGACGGGAAACGATCGTCCGCCGGGTGTATCGCTCGTAAACACCCTCCTGAACCGTGACGGGTCGTCCGGGCACGCGCTGGGCGACCTCTACGGCACCGAGCTCCCCGACGATCTCGCCGAGCTGCTGCAGCGGCGGGCCGAGGTCGCGGCGGAGCTCCTCCGCATCGACGTCACCGACCCCCGGAGCCGCATCGGCTCCATCCCGCGGCTGCGCGAGCTGTTGCGCCGCTATCCGCACCCGCTCGTCTACCAGATGCTCATCCACGCCTACGTCGACGCCGAGCGCTTCGACGAAGCCCGCGGCGTCGCGTTCGCCGCCCGCGAGCGGCGCGCGGAGTGCGCCCGCTCGCCCTACCCCGAGGTCCGCGGCGAGGTGGCCTCCCTGCGCGAGTGGGGGCCGGCGGAGATCGAGGAGCTGAAGGCGGAGCACCGGGCGCGCGAAGGGTCCTGACCGCTCCGGGCACCCGCCCGGCCCGCCCCTGCCCCCGGAGATCCGCCATGAACCCATCCGCCCCGGCCGCGCTGGAAGAAGCGGTCTTCCGCGCGGTCGTGGAGAGCACCTTCGACGTCGTCACCGTCCTCGCCGAGGACGGGCGGATCCGGTACGCCAACTCGGCCGTGAAGCACGCGCTGGGCTACACGCCGGCGGAGCTGGTGGGCCGGAGCGCCTTCGAGCTGGTCCACCCGGACGACGCCGCGCTCGCGCTGCAGCTCATGACCGCCGCCCTCGCCCGGGCGGAATCGGTGCCGTCGCCGGTTCGCTTCCGGAACGCGGCGGGCGGCTATCGGGCGCTCGAATGCAGCGGCCGCCCCCTGCAGGGAGCGCCGGCGCCGAGTCTGGTCGTCACGAGCCGCGACGTGAGCGGCCGCACGGGAACGATGGCGGAGATCCTGTCGCGCCAGAAGGCCCTGGAGCGCCGCCTCCGTGAGCAGGCCGAAGCGTTGCGCGACGCCCACCTGGAGATGCTCGGCCGCCTGGCCCGCGCGGCCGAGTGCCGCGACGACGACACCGGCCAGCACATCCGCCGCGTCGCGGAGCTCGCGGCGGCGCTGGCGGAGGCGATCGGAATGACCGGGGAGGAGGTCGAGCTGATCCGCTCCGCGGCGCCGCTCCACGACGTCGGGAAGATCGGCATCCGCGACGCCATCCTGCTCAAGCCGGGGCCGCTGACCGCCGACGAGGCGGCGGTGATGCGTACCCACACCACCCTCGGCGCGCGGCTCCTGCAGGACGGCCGCTCCGCCGTGGTGCGCACGGCCGAGCGGATCGCCCTGCGCCATCACGAGCGGTGGGACGGCCGCGGCTACCCCGACGGCCTGGGCGAGGAGGAGATCCCCCGCGAGGCTCGGGTCGTCGCCGTCGCCGACTTCTTCGACGCCCTCACGCACGACCGCCCCTACCGCCGCGCACTCTCGCGCGACGCCGTCGCCTCGGCGCTACGCGGAGAGAGCGGCCGCGCCTTCGAGCCGACCCTCACCGAGGCGTTCCTGGACATGCGGCTGCCTGCCGCCAGCCGCTAGCACCGGGGCCCGTGTATCTCTCCGATACACGGGCCCCGGTCTACTTGGCACCTGGCACCTGGCACTCGGCACCGCCGTCTACCGCAGGCTTACCTGCTGGGGCGGCGGGAAGACCGCGCGCGGGGCCTGCTCTACGGCGGGCGTCGCCACTCCCGGGCGGGCCGCCTCCGACGAGGGCGTCACGATCGCGTAGATCGCCCACACGACGATGCACAGCGCCCCGACGAGCAGGAATGCCGCCAGTGCCTGACCGGATGCGGGGTGCTCACTCGTCTCCATGCCACTCCTCTCTTCCACGGATGATTCGGCGGATCGGGCCGTCGCGACGCAGAATCCGAAGGACGGCCGATGAAAGTCTTGACTTCATTCGACGCGGGCTTTATTCTAGCGGGTGAATAGTTCCTCCGCAACCAGCTTTTACGGTCATAGGCCCGTGATACGTAAGCCGGTCCGCCCCGCCAACGCCGTCCCCCTGAAGGACGACGCCCGCGCGATCCTCCGTAAGGACGATCCCCGCGAGAGAGGCGGCGCGCGACGACGCGGATAGAACGTGCAACGATCCGATAGCGTGCGGCCTCTCCGGAACGACGGGAGGCCGCTTTTTTCGCCCATGAGCCCAGTGGGAGTCACGATGTCAGAACGGAACCGACTCGACGGAATGCCCGTGCAACAGGGGTTGTACGACCCGCGCCACGAGCACGACGCGTGTGGGGTCGGCTTCGTCGCCCATGCGAAGGGCTGTCGATCCCACTCGCTGGTGCGCCAGGCCCTGTCGCTGCTCGACAACCTGAGCCACCGCGGTGCCGCGGGGTGTGACCCGGAAAGCGGCGACGGTGCCGGTATATTGCTGCAGATTCCCGACGCTCTCCTGCGCGGCGCGTGCGGCGCGCTGGGCATCGCGCTGCCGCCCGCGGGCGAGTACGGCGTCGGAATGCTCTTCCTTCCCGGCGACGCGGCGGCCCGCACGGAGTGTGAGGCGCACGTCGCGGCGGCGGCCGCCGCCGAGGGCTGCGAGCTCCTCGGCTGGCGCGACGTGCCGGTCGATCCCGCGCGGCTGGGCAGGGAGGCCCGGCGCACCCTGCCGTACATCCGACAGTGCTTCGTCGCGCGCACGAGCGCGGGCGAGGAGTCGTTCGAGCGCACCCTCTACCGCGTCCGCAAGCGGGCGGAAGGTGAGATCGCGCGGGCGGGAATCGGCAGTTTCTACGCGGCGAGCTTCTCCAGCCGCACCATCGTCTACAAGGGACTGCTGACGCCGGACCAGATGCCGGCGTTCTTTTTGGACCTCGCGAACCCGGAGCTCGAGAGCGCCATCGCCCTCGTGCACTCGCGCTTCTCCACGAACACCTTCCCCACCTGGGCGCGCGCGCACCCGTACCGCATGGTCTGCCACAACGGCGAGATCAACGCGCTGCGCGGCAACGTGAACTGGATGCGGGTGCGTGAGGGCGCGCTGGGCGAGGAGGCGCAGGCGCTGCGGCCGATCGTCGCGGAGGACCAGAGCGACTCGGCCTGTCTCGACAACGCGCTCGAGTTCCTCGTCATGGGCGGCCGCTCGCTGCCGCACTCGGCGATGATGCTCCTGCCCGAGGCGTGGGAGGGAGAACCGTCGATGGACCCGGCGGTTCGCGACTTCTTCGCCTACCACTCCACGATCATGGAGCCGTGGGACGGGCCCGCGGCCGTCGCCTTCACCGACGGTCGCACCGTCGGCGCCGTGCTCGACCGCAACGGCCTGCGCCCGGCGCGCTGGGCGGTGACCTGGGACGACCTGGTGGTCCTCGCCTCCGAGGCGGGCGCCCTTCCCCTCCCCGCCGCCGCCGTGCGCGCCAAGGGCAGGCTCGGCCCCGGCCGCATGCTCCTGGTGGACACGGAGGCCGGGCGCATCCTGGACGACGCCGAGATCAAGCAGGCGGTCGCATCGGCGCGGCCCTACGGTAAGTGGGTGGAGCAGGAGCGCCTCCGGCTCGAGGACCTGCCCGCGGCCAGCCCGGAGGTCGAGTCGACCGCGCCGATGCTGGAGCGCCAGGCGGCCTTCGGCTACACCGTCGAGGAACTCCGCTTCATCCTGACGCCGATGGCGACGAGCGGTCAGGAGCCCATCGGCTCGATGGGCACCGACACGCCGCTGGCGGTGCTCTCGGATGAGCCGCAGCTGCTCTTCAAGTACTTCCGTCAGCTCTTCGCGCAGGTCACGAACCCGCCGATCGACCCGATCCGCGAGCAGCTGGTGATGTCGCTCGCCGCGAAGCTCGGCCCCCGGGCGGACCTGCTGAGCGACGGCCCCGCGCACGCGCGCCGGCTGTGGCTGGAGCGGCCGGTTCTCTCGAACGCGGAGCTGAGCCGCATTCGCGCGATGCGCGGCCCCTTCCGCGCGCGCACCCTGAGCACGCTCTTCCCCGTGGAGGGCGGGCCGAAGGCGATGGCGGTCGCGCTCGAGGCGCTCTGCCGCGCCGCGGCCGCGGCGGTGCGCAAGGGCTGCGGCATCCTCATCCTGAGCGACCGCGGGATCGACGAGGGGCACGCCGCCATCCCGTCGCTGCTCGCCGTCGCGGCGGTGCACCACCACCTCATCCGCGCCGGACTGCGCAGCCACACCAGCCTCGTGTCGGACACGGGTGAGGCGCACGACGTCACGCACTTCGCGCTGCTCCTCGGCTACGGCGCCGAGGCCGTCTGCCCGCACATGGCCTGGGAGACGCTCACGGCCATGGCGCGCGAGGGCGACCTCGGCGGCGACGCGGCGGCCGCGAAGAAGCACTTCATCAAGGCCGTCGACAAGGGCCTGCTGAAGATCCTCTCGAAGATGGGCATCTCGACGCTGCAGAGTTACTGCGGCGCGCAGATCTTCGAGGCGATCGGGCTCGGACCCGAGGTGGTCGAGCGCTACTTCACCGGCACGGCGTCGCGCATCGGCGGCATCGGCATCCTCCAGCTCGCCGAGGAGACGCTGCGCCGGCACCGGGCCGCCTTCGACACCGCCCTGCCCCGCGAGCGCCTCGACCCGGGCGGCGAGTACCACTACCGGATCCAGAGCGAGCACCACAACTGGAGCCCGATGGCGATCGCCAAGCTCCAGCACTCGACCCGGACCGGCGACGCGAAGACCTTCAAGGAGTTCAGCCGGATCGTCAACGAGGAGCAGGCGCGCTTCAACCTGCGCGGGCACCTCGAGCCCATCGCGGCCGATCAACCGATCCCGCTGGAGGAGGTGGAGCCCGCCTCGGAGATCGTCCGGCGCTTCTGCACCGGCGCGATGTCCTTCGGCTCCATCAGCCGCGAGGCGCACGAGACGCTCGCCCTGGCGATGAACCGCCTGGGCGGCCGGAGCAACACGGGCGAGGGCGGCGAGGAGGCGGACCGTTTCCGCGACGGCCGCAACAGCGCCATCAAGCAGGTCGCCTCCGGTCGCTTCGGCGTGACGACGGAGTACCTGATCAACGCGCGGGAGCTGCAGATCAAGATCGCCCAGGGCGCGAAGCCCGGGGAGGGCGGCCAGCTCCCGGGCCACAAGGTGGACGCGGTGATCGCGAAGACCCGGCACTCCACGCCCGGCGTGACGCTCATCTCGCCGCCGCCGCACCACGACATCTATTCGATCGAGGACCTGGCGCAGCTCATCCACGACCTCAAGACCGTCAACCCGCAGGCGATGGTCTCGGTCAAGCTCGTCTCCGAGGTCGGCGTGGGGACGGTCGCGGCGGGCGTCGCCAAGGCCAAGGCGGACCTGATCGTGATCGCCGGCGACAACGGCGGCACCGGCGCGTCGCCGGTCTCGTCGATCAAGAACGCCGGCATCCCCTGGGAGCTGGGCCTCGCCGAGACGCAGCAGACGCTCGTGCTGAACGACCTGCGCGGCCGCGTCGTCCTGCAGACCGACGGGCAGCTGCGCACCGGCCGCGACGTGGTGATCGCCGCGTTGCTGGGCGCGGAGGAGTACGGCTTCGCGACGGCCCCGCTGATCGTCGAGGGCTGCATCATGATGCGCAAATGCCACCTGAACACCTGCCCCGTCGG
Organism: Longimicrobiaceae bacterium; assembly: GCA_035707865.1. GTDB lineage: Bacteria > Gemmatimonadota > Gemmatimonadetes > Longimicrobiales > Longimicrobiaceae > DASSTO01. The sequence goes on along the minus strand of DASSTO010000047.1, from coordinate 48,883 downwards.
GATCGCGACGCAGGACCCGGTGCTGCGCAAGAAGTTCACGGGCCAGCCGGAGCACGTCATCAACTACTTCTTCTTCGTCGCCGAGGAGGTGCGCGAGTGGATGGCGAAGCTCGGCTTCCGCTCGGTGGCGGAGATGGTGGGCCGCAGCGACCGGCTACGGCAGCGGCCCGCGGAGCACTGGAAGGCGAGCAGCCTCGACCTCTCCTCCATCCTGCACCGCCCCGAGGCGGCGCAGAGCGTGGCGATCCGCCGCGTGCAGGAGCAGGACCATGGCCTGGAGACGTCGCTCGACCACGAGCTCATCCGCCTGGCGCGTCCGGCGCTCGAGCGCGGCGGACGCATCAGCGCGGAGCTGCCCATCACCAACACGCACCGCGCGGTGGGCGCCATGCTCTCGGGTGAGATCGCCAGGCGCTACGGCGCCGAGGGTCTCCCGGACGGCGCGATCCGCGTCCGCTTCACCGGCGCGGCCGGGCAGAGCTTCGGTGCCTTCGCCGCCGCCGGCCTCTCGCTCACGCTGGAGGGCGAGGCGAACGACTACGTCGGCAAGGGCCTCTCGGGCGGGCGGCTGGTGATCTTCCCGCCGCGCGACGCGGGCTTCGTCGCGGAGGACACGGTGATCGTCGGCAACACCGTGCTCTACGGGGCCACGGGCGGGGAGGCGTTCTTCCGCGGCCAGGCCGGCGAGCGCTTCGCGGTCCGCAACAGCGGCGCGACCGCGGTGGTCGAGGGCGTCGGCGACCACGGCTGCGAGTACATGACCGGCGGTACGGTGGTGGTGCTCGGCCCCACGGGGCGCAACTTCGGGGCGGGGATGAGCGGCGGGACGGCGTACGTGCTGCCCGGCGACTCGGCCTTCGAGCCCGGCGCATCCGGGCTCCTGGAGCTCGAGACGATCGAGGACCCGGTCGAGGCCGAGCGCCTGCGCCGCCTCATCGAGCGCCATGCGGCCTACACCGCGAGCACGCGAGCCCGGCGGATCCTGGAGAACTGGGAGGAGGTGCTCCCGCAGTTCATCAAGGTGATCCCCGTGGAGTACAAGCGCGCACTGCAGACGATTCCACATCTGGCGAAGGAGGAGGCGCTGGCCCATGGGTGACCTGACGGGTTTCATGAAACTGAAGCGAGTGGACGCGCCCCGCAGGCCGGTGCCGCTGCGTGTGCTCGATTGGCGGGATCTATACGAGTCGCTCCCGGAGAACGTCCTGCGCGACCAGGGCGCGCGCTGCATGGACTGCGGCGTTCCCTTCTGCCAGGGCGACACGGGCTGCCCCGTGCAGAACCTCATCCCGGAGTGGAACGACCACGTCTATCGCGGTCGCTGGCAGGAAGCACTGACGGCGCTGCACAGCACCAACAACTTCCCGGACTTCACCGGCCGCATCTGCCCCGCCCCGTGCGAAGCGGCGTGCGTGCTCGGCATCATCGACCAGCCGGTCTCCATCAAGCAGATCGAGCTGGCGATCATCGACCGCGGCTTCGCCGAGGGCTGGGTGAAGCCCCAGCCGCCCGAGGAGGAGACCGGCCGGCGCGTGGCGGTGGTCGGCTCGGGCCCCGCCGGTCTCGCCGCGGCACAGCAGCTTCGCCGCATGGGCCACAGCGTGGTGGTCTTCGAGAAGGACGAGCGCGTGGGCGGCCTGCTCCGCTACGGCATCCCGGACTTCAAGATCGAGAAGTGGGTGGTCGACCGCCGGATCCAGCAGATCGTGGACGAGGGCGTGGTCTTCCGCACCGGCGTCGAGGTGGGCGTCGACCTCCCCGCGGAGGCGCTCCTCGCCGACTTCGACGCCGTCTGCCTCGCGGGCGGCGCGCAGACGCCGCGCGACCTACCGGTGCCCGGCCGCGAGCTGCAGGGCATCCACTTCGCGATGGACTACCTCGCGCAGCAGAACCGCCGCCTCAACGGCGACGAGCTGCGGGACGAGCCCATTCTCGCGGAAGGCAAGCGGGTGGTGGTGATCGGCGGCGGCGACACCGGCTCCGACTGCCTGGGCACCAGCCACCGGCAGGGCGCGACCGAGGTCGTCCAGATCGAGATCATGCCCACTCCGCCGCTCCAGCGCGCCGAGAGCACGCCCTGGCCCTACTGGCCGATGAAGCTGCGCACCTCGCACGCCCACGAGGAGGGCGGCCAGCGCGAGTGGAGCATCATGACGAAGCGCTTCCTCGCGGACGAGGACGGGCGGGTGCGCGCGATCGAGGCGGTCCGGGTCGAGCCCGGGCCGGACGGCCGTGGCTTCGTCGAGATCCCCGGCTCGGCGTTCGAGATCGAGGCCGACCTCGTCCTCCTGGCGATGGGCTTCACCGGCCCCTACGGCGCCATCCTCGACCAGCTCGGTGTGGAGCGCGACCAGCGGAGCAACGTGAAGGCGAACCGCGACCACGCCACCAACGTCGAGGGCGTCTACGTCGCCGGCGACATGCGCATGGGCGCGTCGCTCATCGTCTGGGCCATCCGCGAGGGCCGCGACGCCGCCGCGGCGATCGACCGGTACCTGCGCGAGGGCGCGGGGGTCGGGGGCAGCGCGGCGGGGGTGGGGGAGCGGGCGGTGGGGTGAGGGGGGGAACAGCTGGCCGCTGGCGGCTAACAGCTGGCACGGGGGCCCGGGCATCGGCGCGATGCCCGGGCTTTCCGTTGCACCTCGGGTTCCGAATCCCCCTTTGTCGAAGGGCGTCGGGGCCTTGCCTGCGGCCCCCGCCCATCCCTCGACTCAGATCACCGCTCCTGACCCCATAGGTGTTCTCCACCAACCGCGCTCACGATCGCGGGAGCCCGGGTAATCAGCGGGTAACCCAGCGTAGCGGCAGTGGCCGCGATCAGGCGGTCTCCCCGCTCGGGCATGGCGAAAAGCTCGGGCCGCCGCGCGCGAGGGACACAGCCACCCGGGTGCCAGGAGAGCCAGCCGAAGGGATATCCACCCGGGCGCTCGGCGGAGGGGACCTGGAGCGGGACAGGGGAAGGGCCGGAGCGGAGCGAGATGGCCGAAACAGACGTACCTCACCGCGAGGCCGCGGTGAGGTACGCAGCACTGCTGCCGGACGTCTGCCCGGGCTGACGCGTCAGCCCGGGCAGACTGCGTCGTCTCAGTAACCCGGGTTCTGCTGCAGGTTCGGATCGAGATCGATCACGCCCCCGGGGATCGGCCGGAGCAGGTTGGTCTTGCTCCAGTTCTGGTCGGCTTGCGGATCACCGAAGAACGTGGTGTTCGCGGCCTTCGCGGCGGAGATCCTGCCCGGAATGTCGATCAGGCCCGCGCGCTGCCAGCGAACAAGGTCGCCGTAGCGGTGACCCTCCTCGAAGGCGAATTCCACGCGCCGCTCGTGCATGAGGGCCGTGAGCATCGAATCCGGCGATACGCTGGAGGAGATGTCGGCGAGCGACCCCCATTCGGCCGGTGTACTCGGCTTGCTGAAGGAGGCGTAGAGGTCCTTGTCCGCCGAGCCGGCTCCGTAGGCGGCGTCCCACGTATTGCGTGCCCGCGCGCGCACCTGGTTGATCAGATCCGCCGCGCCCGCCACGTCGTTGTTCTTCAGCAGCTTCGCCTCGGCCAGCATGAGCAGGACGTCGGAGTACCGGATCAGGCGCTCGTTGTTCTGACTCACGGACTGGTTCAGCATCATCCCGCCGCCGTAGTTCTCGAACGGCCGGATGTACTTCGCCGGAGTGTAACCCGTCACCGACCACTTCGCGGTGTCCGACGCGACGATCGCGCCCTTGTCGTTGTCGCAGGACCACTTCGTGTTGTAGGGAACCGGAATGGCGGCGCAGCTACCGGAGTTCGAGTGGCCGAACTGCTGACCGGTGGAGTAGAAGGTAAAGTACGCCCGCGGGTCCCGCGTCACCACGGCGGCCTCGATCGTCTGCCCCGGGATGGTGACGGCCATGGAATCGAACTTCTGGAATGCGGCGACCAACGTGGGCGTGGCGATCAGCTGACCATAACCCCAGTCGCCGCAGCCCGGGGCGTTGATGCCGTTGAAGCCGCACGCGCCGGTGATCGTCTGACGACCGGTGCCGGACGAGGCGCCGCCGCCGTTCTCGTCCGTGGCGGCCCAGCCGTTGATGTCGGTACCCCACGAGGCCTGCATCTCGAAGAGCGATTCCTGGTTGTTCTCCGTGGTGTAGTCGAAGTTGTTCTGGTACGGCACGAGCGCGTAGTTGCCGCTCTCGACGATCGCCTGGAGATTGTCGATGGCCTTCTGGAGCTCCGCGTCCACGCTCGAGCTTCCAAGCACCCCCGACATGGCGTCCGGCGAGTTCTTGGGACCGCCGCCCCATTCCGCCCGGTAGAGCGCGACCTTGCCGAGCAGCGCGCGCGCGGCCCACTCGTTCGCGCGCCCGTTCTCCAGCTGAAGGCCGTGCAGACCGGTGACCGCATCCTGGAGATCGCTCTCGATCAGGTCCCAGAGCTGTCCCGGATCCGAGTTCGGTGGCCGCGTGTCCGCGATACTGGTGGCGACCGTCGTCACCAGCGGCGGAGTGCCGAAGTATCTCGCCAGGAGGAAGTAGAAGTACGCACGGACGAACTTGGCTTCACCCCCGAACCGTGCCTTCTCCGCGTCCGTCAGCTGGTCCGTCTGGTCGAGCTGCTGGAGGATCAAGTTGGCGCGCAGGATGCCGCGATAGCTGACATCCCAGACATACGAGAGATTCCCGTTCCCCGGCGTCCACGCGAAGTCGTTGTCCGCGTCGGCCCCGCCGCCCCGGGTGTCGTCGTCGGGGAGGAGCCCGCTCTTCAAAATGGTCGAACAGCAGGGCGAATACGTGAGGTCCTGCAGCGTGGCGTAGGCGCCGATGGTGGCGGACTCGTAATCCTTCGCCGTCTTGTAGTAGGTCGCCGTGTTCAGCGACCCGAAGGGCTGAGTGTCCAGGAAGCCCTTGCACTGGGTCAGCAGCCCCACGGCGATCGCGGGGACCACCACCCATCGTGCGATGCGCAATGGATTTCGACTCATGGTTTTCCGTCCCGATTCGTTGTTCTCGCCTCCCTCACGCAGGCGCTCTCGCCCGCGTGAGGGAGGCGCGATGGATCAGAAGGTGGTGCTCAGGCCGACCTGGAACATGCGCGGCTGCGGGACGTTGCCCGTATCCGTGCGAGCGCCGAGCTGGGAGCCGTTCTGGGAGCCGTACCCCCCGCTGAGGACGGTCCCGTACGAGCTCCCCGCGGTGGTGAACTCGGGGTCGATCCCCTTGTAGTTCGTCAACGTCCAGAGGTTCGTCCCCGAAACGTAGATCCGGGTGTTGCCCAGACGACCGTTGAGGAGGCTGGCGGGAAGCGTGTAGCCGATCTGCAGCGTCTTCAGCCGCAGGTACGACGCGTCCTCGATCCACCGGTCCGAGAAGCGGTTGTTGCCCGCCGGGTCGCCGGAGATGGCCCGCGGCACCGTGTTGCTCGGGTTCGTCGGCGTCCAGCGGTTCTCCGCGGCCGCGGCCGTGGTGTTCCCGGCGCCGGACATCGACTCCAGGTTCTGCCGCAGCTGGTTGTACGCCTGGACTCCCTGTACGCCGGAGAAGAAGGCGGTGAAGTCCCAGTTCTTCAGCCCGGCGGTGAAGTTCACCCCGTAGTAGAAGTCGGGGATCGTCTTGCCGAGATACGTGCGGTCATCCGAGGTGATCTGCCCATCCGGCGGCGTCTGGTGTACGCCGAGGGAGTCGGTCACCGGTGCTCCTTGGAGATCCACGAAGCACATGTCGCCCGCACCGGGCTGGTGGTTGCTCACCTTGTCCGTGGGCGCGGCATCGCCCGGATCGCTCTGGTAGACGCCGCAGGTCTTGTAGCCGTAGAAGTAGCCGATCGGCTCGCCGACCGCGGTGCGATACGCCCCGTTCTGGGTGTACTCGTATACGTCCTTGGTGAGCGAGACGAGCTCGTTCTTCACCGTGGTGAGATTCGCGTCCACCCCGAAGTCCACCGCGTGGGCGATGCGCGTGTTGTAGCCCCCCTCGAACTCGAAGCCGCTGTTGCGCACGTGGCCCACGTTGATCGGCGCGGACTTGAAGCCGACAACGTTCGCCACCGGCACGTTCACCAGGAAGTTCTTGGTGTCGCGCTGGTAATAGGTGGCCGAGAAGTTGGTGCTGTTGTGGAAGAGCTGCGACGTGAAGCCGAAGTCCGTCGTCTGGTCGGTCTCCCACGTCAGTGAGGAGTTCGCGAGCACCTCACGCGGAGTGGGCGCGAGCTGGACCGCGCCGCCGATCTCGTAGTCGGCCCAGAGGTTCACCCCGATGTACTGCGGGTAGTCGCCGCCGATGATGTTCGAGTTCCCGAGCTGGCCCCAGCTGCCGCGGATCATCAGCTCGTCGATCCAGGGCACGTGGAAGAACTTCTCGTTGCTGATCCTCCACCCGGCCGAGAAGGCGGGGAAGGTGCCCCACTGGTGGCCCGGCGCGAAGGTGGAAACGCCGTCGCGGCGGATGCTCCCGGTGAGGAGGTACCTGTCCGCGTAGTTGTAGCTCGCCCGGCCGATGTAACCCAGGCGATTCTGCTCGCCGGCCCCGCCGCCGCGCTTCAGGACCGTGTTGCCCAGCGCCGGGATGCGGCGAAGGGTGTAGAGGTCGTTGACGAAGTCGGTCGCCTGCAGGCTGAGGCTGTTGTTGCGGGACATGTTGGCCTCCATGCCCGCGAGCAGGTCGAGCGTGGAGTTGCCGAAGCTCGTCCCGTACTTCAGGGTGTTCGTGGAGACCACCGTGTAGGCGTCGCCGCGGGCGTCCTCGGCGATCGGGGAGCGAGCGTAACCCGTCGCCGGAAGGGTGAAGTTCCCCTGCCAGTTGTAGGTGTCGGCGGTGTTGTAGTCCAGCGAGTTCTGGCTGCGGATCGTCAGCCCCGGGAGGATGTCGAACTCCCCGTGGATGTCCCCGAGAACCCGCGTGAGGCGGTCGGTGACGTCCTGGAGCTGATTGGTGGAGTTCAGGTTGGGGATCGCGATGCCGGCGGTCTGGAAGTTCCCCGAGAGGCCCTGCGGGTTCGTGGGGCTCACCAGGCTCGTGTCGTAGGCCACGAAGATCGGCGGCTGCCCCAGCAGGTTGTTCAGCAGCGTGCCGTCCCCGTAGTTCTGCGAGCCGCGCAGCGTGACGTTGTTGGAGATGGTGAACGTCTCACCCACGCGGAAGCGGTCCGTGATGTTGAAGTCACTGTTCGCCCGGAAGTTGTAGCGCTGCAGGTTCCACTTCTGCGTGATGGCGTCCTGCTGGAAGAACGCGCCCGAGACGTAGTAGTTGACCTGGTCGCTGGCGCCGGAGACCGAGATGGTGTGGTTGGTGATCGGCGCGTTGTCGTGGATGCCGATGTGCGTCCAGTCGGTGTTGCGGGCCAGCAGCGAGGCGAGGACCGGCGAGCCCTCCTGGAGGTCCGGGTTGAGCACCCGGTAGTCGGGGCTCCCCGGCTGGTAGCCGAAGTACGAGTTGTAGTTCGCGACCTCGTCCTGCTGGATCGCGAGCCACTGCTGCGCGTTGGCCATGTCGATGTACTTCGGGAACTGCTGGACGCCGTAGTAGCCGTCGTAATGGATCGTCGGCCGGCCGTACTTGCCGCGCTTCGTGGTGATGAGCACCACCCCGTTCGCGGCCTGGTTGCCGTAGACCGCCGCCGCCGAGGCGTCCTTCAGCACCGAGATGCTCTCGATGTCGCTCGGGGAGATCGTCGAGAGCGGGCTTGCCGTCCCCGCGATGCCCTGTCCCACCGGAACGCCGTCGATCACGTAGAGCGGCTGCGTGTTGCCCACCGTCCCCACGCCGCGGATGCGGATCGAGACCGGCGCGCCCGGGATGCCCGATTCGGTCGTCACACGCGCACCGGAGACCCGCCCCTGGATCGCCGCCTCCGGCGTGGCCACGGTCACCTTCTGGATCTCCTGCGTGTTCACCACCCCGACGGACTCCGTCAGGTTCGCCTTCTTCTTCGCGCCGTACCCGATGACCACCAGGCCGGTGAGCTGCTGCGCCTGCGGGGTCATGATCATGTCGACGACCGAGCTCCCCGCGATCGGCGCGACCTCGGTCGCGTAGCCGATCATCGAGAAGGAGAGGCTGTCGCTCCCCGCGGGCACGGTCAGGGTGTAGTGGCCCGTCTGGTCCGTCTGCGTCCCGACGTTCGGGTGCCCGCTCACGACCACCTGCACCCCGGAGAGGGGCTCGTTCCCGACGGAGGAAGTCACACGCCCGGAAACCTGCTTCTGCTGCGCGGCGGCCAGCCCCACCTGGAGGGGGACGAACGCCAACCCGCAGAGCAGCGCCCGCATTCCGATCCGCGATAGCCCACCGCGGACAGGAGAGCGCCGCCCTCGACGACTCTTGTTCTGCGTATCCATGTGTACTCGCGATTCAGACATGAGTTGGTTGATCTTCACGGATGTCGCGGGTGAACGGGAAAGAACGAACTTCTGGATCGGACGCCTCGGGGCCCCTCCTTTCGCTCACTGCGGGGAAATCGGCGGGCGCCACGGCCACTCGGACGAAGGCGCCCTACAGAGACGAGACGCGGAAAACCATCTATGGGAAAAGCCGGTCCGACCCGGCCGAGGGAGGCCGGTCACTCGAAGGCGAGTGGCGAACCAGGTGGTGATACACCCTCAGGTGCGAGGCATCGCAGGCGCGCGGTTGGTCGTGGTGCGCGGTAGAGCCTGGGAGAGCCGCGACCAATGGAAGCGGTTTCACTACTAGATACAGCGCAGGCGCCGATCCGTCAAGAGTCGGCAATTCCCTCGACAAATCTGATCAATTGACCTTCGGGCGGGCCTACACCGGGCACGGCCCCCGGTCGGGGAGCGGAGTCGCGGGGAGGGATTCGAATGCGCCGCCCGGCGTGTCACGCGGTCGTTCGGTGTCGCCCGCGCGACGGATTCGGCGCAGCGACCCGGAAACCGATCACCCGGAATCGGGATCGGGCACCGCCGCATGCAGCGTCTCGTCCACCATCCGCAGGAGCGCGGTGACGTCGAAGGGCTTCGTGAGGTACGCGTGCGCCCCGAGGTCGAGCAGCCGCTGAACCTGTGACGGGATCGCGTCGCCGCTGATCATCACCACCGGGACGTCTCGCAAGGCCGGATCCTGCTGCAGCTGGCGCAGGACTTCATCACCGGAGACGTCGGGGAGGTTCCGGTCGAGCAGGATGAGGTGGGGCCGGTGCTCGCGCGCGAGCTCCAGGCCCATGCGTCCCTGCATGGCCGTGAGGAGGCGCACCCAGGGCCGCCGCTGGAAGACGCGCTCCATCAGCCGCACGTTCGCCAGGTTGTCCTCCACGAAGAGAACCGTTCGGGTGGCCCTGGAGGCCGGCGCGGTGCGCTCCACGGCCTCCTCCTGCGCAGCCGTCCCGGAGAGTTCCGGGATCGGTGCCAGGGGGAGCTCCACCCAGAAGCAACTCCCCTCTCCCTCCACGCTCTCCACGCCGAGGGTGCCGCCCATCGCCTCGACGAGTCCCCGGGAGAGGGCGAGCCCCAATCCCGTGCCCTCGACCGCCTGGTCGGCTCCCAGTCGTTCGAAAGGTGTGAAGAGACGTTCCATGTACTCCGGCGAGATGCCGAAGCCGGTGTCCCGTACGGCGATACGCAGCCGTTCGTCTCCCCGCGGCTCACAGGAGACGGTGATGGTGCCTTCGCGCCGGTTGTACTTGATCGCGTTCGAGAGGAGGTTCAGCAGCACCTGCTTCAACCGCTGCTGGTCGGCGCGAACGTAGGCCACGGTGGCCAGTGCATCCGCCGTGCGCAGGGAGATACTCTGCTTGGCCGCGCTGAGGCGCACCAGGTCGAGGGCGTCGTGAAGCACCTCACGGACCGACACGGACTCGACGGAGAGGCTCATCTGGCCCGCCTCGATGCGGGCGATATCCAGCACCTCGTTGATGAGGGTGAGCAGATGTCGGCCCGCGCGCAGGATCTGCTCCACGCTCTCGCGGTTCTCGTCCGTCTGCACGTCCAGCTCCAGGATCTGCCCGAAGCCGATCACGGCATTCAGCGGTGTACGGAGCTCGTGGCTCATGCGCGAGAGGAAGTCGCTCTTGGCCTGGCTGGCCGCCTCCGCCGCCTCCTTGGCCAGGGTGAGCCGTCGGTGCTCCGTGACGTCGATCACGACGCCGACGACCTCCTGCGCGTTTCCCTGCTCGTCGCGCACGAGCCGCTGCTCGTCACGTATCCAGCGGTACTCGCCGCCGGCCGTGCGGAAGCGGACCTCGGCCGTGGCGTCATCCGCGGCCAGGAGCCGCTCCCGCGCCCCGTCGAGAACGGGCAGATCCTCGGGGTGGACGTGGCTCCGCACCCATCCCGGCGCCAGCGCCTCCTCCACCTCGTAGCCCAGCAGGCGCTTCACGCTCTCGCCGACCCACTCCAGGCGGACGTCACCGTCTCCGGCCGGGTGGCGGTAGAGGATGGCGCGGCTGGAGCTGACGACGCGCTCCAGCTGCTCACGCGTCTCACGATTCTGTGCCTCGCTGGCAGCGAGTTCCTCGACCCTCCGCTCCAGCTGGCGGTGGGCGTTGTCCACGCTCTCGGCCATGTGGTTGAAGGCGCGGCCGAGAGTGCCGACCTCATCGGCCCGCCGGACCGCGGTCCGGCGGGCGTAGTCCCCCCGGCGGATGGCTTCCGCGGTATCGGCGAGCTCCACGACCGCGCCGGTGAGGCGTCCACTCAGCAGCCAGGCGATGGCGGCGCCCGCGAGCAGGAGCGCGAAGCCGAAGAGGGCGAGTCCGCGCACCATCCCTCGCGGGCCGGTGAGTGCGTTGGCGGTCGGGAACTCGATGTAGACCGTCCAGGGCGTACCCGTCACGGGAGCGGCCGCCGCGAGCACCGCCTTCCCATCCGGGCGCTCGTAGTGCGCGACGCCCTTCAGGGCCCCCGGTAGACCCGGGGGCGCCGCGACCCGTTCGCCGCGAGACGTCCACACCTGGCCGCCCGCGTTGACGAACTCGAGCCGTACCCCCGGGCCGATCACTCCGGCGATCTGCATGCGGACCCACCGAACCACGTAGCCCACGGCTCGATCGCCACGGCCCACGCGGGCGATCACCGGAAAGAACAGGGTGTCGCCGGACGCGCGGATGGGGCCGATGCCGGCGCTGCCCGGGCCGGGCGCCAGCCGAGGGAGATCGGGATCGAAACGTTGAATTCCCCGCCGCGCTTCCTCCCGCGCGCTCAGCACCAGCCGACCCGAGGGATCGCGCAGCTCGGTGGCCGCGACGTTGGGCGCGTCGTTCGCCTTGCGGATGGCGGCGAGGGCTGCCGCGCGCGCCTCCGGAGGGCCGAGCGGCAGGTACGTGGTGACGGCCGGCAGGGCAGCGAGCGCACGCGTGCGCGTCTCCAACTCACGGGTCGACGCCTCGAGCACGGAGGCCAGCTGACGAGACACCGCGACCATGCGCCCACCCGCGGTGGCGAGCGCGGACCGCTTTACCTGCTGGTACGCGGCGGCGGCATAGGCGGTGATTATGACGAGAACCAGGCCGCAGATCAGCAGCGCGGCTCGCACGCGGATGGAGTGGACCGCCCTCATCGACCGGGCCGAAGTTCGTGGGTCATCGGATCGCCTGCTGGAGAGGTTCGTCGGAGACCCTCAGGGGCGAAGTCGCCGCACATCGGGGGTGTCGCATCCTGGCGACGCAAGGACGGTGCAGAACCCGAACCCGACCGTGGAGTGCTCCCCCGGTCCGCCGCGGGAGGCGCCCGGGCGCCCGCGACCGGCATGTGGATGTTGTGTGACGGCGTCGACTTGAATGGCGCTCGCAGCGGCCGCATGGAGGCCCAATTTACCCCTCTCGGGCGGTGAGCGCCACGGCCGCCTGCCGGCGACCACAGAGGATCTCCGGCGGGCACCTGGCTGCGCCGGAGATCCTGGTAGGAACGTTCGTGGGGGATGCGATCGGGGGGCCCTCGACCACAGACGGTCCGGATCGCGGTCTGCATGGCTGCCCTCGCGGTTGCCGACGGCGCCGCCCGGCTCACCTGTCGGCGGGCCCGAGCGGTTCCGGAGGCAACCACGCCCGGTGAACGCGGCCGTCCGGGGTGGCGAACACCTTGACGTACGCGCCAGGCACGGTGTCTCCGCGAACGCTCGGCTCCACGGACGGGCCCTGGCGAAGGTGGACGCGAGGAGAGAGGCAGTCCCTCCGTCCGCGCGGGAGTCGCCGGTTCTGGCGAACCCGGGTGCGCCCTCCCCGGACCCGCCCGACGGCTCACGTTCTCAGGCGGCGCTCGCCCGCGATCTGGTCTCGCCGAACAGGTCGGCGAGCGCTTCGACGACCTCCGGATCGAACGCATGCGCGGCCTCTTCCCGCAGAGTCGCGATGACATCGAGGGGTGTCAACGCACGCTGCCGCCCGTCCGGATGCGCCAAGTGGTCGAAGGCGCTTGCCACCCCGACGACCCGGGCCGCGAGCGGGATTTCTTCGGCGGCCAATCCGTCAGGGAAGCCCCCTCCGTCCCAACGCTCGTGATGGTGGCGCACGATTGCTCGGATCTCCGCGGAGAAGTTGAGGCGTCGTGCAATGGCGTCGCCCGCGATGGTGTGCACGCTCCGAAGGGGATGCGCCTGCAACCGGATCCGCGACTCCGTGGCCGACCCACCCGAGAGGGCCGTGTATCCGACGTCGTGAATCAACGACCCGACCCGCACGACCGTCAGATCCCACCCACGCAGCCCCAGCGCTTCCGCGAGCAGGCAGCTGGAGTCGGCCACCCGCCAGGCGTGCTGTACGCCCTCCGCACCGGTCCGCTCCATCAGCGTGGTGCTCCACCGTTGCACCGCCGGCAGGTACAGGCTTTCGACCTTCTCGAGGCGCTCGCGGATGTCGAGCACCTCGCGCTCGGCGTGCATCCGGGTGAAGAGGTCCAGCGCCTGATTCAGGTACGAGATTCCCTGCTGGGAGCGCCCCGCCTCCAGATGGACGACCGCCCACTCGAGCTGCGCTTCAGCCTGCAGGAGCTGGTTCTGTGCCACCTCGGCCAGGCCGAGCGCGAGGGCGAAGCACGCATCCGCCTGCTCGGGCTCCCCCACTTCACGGTGGAGTACGCCCGAGAACTTGTAGGCCTCGGCCGTCCACTGCTTCGATTTCAACTGACCGAAGAGCTCGATGGCGCGGTCACAGCAGGCCCGCGCGTGATCGTGCCGTTTCCCCTGGAGGTGAAGCCCCGCGCGGTTCAACTCCAGCGTTCCCGTCATCAGCCGGTCCCTCGTGGCTTCGGCGAGCGAGATCGCCCCCGCCAGGGACTCCTCGGCAGCTTCCAGGTTGCCCAGGCGCAGGTGGGCCATTCCCATGTTGTTGAGGGCGCGCAACGCGGTGGCGTCGTCCTCCAGCAGCGCGCTGCGGTGCAGGGCTGATTCGTAGCTCGCAAGCGCCCCCCGCAGATCGCCGCGCAGGCTCTGGAGCGCGCCGAGGTTCTGATCGAGCATGGCCGCCAGGCGCTGGTTCCCCAGCGCGATCGCCTGCGCCAGGGCGCGGTCGTAGAGCGACTCCGCCTCGTCCACGCTCCCCTGCCGGTGCTTCACGATCGCCATGCAGTTCAGCGCGGAAGCGCTCTGCTGGGGCAGCCCGTTCAGTTCGGCGATCGTGAGGCTCACGTCGTAGATCTCCCAGGCGAGTTCCATCTCGCCCCGCTCCCGGCGTACCGTTCCGATCCAGCGCAGAACGTCGGCCGCCAGGGCCGGGCTGCTGTCGCACGACAGGTTGCTCAGCGCGCGCTCGTACGATGCGAGCGCGTTGTCCCACGCGCCCGCACGCTCGTACTCCCTCGCTGTCTCGATCAGCTCTTCCAGCATGGTCGTGCGCAGTGAAACCCTCGCCCGTCTCAGTCCGAGGCGAGCGCATAGGGAGAGAAGTGCTGGAGCTCCGCGCTGATGACGTGCTGGCTCTCGTCACGCGTGCTCCGCAGAGGTTGCAGCGTACCGTCCGGCTGCACCCAGGCGATCACCAGGTCACCCGTGGTGTCAGCGGCAGCGGCGTCGTCGTAGCCCAGCTCCAGCGTCACAGGCCTGGAGAACCCGCGCTTGCCCGCGTCGTTCTTCGGGCCGTGCGAGGACGAGGCCGCGTTGAGATCCACCTCGACGAACCCGCCGTCCACCAGGTGCATGCTGAAGCGCGTGGGATGGGCCACCGCGCCCTCGGGCACGATCAACCGGTGCGAGCCGAGCTCGACCACGCCACCCTCGGGCCCGATCACGGCCGCGGCGTCCGTGCTGGAGTGCGCGCGCCCCCGGTCGCGGACCTTGTGGAGCCCGTGCTGCGGGGCCACGGCGAAGACCGGATCCACCGGGATCAGTGGCGTCGCGGAGCGCTCACAACCCTGAACGGCGGCGAGGGTCAGGAGAGGCAGCAGAACGAGCTTCAACAAACGGGTCTTCATCATCCAACTCCGTGTGGCGAGAGAAACGAAAGCGGACGGATCCGCATGCGGCGGAGCCATAGGCGAGAGCCGTGCCGAACCAGACGCGCCACCTATGTCTTTGTGGATTAGCGGGTTACACGATATCCCTCCGGCTCGCCTGCTGTACAACTCTGGGGCACGAGCCTGGCTCCGACAGGCTAACTGCAAGTAGATGCGCGACTTGCCACGGGTGTCGAAAATCTGGTCACTGTCGAGGAACCGTACGCCGGGACGGTCGGTCGCCGCTGTCGAGAATTGCTACAGCGGCGCTCAAGCGTACGAGGGGGCCTGCCGAGACTGTAGGCCGGTGTACGAGAACCGGTCGTTCCATTCTGGCCCTGACTAGACGCCGTGTCCCCTGAGGTCCCTGTCGTGCCCCTCGCAGGCGAGAAGATCCCGGGCGGTGCCGAGGACGCAGAACCACTCCTCGGCCCCGTCCTGGACGCGCTTCCCGCACAGATTGCGCTGCTGGACGCGGCCGGAGTCATCGTCGCGGTCAACCGGGCGTGGCGGCGATTCGCGGTCGCGAGCCGCTCCGGCTGGACCTCGTGCGGCGTCGGGAGCGATTACCTGGCGATCTGTAAGGGAGTGCGTGGGGAGGATGGACCTGCGGCGTGTGCGATGGCAGAAGGGATCCGGGCGGTGGTGGGGGGAAAGCGGGCGGAGTTCTCCGCCGCGTACCGGTATACGACCCGGGGCGAGGTGCGCCACTTCCTCGCCCGCGTTACGCGGTGCGAGAGCAGTGGCCGCGCCCGGGCGGTCGTGACCCACGAAGACGTGACCGAGCGCAGGCAGGCGGAGGAGGCCCTGAGTGCGAGCGAGGCACGGTTCCGCTCCCTCATCGACAATGCGCTCGACGTCATCACCATCGTGGACGCGGAAGGGGTGATCCGCTACGAGAGCCCCTCGGCGGAGCGGGTCGTCGGCTATCCCGCACCCGAGCGGATCGGTCGAAGCTTCTTCGACCTGATCCACGCGGACGATCTACCGCGCGTCATCGCGGAGATCGCGCGGACGCTCGAGCGGCCGGAGAGGAACGTGACGCTGGAGTACCGGTTCCGTCGCGGAGACGGCGCCTGGCGAATCATGGAGGGGACCGCCCGGAACCTGCTCGCCGAACCCGCGGTGGGTGGGATCGTCCTGAACTGTCGTGAGGTGACCGAGCGAAAGCGCGCGGAGGAGGCGCAGGCGCGCCTGGCCGCCGTGATGGACTGGACGCCCAACTTCGTCTGCGTGGCCGATCCCCATGGCCGGCTACTCTATGCGAACACCGCCACGCGGCGCCTGATGGGGCTGGGCGAGGAGGGGCTTCCGGACCAGTTCAACCTGACCGACCTGCACCCGCAGTGGGTCAGCGATCTCCTGCTTCACGAGGGCATCCCGACGGCAGTCCGGGAGGGTGTGTGGTCCGGAGAGACCGCGCTGCTGGACGCCAACGGAAACGAAGTGCCCGTGCTGCAGGCCATCCTCGCCCACCGTTCGGGCGATCGCGGGGTGGAGTACTTCTCCACCATCTCCCACGATATCACGGAGCGTAAGCGGAGCGAGGAGGCTCTCCGCGAGAGCGACGAGATCTTCCGCCAGATCGCGGAGAACATCAGCGAGACACTCTGGATCTTCGACCTGGACCAGGGGCGACCGATCTACATCAGTCCCGGCTACGAGCGCATCTGGGATCGTCCCGTCGAGAGTGCCTACGCGGATCCATCCGCCTTCCTGGCCTCGGTCGCCCCGGCCGATCGACGCCGGGTGAGCAGTCCCACGAACGCGAAGCGGAGTCGCGGCCGGGACGAGGAGTTCCAGATCCAGCAGTCGGACGGCTCCCCGCGTTGGTTGCGCGGCCGATCCTTCCCGATCCACGACGCCCGAGGCAGCGTCACGCGCATCGTCGGTCTGACGGAAGACATCACCGACCGGAAGCGGATGGAGAGCGAGCTCCGCCAGGCGCAGCGGCTGGAGGCGATCGGCCACCTCGCGGCGGGGGTAGCGCACGAGATCAACACGCCGATCCAGTACGTGGGAGACAACATCCGCTTCCTGCAGGAGGGTTTCGACGAGCTCTCCCAACTGGTCGCCCGGCACCAGGCAGTACTGGCGACGCTGGAGGCGGAAGACGTCCGGCCCGATCTGGTCGCCGCCCTGAACCAGGAGACGGCGGAGCTCGATCTCGACTACCTGCTCGAGGAGGTTCCCCGTGCCGTTCTGCAGTCCCTGGAGGGCGTCGAGCGCGTCGCGGAGATCGTCCGGGCCATGAAGGAGTTCTCTCATCCGGGCAGCACCGAGCGCGTCCCCCTGGACCTCAACCGGACCATTCAGAGCACGCTCACCGTTGCGCGCAGCGAATGGAAGTACGTGGCCGAGCTGGTCACCGAATTCGACCCCCAGCTACCGCCCGTCCCCTGCTTCCCCGGGGAGTTCAACCAGGCGCTCCTCAACATCATCATCAACGCGGCCCATGCCATCGCCGACGAAGTGGGCGGCGGAACGGGGGAGCCCGGGACGCTGAGCGTGCGCACGCGGCGGGTGGAGTCGGGTGTCGAGATCGAGGTGGAGGACACCGGGTGCGGAATCCCGGAGGAGGTCCGCGCGCGAGTCTTCGACCCCTTCTTCACGACCAAGGAGGTCGGCCGCGGCACGGGGCAGGGGCTGACGCTCGCGCACTCGGTGATCGTGGACAAGCACGGCGGCTCCCTGCACTTCGAAACGGAGGTGGGCCGCGGGACCACGTTCGTCATCCGCCTGCCCCTCCAGGTCGAGGACTCCGAACCCGGCGGTGAACCCGTATGAGACGTATCCTCTTCGTCGATGACGAGCCGCGAATTCTCGACGGCCTGCGGCGTATGCTGCGTGGGCAGCGCCACGCGTGGGAGATGGTCTTCGCACCGGGCGGCGACGCGGGCGTGGCGGAGGCGGAACGCGCTCCGTTCGACGTGGTGGTGACCGACATGCGCATGCCGGGGGTGGACGGGGTGGGCCTGCTCGCTCGCGTGCAGCAGATGCACCCCCAGACGCTGCGCATCGTCCTGTCCGGCCAGACGGACCCGGTCGTGGCAGCCAGGGCCGCGCGGGTGGCGCACCAGTTCCTCTTCAAGCCGTGCAGTCCGGATGCCGTGCGGGGCGTGGTGGAGCGCACGTGCGAGTTGGCCGCGGGGGTGCCGGAAGAGCTTCGGGTCATCGTCGGACGGATCGACGCGTTCCCGGTGGCCGAGCCCGCGCTGCGCGAGCTTCGCGCCGCGTTGGCGCGCTCCGGAGTCTCCCACGAGAGCCTGAGCGAGATCGTCGAGCGGGATGTCGGCATGTCGGCGAAGGTGCTCCAGGTGATCAACTCCTCGTTCTTCGGGATCTCGCCCCAGGTCACCGAGGTTGCCGCCGCCGTGCGCATGCTCGGCCCGGGGACGATGCGCGAGCTGGTCCTGGGGGCAGAGGTCTTCCGGCCGATTCGTGCGACCGGCGAGCGAGCGCCCGCCACGGCGCCGCTCCGGGACCACTCCATTCACGTCGCTCGAGCCACCGCGGACGCGGTGGACGGTTCGGCGCGAGGGACGGGCTACGCGACCGGGATCCTGCACGACGTCGGGAAGTGGATTCTGTGGGACGCCCTGCCCGATCGGTACGCGGCGATCGAGGCGGAAGCGCGTGCGCGCGGGATCCCCCTCTCGGCCATGGAGGCGGAGGTCCTCGGAACCACCCACGCGCGACTCGGTGCCTACCTGCTCGGCATCTGGAATCTGCCCCCCGTGATCGTCGACGCCGTCGCCGCTCACAATGAGGCGCTCACGGACGATCGCCCCCCAACGAACCTGGAAGCAGCCCTGCGGCTCGCCCATGCCGGCCGTGCAGAGGCGGCCTGAACGCATCCCTCGAACACGAAGTCATGCCGACTGGAACTCGCGCCCGGATTCTCTGCGTGGACGATGAGCCGAACGTGCTGGGCGGGCTCACGCGTGTGCTGCGCAGTGCATTCGAAGTCACCACGGCCGTCGGCGCGGAGGAGGGGATCGCCGCGCTCGAGCGGCAAGGGCCCTTCGCCGCGATCGTGTCCGATCTCCGGATGCCGGGAATGGACGGGATCGCCTTCCTGGAGCATGCGCGGCGGGTGGCACCGGACTCGTCCCGCCTGCTGCTGACGGGCAACGCCGACCTCCAGTCCGCACTGGACGCGGTCAACCGTGGGGCGATCTATCGCTTCATGATGAAGCCGTGCACGCGTGAGGTGCTGCACCAGGCCATCGGCGCCGCGGTGGAGCAACACCGCCTGGTCACGGCGGAGCGGGTGCTCCTCGAACAGACCCTGCACGGGAGCGTCCGGGCGCTCACGGACGTGCTCTCGCTCATCAATCCGACCGGCTTCGGGCGCGCGGCGCGCGCGAAGGCGATTGCCGGGGAGATCGTCGAAGCCCTCGGCCACGAAGGCCGCTGGCAGGTGGAGGTCGCCGCGATGCTCTCCCAGATCGGGACGGTGACGCTCGCGCCCGAAACGGTCGAGAAGCTGTACGCCGGAGCGCCCCTGGACTATTCGGAGCGGATCTGTGTCGAACGGCTCCCGAAGATCGCGGGCGACGTGATCGCGAGCATCCCGCGCCTCGAAGAGGTCAAGGAGATCCTCGTGCACCAGGACTGCCGGTACGAAGGGGGAGACGGCGGGACGAAGGCCGCCCGCGGCGAAGCGATTCCCTGGGGTGCCCGTCTCCTCAAGCTGGTCCTCGACTTCGACCTGCTGGAGTCACAGGGGCTCGCCCGCGACGTGGCCATCGACACCCTCCGGGGCAGGAAGGGCTGGTACGACCCCGACCTGCTGGACGCGCTGGCCGCACACTGCGGCTACGACCAACCCCAGCAGCGGGTGCTCGAGATCGAGCTGGCGGCCGTGCGGCCCGGGATGATCTTCGTCGAGGACATCCGCACCACCACGGGGATCCTGCTCATTGCGCGCGGACAGGAGGTCACCGAGCGGCTCGCGGAGCGCATTCTCAACTTCCAGCACGTCGTGGAGGCGAAGCAGAAGGTTCGCGTCGCCGTGTCGGCCCCCACGAAGGAGGCTGCCGCATGACGGACACCGACGCGCAGATCCTGATCGTCGACGACGAGGCGGCCGGGATCGGCGCGCTTCGACGGACCCTGCGCCGAGCCGGCTACCGGAATCTCGCCTGGACGACGGACCCGACGGAGGCGGTCCAGCTCTGCCTCTGGAAGGCACCCAAGCTCATCCTGCTGGATCTGCACATGCCGTTCATGGCCGGAGACCAGGTCCTGGTGCGGATGCGGGCCGACCTGCCGGCGGAGAGCTACCTCCCCGTGATCGTTCTGACGGGAGACGGCTCGCGGGAGGCGAAGCGGCGTACCTTCGCGGCCGGAGCGCAGGACTTCGTCGCCAAGCCCTACGACCGGCAGGAGCTTCTCTTCCGGATTCGCGGGCAGCTCGGGATCGGGCGGCTGCACGACGACCTGCGCGCCCAGAAACAGAAGCTCGAGGATGCCGTTCACGAGCGGACCGGGGAGCTCCGCCGTACCCAGATCGAGCTCATGGACCGCCTGGCCCGCGCCGCGGAATTCCGCGACGATTGCACGGGTGAGCACGCGCAGCGGGTCGGCGCACTCTCCGCCCGGATCGCGGGCGAGCTCGGCCTTCCGGCGCAGCGCGTGGAGCTGATCTGGAGAGCCGCGGCACTGCACGACATCGGAAAGATCGGGATCGCCGATTCCATTCTCCTCAAGCCGGGGAGTCTCACGGACGAGGAGATGAGCTCGATGCGCGAGCACGTCAAGATCGGCGCACGGATCCTCGCCGGCGGGACGTCGACCTATCTGCAGGTGGCGGAGCAGATCGCGCTCACGCACCACGAGTGGTGGAATGGGAACGGCTACCTCGGGCTTCGCGGAGAAGAGATCCCGATCGAAGGGCGCATCGTCGCGGTGGCGGACGTCTTCGACGCGCTGACTCACGTGCGGCCCTACAAGACGGCATGGCCGCTTCCGGAGGCCGTCGCCCACATCGCGCGGCGTCGCGGTATCCACTTCGACCCGGCGGTGGTCGATGCGTTCCTCCGGATGCTCGCCGCCGAAGGCACGCTTCCCGAGGCACCAGCCTGCTCGGGCGCGGCGGCGGGCGGCGATCCTGCTCCCACGAGCTGACGAGAGCCACGCAGATGCCACGGTCGATCCTCCTGATCGATGATGATCCCTCGATCCTGTACATCCACAGCCGCTTCTTCCAGGCGCAGGGGTGGGACGTCTACCGCGCGATGAGCGGGGAGGACGGCCTGCAGCTCTACGCGAGCCACCTGCCCGACGTGGTGCTGCTCGACGTCAAGATGCCCGGGATGTCCGGTCTGGAAGTACTCGAGCAGCTCTCGGCACAGGACGCGATCGTCGTCCTCCTGACGGGCCATGGGGACATCGAGAACGCGGTGGCCGCGATGAAGCTCGGAGCGGAGAACTTCATCACCAAGCCGGTAGCGCTTCCCCACCTCGACGCGCTCGTTCAGAAGGCCGCGGAGAAGTCGGAGCTGCGGCGGACGAATCGCCTCCTCGCCGGGCAGTTCAGCGACGGGCGCGACGACGCGAGCCTCGGTCGATCGGCCATGATGCAGGCGTTCACCCGACAACTGGACCTGCTGGCGGCGAGCGACCAAACCACGGTGCTGCTGCTGGGCGAGAGCGGGACCGGAAAGGGATGGGTCGCCAACCACATCCACGGCAGGAGCGCACGCGCCCGTCGCCCGTTCGTGGAGATCAACTGTGCGGGGCTCTCTCCCACGTTTCTGGACTCGGAACTCTTCGGCCACGAGAAGGGGGCGTTCACGGACGCCAAGAGCCTGAAGCGGGGACTCTTCGAGGTCGCCCACGGCGGGACCCTCTTCCTCGACGAGATCGGCGATCTCGCGCCCGAGCTGCAGCCGAAGCTGCTGAAGGTCCTGGAGAGCAAGAGCTTCCGGCGGCTCGGCGGGACCGTCGAGCAGAAGACCGACGTGCGACTGATCGCCGCGACGAACAGGGATCTGGAGAAGGAGATCGGCGCGGGCCGGTTCCGCGAGGACCTGTATTACCGCCTGAACGTCCTTCCCATCCGGCTTCCGGCCGTCCGCGAGCGCACAACCGAGGACATCCTGGAGCTGGTCCATGCGCTCCTGCACGACGTGGCCACCCGTCTCTCGCGCCCGGCCCCACGGCTCTCGCACGCGGCGCTCGCTGCGCTCGTCGGGTACGACTGGCCCGGGAACGTCCGGCAGATGCGCAACGTGCTCGAGCATGCACTCGTGATGTCCGCCGGCGCCGAGGAGATCGACGCACACGATCTCCCCGCCGAGCTGCGCAGCGGTGGCGGGCCGGAGCCGCGCATCGGCGAGCGCTTCGCGGGGATGTCGCTCAAGGAGGTGGAGTGCCGCCACATCGAGCACACGCTCATCGCCTTCGCGGGAAACCGGACGCAGGCCGCCGGGGCGCTCGGGATCTCCCGCGCGACGCTGCACAACAAGATCCGCGCGTACGGTCTGGAGGATGTCGGCCGGGCCGGTCTCAGCCACTCCGCATGAACCACGCGATGCACCCTGCAATCCAGATCCTCCACGTGGGGGGCGGTTCGGCCGACGCCCTCCTGTACCCGGCCCTCTCCGCGGTCCCCGGCGAGCTTCACGGCGAAGTCGCGCACACACCCAGCTACGAGCGAGGCATCGAGCTGCTCCGGGATCTCCCCTTCGATGTCGTCCTCCTGGATTCGTCCATCGGAGACGCGGCCGCGCTCGGGTTCCTCGACACCATTTCGGAGCGCGGGCGGGTGGTGCCTCCGGTCATCCTGCTCGCCTCCGGCGGCGCGGATGCATCGCGAGCAGGACTGCGTGCCCGGGTGGACGAATACCTGACCGGGGACGAGATCACTCCCCGTCTGCTCGCCGTCTCCATCCGCCGCCTGGCAGAGCTTCACCGGACCCGGATCGAGAAGGCGGAGATCGAGCAGCGCTACCGCTCCCTGGTCACGATGGCGCCCCAGGCGATCTACGCGCTCGACGACGGCGGCCGCTTCGTCGAGCTCAATCCGGCCGGCGAGCAGCTCCTGGGGCGCTCGGCAGGGGACCTTCGGGGTCAGCCGTACAAGACCGTCGTCGCGCCCGTCGACATGCCGATCGCCGATCAGGCCTTCGCGAGCGTCCTGGCGGGTGCCGAGCGGCCCGTCGACATCGATGTCCGGATCGTC
Organism: Longimicrobiaceae bacterium; assembly: GCA_035707865.1. Taxonomy (GTDB): domain Bacteria; phylum Gemmatimonadota; class Gemmatimonadetes; order Longimicrobiales; family Longimicrobiaceae; genus DASSTO01. The sequence goes on along the minus strand of DASSTO010000047.1, from coordinate 26,346 downwards.
CGCCCCTCGGGAGAGGAGCGGCTCCTCCGGGTCACCACCGCTGCCACGACCGAAGATGGTCGGATCACGGGCACCCACGGGATCGCGCGCGACATCACCGAGCGGCGAGTGGTCGAACGGCGGATGCGGATGCTCACCTCGACGATCGAGGGCCTCGAGGAGGGCGTGAGCGTCGTCGACGCCGAGGGTCACTACCTCTTCACGAACGCGGCCCACGCGCGGATCCTCGGTTACCCCGAGGGTCAGCCGCCCGAGGCGGGAGTCTCATCCTTCGTTCCCGACGCGGCAGCACAGGAGACCCTCGAAGAGATTCTCGCCACCGCACGAGAGCGCGGGGGCTGGAGCGGCCGCGTTCAGCTCCGCCGGTTGGACAATGGCCAGGTCGTGCCCCTGGACGTGATGATGGGAATCGTCGAGGATTCGGGCGCGTCGCTCATCTTCAGCATCGTCCAGGACTCGACGCAGAAGATCTCCGACGAGCGGCGTCTCCGGCAGGTGGAGCGCCTGGCGAGCGTGGGCACGCTGATCGGCGGTGTCGCCCACGAGCTGAACAACCCGCTCCACGCCATCCGGAACCTGGCCGAGGTGCTCCTGATGGACGCGCGACCCGAGCAGGATCGCGAAGACCTGGAGATCATCCGTCGTGAGGCGGATCGGATGGCGAAGATCGTCGCAGACCTGCGGGTCCTGGGCCGGGAGACGGAGGCGGAGGCGTCGGGGGCGGAGAAGATGGAGGTGGACCTGAACGAGATCGTGCGCCACGTGCTGAGCGCGCGGCGCTATTCGTTCTCCACGGGCAACGTGGAGGTTCGCGAGGACCTCGCGCAGAGCCTCCCCCCCCTGTGGGGCCACAGGGGCCAACTGGAGCAGCTGGTCCTGAACCTGGTCCTGAACGCCGAACAGGCGGTGGCCGAGCGGCGCGGGGAGCGGAGGATCATCCTCCGCACCCGAGCGACGCCCGGTGGTGCGGCGCTGCACGTCGTGGACAACGGCCCCGGAATCTCGGGCGCGCACATGGAGCGGATCTTCGATCCGTTCTTCACCACGAAGCGTGTGGGTGAGGGAACCGGCCTCGGCCTGTCGCTCGTCTACAGCATCGTCCGGGAGCACGGCGCAGAGATCCACGTGGACAGCGAGGTAGGGAACGGAGCGGCCTTCCGCGTGGATCTCCCCCGGGCGCCGCGGTCCAGGCCCTCCCTCTCGTCCACCGAGTCCAGCGAACTGGCAGCGGTCCGGCGTCGCATCCTGGTCGTCGACGACGAGGCGTCGGTCCGCCGGTCCATCGTGCGCTTCCTGACCCGGCGCGGCCATCAGGTCGGTGAGGCGGTCGAGGGCGAGCAGGCGCTTGCGAGGCTCGCGGAGGCCGATTACGACGTGATCCTCTCCGACCTGCGGATGCCGGGCATGGCCGGCGACGAGCTGCTCGAGCGGCTGCACGAAAGGGGGCTGGCGGAGCGGGTCATCTTCATGACCGGCGACGCCGCGAGTAAGCACGCAGCCCGGTTCTTCGCCAGCCAGGGCACGCCTGTCCTGCTCAAGCCACTGACGCTCATGGAGATCGCGGACGCCGTGGAAGGGCACCCGACGGGCGCGATGGAATGAAGCCGATGGGGGTGGCGAGATCCGAACGTGCGATACCGCTCGCGGGTACAGGGGAGCCTCGGCGGCCGCGGTTCCGGATCGGCCGCCTCAACTCTCCTCGGCAGGGACGTGGATGATTCGCCTCGTATGCATCGACGTGGACGGCACGCTGGTTGGCTCGAGCGGCACGGTGCCGGATGAGGTGTGGGACGCCGCCGCGCGGGCGCGTGACGCCGGGCTGCACCTGGCCCTCTGCTCGGGACGGCCGGCGCTGGGGCTCGCGCGCGAGCTCGCGGAGCGCCTGGACCCCGGGGGCTGGCACGTCTTTCAGAACGGCGCGAGCCTGGTGAACCTCGGCCTCGGCGAGTCCCGCTCCCACGGGATCGAGACGGCGGCCGTCGACCGTCTGGTGGAGCGAGCCCGGCGGACCGGTCGCGCGCTGGAGCTCTACGGCGACCGCGGCTACGTGGTGGAGTGCAGTACCGGAGTGACGCGGCGGCACGCGCGGCTGCTGGGAGTGCCCTTCGAGGCGCGACCCTTCGAGTCGCTGGACGGTCCTGTCGTGCGGGCGCAGTGGCTGGTGCCCCACGCGGAGGTGCCGGAGATCCTGCGGGAGCCGAACGCCGGGCTCCATCTCTCTCCTTCCCTCTCGCCCGTGATGCCCGACATCACCTTCGTGAACATGACGCCCGCGGGCGTGGACAAGGCGAGCGCGGTGCGGGACCTGGCCGCGCTCCACGACGTTCCGCTGGAGCGGGTGATGATGGTGGGCGACGGAGCGAACGACCTGGGGGTGATGCGGGTGGTGGGGCACCCGGTAGCGATGGGCAATGCCGAGCCGGAGGTCTTCGGCGTCGCCCATCGCCGCGTGGGCCACGTGGACGAGGGCGGGCTGGTCGACGCGCTCGATCTCGCGCTCAGGATCTGACGCTCCGCGGGGCTCCGGAGCTCACCGGCACGCGGCGGGGAGCGCCGGAGCGCGGGGAGCGTGCGGATCCAGATACCGCGCCAGGTCCGGCACCGCGTCACGAACCCCCTGGACCGCCAGCGAGGCCATGACCTGCGCTCCGAGCGGGGAGAAGTGGGTATCGTCGTGCACTCCCTGGGGGTAATTCGGGTTCTGCCCGGGCTCGAGCTGGTTGTAGAGCAGGCGTGAGCCCGCCTCGCCACAGCGCGCGAGGACCTCGGTGCTCCGCTGCTGCATGTCGACGAGCGGTACCGAGTCCCTCCGGGCCACCGCCCGCACCGCGTCGGGGTAGGCGCCGTGGGTATCCTCGACCGTCCCGTCGGCGGCGAACTTCCGACGCGCGACCGGGGTGAGCAGCACCGGGTGCCCCCCGCGCGCGCGCACGTCGCGTACGAAGCGGTCCAGGTTCCGCGGGTAGTCGGTGTGCGGGTCCGCGTAGACGGCGGGCTTGTTCCGCTTCTCGTCGTTGTGGCCGAACTGGATGAAGACGTAATCCCCGGGCTTCACTTCCCCCAGCAGCGCCTCCCACCGCCCCTCGGTGATGAAGCTCTTGGTGCTACGGCCGTTACGGGCCAAATTCACGACCCGCACCTGGTCCACGTCGAAGTACTGCTGTAGCGCCTCTCCCCAGCCCGTCTCCGGGCGCCGTGAGACGAGCTTCTGAGCCATGGTGGAGTCGCCCGCCAGGAAGAGCGTGATGGGCTCCGGCGCCATGGCCGACAGTGCGAGGAGCGCCACCGGGAGAAGCAGCCATCGAGTTCGCATCGACAATCGTGGTTCGGGCTCATCGTTCAGCGGCGGCCGGCCGTGGGCCGCTCGAGCGGCAATGAGGAGCGGGGCGCCTACTTCGCCGGCTTCGGCGCGAACGGCTTCCCGTTCACGGTGACTCTCTCGATCGTGAGCTCCCTCACGCCCACGGCCTTGAGCGTCTCGTCCTCGAGCCGCACGTCGACGTTCGCGAGGGTGATGTCGCTGATCTCGGTCTGGCCGGGGGTGCCCTCGATCGTGCCGAACGAGCCGTAGCGCCCCGTGACGTTCGACAGAGTCACGTTCCGCACGATCGACTTCGGCGGCGCCTGCCCCTTCAGGTCGAAGTATTGCCTCCATGGCATCACCTCGAAGATCCGGCCACCGGTGCTGTCGAGCGTGAGGTCGCGGAAGTGGATGTCCTCGTAGTGCTGGGGCGTGTCGGGCCGCAGCTTCAGGTGCACCACCGGAATCGAGCCGGCGTAGCGGCAGTTCTCCACCACCACGTCGCGCACGACGGTCGCCTCGCTGCCGCAGGTGACGCCGCCGCCGCGCTCGAAGGTGCAGTTCTCCACGCGGATGTGCTCGACGGGGGGGCTGTCCCTGTCCTCCAGCGCGAACGGCCCCTTGGAGCCCTTGAGCGCGATACAGTCGTCGTTCACCCGGTAGTGGCAGCCGCGGATCGTGACGTTCTGGCAGCTGTCGACGTCCGTGCCGTCCGTGCTCGGCGCTTTCACGCCATCGGGCACTTCGAAGCGAGCATCCTCCACCAGCACGTTCCTGCACCGGTAGAGATGCAGGTTCCAGAACCCCGAATCCTTGAACGTGACGCCGCGAATCTGGACGTCGTCGGAGTTCTGGATCAGCGCCAGCCTCGGGCGCTCCACATCGAGGTTCTTGGTGGCGTGATCCGCCGCCCTTCGCGCCCAGAACTCCGCCCAGAACGGCGCGCCGCTCCCGTCGAGCGTACCCGCGCCGGTGATGCGCAGGTGATCGGCCCCGTCGGCGTTCACCAGCGCGGGGATCCAGCTCTCCTCGAAGTGGCCCTCGATGCGCGTCCGCATCTTCGGGTAATCGGCGATGTTGGTGGAGCCCTTCAGCACCCCGCCTTCAGTGAGGTAGAGGTTCACGCGGGGCTTGAGGAAGAGCGCGCCGCTCAGGAAAACGCCCTTCGGGACGACGATCGTGCCGCCGCCGTTGCTCGCCACGTGGTCGATCGCCGACTGGATGCTCCGGGTGTTGAGCGTTCTGCCGTCGCCGACCGCCCCGAACTCGGTGATGGCAACGCCGTCCGCCCGCCCCGGCCGACCCGTGAAGGTGAGCGCCTCCGCGCCGCGGGCGAAGCCGAGGAGCGCCACCCCGGCTCCGCCGGCCAGCACCGTCGCCATGGCCTCACGTCTCGAGATTCGCTTCATGTTCTGCTCCCTGTGGCGGCTCGGGTGCAAAAACGAAGGGGCGGCGCCCGCGATGGGCATGGAGCCGCGGACGGCGCCCCCTCGTGCCCCGCGCCCCTGGCCGCGGGAGCGCTCCCTCCGGCTGAGGCCCCACAATAGCCCCGCGCCCCCTCCCGCGAAAGCGCGGGAGAGGGAATCCCGAGCGACGACGAACACCCCGTCAGACGCGCGCGAAGACCAGGCTGCCGTTCGTGCCGCCGAAGCCGAAGCTGTTGGACATGACGGCGTCGACGCGCGCCTCGCGGGAGCACCGCAGGATCGGAAACCCGTCTGCCTTCGGGTCCAGGGTGGAGATGTTGGCCGAGCCGGCCAGGAAGCCGTCGCGCATCATGAGGAGGCAGTAGATCGCCTCGTGAACGCTCGCCGCGCCGAGCGGGTGCCCGGAGAGGGCCTTGGTGGAGGATATGGGAGGGCAGCGGTCGCCGAATACCGCGCGAACCGCCTCGAGCTCGACGATGTCGCCCACGGGCGTCGAGGTACCGTGCGTGTTGAGGTAGTCGACGGGGCGGCCGGCCGCGGCCAGCGCCATCTCCATGCAGCGCACCGCGCCGTCGCCCGAGGGGGTGACCATGTCGGCGCCGTCGGAGGTGACGCCGTAGCCGACGAGCTCGGCGAGGATCCGGGCCCCACGCGCGCGGGCGTGCCCGTACTCCTCCAGCACCAGCATCCCGCCGCCGCCGGCGATGACGAAGCCGTCTCGATCCGAGTCGTAGGGGCGCGACGCCACGTCGGGCGTGTCGTTGAAGTGCGTGGAGAGGGCGCCCATCGCGTCGAACTGGGCGCTCATCCCCCAGTGCACCTCCTCGCCGCCGCCCGCGAACACGATGTCCATGACGCCGTGGCGGACGAGGTCGGCGGCTGCGCCGATGCAGTGGGCCGAAGTGGCGCACGCGGCGGAGATCGAGTAGCTCGGCCCCCGGACGCCGAAGGAGGTGGCCAGCGCGGCCGAGACCGTCGACGACATCGTGCGCGGAACCATGTACGGCCCGATGCGGCGCACGCCGCGGCTGCGCAGCAGGTCGCCGACCTCGATCTGCCACCGCGGAGAGCCGCCACCCGAGCCCGCGATCAGCCCCGTCCGCACGCCGGTCACTTCGGTCGGCTCCAGACCCGCGTCGGCGATGGCCTCCCGCATGGCGAGATAGGCGAACGCCGCCGCATCGCCCATGAAGCGCCGGAGCTTGCGGTCGATCTCGGCCTCCAGGTCCACCTGCGGCACACCCGCAATCAGGCTGCGCAGACCCAGCTCCTCCGCCTCGGCCACACGCCGGATGCCCGACCGGCCCTCGCGCAGCGCTCCGGATACGCTCTCCGCGTCGTTGCCGAGGCACGACACGATTCCCATCCCCGTGACGACCACTCGCTTCGCCATCAGAACCCCGAGGTCGACTGGAAGAGGCCGACGCGCAGCTCCCTCGCGACGTAGATCTCACGGCCGTCGACGAAGGTGCGCCCGTCGGCTACCACCAGCGCCAGACGGCTGCGCATCACGCGGCGGATGTCGATCCGGTAGCCCACGAGCCGCGCACCGGGAAGTACCTGGCCCTTGAACTTCACCTCGCCCACGCCCAGCGCCCGTCCACGGCCTCGCTCGCCCAACCAGGGCAGGAAGAATCCCGCCAGCTGCCACATCGCGTCCAGCCCCAGACAGCCCGGCATCACCGGATCGCCCTCGAAGTGGCAGTCGAAGAACCACAGGTCGGGGCGGATGTCCAGCTCGGCGCGGATCACTCCGTTGCCGAACTCGCCGCCCTCGGTGGAGATGTGGGTGATGCGGTCGAACATGAGCATCGGCGGCATCGGCAGCCGTGCGTTCCCCGGGCCGAAGAGCGCTCCGCCGGCGCAGGCCAGCAGCTCCTGGCGGTCGAGTGAAGACGGCGGCACCACGCAGCCGCAGGAGCCCTCGTACAACGATTCGGTGAGCATCAGCATCTCCTCCGGGTGAATCGCGCCGATCGTGACGCTGCGCTCAGCCGGGGCACGGCCCGCAGGGGGGACCTCCTCGATGAGCACGGACTCGACAAAGAGAGCCCGGGCCCGGCGCCGCGTCCGTGATCTGACTCACGACGGTGCGGCCGGACCCGGGCGTGGAACCGGCAGGCGTTCAGCGCGCGGGCGCCGGTGCGGCTCCAGCGGTGGGTAGGCGGAGGGACGTCCGAGCGCGGCGAGCCGCGCGAACCATGTTGGCGAGGGCGGGCTCGACCTCGGCGTAGGCGCGGGTCTTCAACCCGCAGTCGGGGGTGATCCAGACGCTCTCGGCCGGGAGCACGCGCAGCGAGGCGGCGATGCGCGTGCCGATCTCCTCCTCCGAGGGCACGCGCGGCGAGTGGATGTCGTAGACGCCGGGGCCGACGTCCCGAGCGTAGCCGCGCTCGCGGAAGATCTCCAGCAGCGTCTCGTTCGAGCGCGCGTTCTCGATCAGCAGCACGTCGGCGTCGAGCGCCTCGACGGCGTCCATGATGCCGCCGAACTTCGAGTAGCACATGTGGGTCTGGATCTGCGTCTCGGGCAGCACGGCCGAGGTGGCGAGGCGGAAGCAGCCGACCGCCCAGGCGAGATAGGCGGCCCAGTCGTTTCGGCGCAGGGGCAGCCCCTCGCGCAGCGCCGGCTCGTCCACCTGGATCACGGCGGCGCCGGCGCGCTCGAGGTCGAGCACCTCGTCGCGCACCGCGAGCGCGAGCTGGAGGCAGGTGTCGCGGCGCGGCTGGTCGTCGCGCACGAAGGACCACTGCAGGAGCGTCACCGGCCCGGTCAGAATGGCCTTCATCGGCCGCCTGGTGCGCGATTGCGCGTACCGCCACCACTCCACCGTGATCGGATCCGGGCGGCGGACGTCGCCGTACAGGATCGGCGGCTTCACATAGCGCGTGCCGAACGACTGGACCCACCCGAGGCGCGTGAAGGCATAGCCTTCGAAGCGCTCGGCGAAGTACTCGACCATGTCGGTGCGCTCGAACTCGCCGTGCGCGGGAACGTCCACGCCCGCCTCCTCCTGGACGCGGACGGCGCGGTCGACCTCCGCGCGCAGGAACCGCTCGTACTCGCCGGCCGCGAGCGCGCCCGCGCGGTAGCGCCGCCTCGCCGCGCGGACCTCGGCGTGCTGCGGGAAGGACCCCACGACGGTGGTGGGGAGCGGCGGCAGGCCGAGGCGCGCCCGCTGCGCGGCCTTCCGCTCCGCGAACGACGCCGCGCGCGCCGCGCGGGTCGGGTCGAGGGAGCCCGTACGGGCGCGCACCTCGGGGTTCCGGGTGCGGCCGGACGCCGAGCGACGTCGCAGGAGCTCGCGGTTACGCGCCAACTCCTCCTCCACCGCGGAGCGGCCGCCGTTCACGGCGCCCGTCAGCGTCGTCACCTCCTCCAGCTTCTGCCGGGCGAAGGCGAGCCAGCCGCGCAGCTCGGGGTCGAGCCCCGTCTCCCGCTCCGCGTCCAGGGGGACGTGGAGCAGCGAGCACGACGGCGACACGATCAGGCGCTCGGGGTCCACGCGCTCCCCGATCTCCTCCAGGAGCGAGAGCGACGCGGCCAGGTCGTTGATCCAGACGTTGCGGCCGTCGACGACGCCCGCCGACAGCGTCTTGTCGCGCGGAAAGCCGTGGCGGCGCAGGAGAGCGGCGTTGTCGCCCCGGGTGAAGTCCAACCCCACGCCCGCCACGGGGAGGCCGGTGACGAGCGGGAACGCCGCGCCCAGGTCGCCGAAGTACGTCTGGAGGAAGATGGATGCGCCGCCCGCGGAGTCCGCCAGGCGCCGGTAAGCCCGCTCGAAGGCCGCCAGCTCCGCGGGCGAGCGGTCCTGCACCAGGCAGGGCTCGTCGACCTGGATCCACTCCGCACCCAGCCCGGCCAGGCGACCGATCACCTCGGCGTAGACCTCGGCCAGCGGGTCGAGCAGCGTGAGCGGATCGAACGACGCGCCGGCCGTGCGGGCGAGGAGGAGATAGCTGACGGGGCCGAGCAACACGGGCCGGGTGCGGACGCCCTGCGCGAGCGCCTCCGAGAACTCGTCGAAGGGCTTCGTCGCCGTAAGCCGGAACTGCGTGGCGGCGTCGATCTCGGGGACGATGTAGTGGTAGTTGGTGTCGAACCACTTGGTCATCTCGAGCGCTTCCACGTCGCGGCCCGCGCCCTGGCTGCCCCGGGCCATCGCGAAGTACGACGCGAGCTCCCCGTCCTCGCCGGAGATCCGGAAGCGCTCCGGTACCGCGCCCACGAGCATCGCCGCATCGAGGACGTGATCGTAGAGCGAGAAGTCGTTCGAGGGGACGTGGTCGATGCCGGCGTCGACCTGGGCCCGCCAGCGCTCCGCGCGGAGCCGGCCCGCGGCCTCGTGGAGCTCGTCGGCCGTGATGCGCCGCGACCAGTACGCCTCGGTGGCGCGCTTGAGCTCGCGGTCGGCCCCGATGCGGGGAAATCCGAGATTGGCGGAAGTGGCCATGTCGTCCCGTGCGTTCGATGAGAGGCCGCGGTACGCGCCTACCGGGCCCGTGGGCCGCACCCCTCGGATAGGCTCACGGCGCTACCCGCCCATGATAGCCGCGACCGCGCGACGGGCGCCGTGACGTAGCGCACAGCCCGATGTACACTCGGCCGCACCGGGTCCCCGTCTGGTGATTCAACGAGTTCCGCTGTAACTTTTCGTTGGGCGCACAGCCTTCCCGGCGCCGGTGAGGTCGCCTCCTGCCGGGTACCGCACAGCAGCCGATCACGGCCATTCGCAACCCGCGTGCGGGTGAACAGCCATGCATTCATCGGTTCCGGTCGTCATCGGCTCCGGCCTCACGGGTCTTTCCGTGAGCCACTCCCTATCCCGGGCCGGCATAGAGCACGTCGTGATCGGCCGGCGCCCCGGAACGAAGCCGCGGCTGGGGGAGTCGCTCAACCTGGAGGGGACGCTCTTCCTGAAGGAGATGTTTCCCCAGCTGTCGCGCTTCTGCTTCCAGAAGAAGGAAGTGAGGAGCTACCTCGGAGACTACGAGGTCCTCTGCGACTTCGACGTGAGCAAGACCCTGACGTCCAAGGTGGTCTACAACATCCTGGGGCACGTCCCCGTGGACTCCTTCCTCCAGGTGGACCGGGTCGGCTTCGACGCGGCGCTGTGGGACCTGGCGACGTCGGCGCCGCAGTGCACGGTGGTGGAATCGACGGTGGCGGGCCTGGACTTCGACGAGGAGAGCGACACCGTCACCGCCGTGCGGCTCGAAGACGGCACCGTGCTCCGGCCCGCGTACGTCTTCGACGCGAGCAACCACGGTCGGCTGCTCGGGACGGCGATGGGACAGAAGCGCCGCCTGCTGGGCGAGCCGCAGCGTGTGGCGTACACGCACTATCACCTGCCCGACGGTGCGCCGCACCTGCCGGAGCCGTGGGATCCGGCCACCGTGATCGTCCGGCTCTTCCCGGACACCGACGGAATCGACGCGATCGCCTGGTGCATTCCGCTGGGTCGCTACGTGTCGGTGGGGATCAGCATGGCGGAACGCGAGAGCGATCTCACGGAGAGGACGCTGCTGAAGCGCGCCGCGGTGGCGTTCGCGCGCTACGGCGTCGAGTTCGGCTCGCGGTACACGAAGGCCGTGGCCCCGACCGGGCTGAAGTTCAGCTACTTCATGTACGAGCGCGGCGCGGGTGCGAACTGGCTGCTCGCGGGGCCGAGCTTCTGCCAGGTGTGGTGGCTCGCCGGCGCCGGCGTCGGTACCGCGCTCGTCGCCGCCCGGCTCGCGCCCCGGCTGCTGAGCGATCCGGAGCGGTGGGGACGCTGGTACGACGCATACATGCGGCAACTGGTCCCCATTCACGATACCTTCGACTACTTCGCGCTGACGCCGCGGAACGCCTTCGAGCCGGAGGGGCTGCAGCGCTTCTCCGACCAGTTCGTGGCGACGAACCTCTCGCGCCTCGCGAGCGCGGCGCGCCTGGAGCAGAGCCCCCTGGCGGCGCTGACCTCCCCGCTCTTCTCCTGGGTCTTCTCCCACCCGGGTAGCGTCCGCGGCTACTGCCCCATCCGCCGACTCCCGGCCGGCCGGCACGAAGCGAACTGAGCCGGGAGCCGGTCACGCGGGCTCCGCCGCGGCTTCCGCCCCGCTGCCCGCCTCGCCGGAGCCGCGGGGGACGAGCGCCATGGCCAGGAATCCGGCACCGGTGTAGACGGCCATCATCAGGAAGAGCGGTCGGTAGCTGCCCACCGCGTCGAAGAGCGCGCCGTTGAGCGGGTCCCCGATCGCTCCGCCCAGCGCGATGCACAGGAGGTAGAGCGACGCGAGCGCTCCCCTGAGCCGTCGCGGCACCAGCTCGACGAAGAGCGGGTAGGCGTTCACGGTCGGGAGGGTCCACGCCGCCGAGGCCAGCGCCAGCAGCGGGACGGCGCGGCCCAGGCTGGTGACGCGGTCGAGCCCCAGCAGGCATGCGGCCAGCAGGGCAAAGCCCGCCAGGATCGTGTTCCTCCGGCCCAGGCGCACGCCGAGGAAACCGGCCGGGAGCGCGCCGATCACCCCCCCGACCGCCCAGGCGATGAAGCCGATCGTGGCGTCCTCCGGACGGATGCCGAAGCGTTCCGTCGCGTGCAGGGCGTACCAGGTGGTGAAGCTCTGGAAGGTGAGCTGCAGGAGCAGCGTGGCCGCGAAGATCGCGCGCATGCCCGACGCCGAGCCCCGCAGCGCGGCCCAGGTGGCCTGCGCGATGGACCGGAAGGAGATCTCGGCGTCGGCGGCCTGTGAGGAGGCCGTCTCGTGGACGCCCAGCCGCAGCACCGCGGCGATGCCGAGGATGGTCGCGGCGGCGACCAGGAACGAAGTGCGCATCCCCAGCGCGCGGCCGAGCATGAGGAAGGCGATGGCGCCCACGCACATCTGGAAGGTCACGGACGCGGTCGCGAGAGGGCGATCGGGCGAGGGCACCGCGTCCGCCAGCAGCGCCTGGAAGGGCGAGCGCTGCAGGTTGATCCCCGCGTAGAGGAGCACCAGGGCGGCGATCAGGACGGGGAGGCCGAGGCCGGCCGAAGCGGGGAGGAGCGCCATTCCCGCGGACGCGAGCAGGAGACCCGTCAGCACGAGAGGCATCCGGCTCCGCGCCCGGTCGGATGCCGGGCCCGCCCAGGGCACCAGCACGATCAGCAGCACGTTGTCGAGCGCCATCACGGCGCCGATGGCGATGCGGTGGTCGCCGAGCGCGTCGCGCACGAGCGGCGGGATGAAGGCGCTGAGCAGTGGCCCCGTGACGCCGACGAAGAGCCCGCCGAGGCCGATCACGGCGCAGACGCCGTAACGATTCGCGGCGCTCCGGTGGGCCCCGGACGGGCCCGCCGTGGTGGGAACGTCGATAGTACTCAGGTTCGCGCTCCGTCAGAGGGCGGAAGACAAGCGGCCGCGGTGGGCGGAATCCTCGGGGCCGGCGCGATCTCAACCCGCGCCCAGGCCCCCCGCGAACGGCGGAGCGAGCTCGCCCGCGAGCTGCTCGGCGGTGATCTCTTCGAGCTGCCGCTTGCGGGTCTCCACGCCGAAGGAGACGACGGCCACGGCCGCGAGCACCAGGGGCACCGCGCCGAGGAGAGCGGTCGCCTGGATGGAGGGCGGCGCGACGGCGAGCACCACGAGGGCGATGATCAGCACGCCGCCGAACTTCGTGAAGCCGGCGATCAGGCCGCTGCCGCGCGAGCGGATCCGGGTCGGGTAGATCTCCGCGGCGTACGCCGAGAGGACCGAGACCACGGAGCTGATCCCCCAGATGGGCACCACCAGAAGGACGTAGAGGAGCGCGCGGTGGTGGACGACGGCGTTGCCCAGGGTGGCGAAGCCCATCATCGCCACCGCCGTGAGCGCCGTCAGCAGCGCGAGCGTCTTCTTACTGCTCCAGAAGCCGTACATCCAGGCCACGACGAAGTTCAGCGGGAAGCCGATCAGCGCGGCGTTGCGCAGCAGCTCGAAGGAGCCCGCCTCCGTGAAGCCCAGGCGCTGGAGGTTGGAGGGGATCCAGAGCTGGAAGCCGAACTGGACGAAGCCGCCGCCGAGCGCGAGGAGGATGACCGTCGCGGTGATCCCCAGGAAGGGAGGGCGGAGCAGCTGCGTGAACCGGTCCCGCACCTCCGACTCGGCGACGGGTTCCGGCTCCCGGACGGCCACCGCTCCGTAGCGCCTCATCACCGACTCCGCCTCGCGGATCTGCCCCTGGGCGAGCAGAAAGCGCGGCGATTCGGGGATCCACCGGCTGAGGAAGAGGAGCAGGAACCCCGTGGGGAAGCCGATGAGCCAGAGGATGCGCCAGTTGTAGTGCGGCACCAGCCACGACGCGAGCGCGCTGGTGATGATGTAGGCTCCGACGATGTCGCCGCCGATCAGGACCATCATCCAGCCGCGGTGCCGCGCCGGGATGCTCTCGGCCATGAGGGTGAACATGATCGGCAGCATGCCGCCGACGCCGAAGCCCATGGTGAGGCACATCACGCAGTTCATCCAGAAGGCCGGCATGGCGCCACAGGCGCTCGTGGCGATGAAGGTCATGCCCGCCATCAGGATCGACGCGCGGCGGCCGATCCGGTCTCCCATCCATCCCCAGAGGAAGGAGCCGAGCACGGTGCCGGTGATCCCGCTGAGGGGGAGCAGCGCGACGGGGATCGTTCCGCTGAGGTTCACGGGCGACTTCAGTCCGTATTCGCGGGCCATGCCCGGCACCACGAAGGAGAGGATGGTCGGCTTCATCACGTCGATGGTGATGGCCAGCGCCATGACCAGGAGGAGCCCCACGTGCGTCCGGTTGATCGGTGCGTCGTCCAGCGCGCGCACGCGGAGTCCGGCCGTCCGCTCGTCCATCTCCGCGGACGGGGGGACGAGGCTGTAGAGCGTCGTGCAGAGGCCCAGGGCCACCAGGCCCATGCCGAGCCACATGCTCGGCCCCATCATCATGCCGACCAGCCGGTAGCCCCGACCCGCCGAATCGACGTACATCGGGAGCTGCAGGACCACGCCGACGGCGACGGCGAGGAAACCGATCCAGAAAGCACTTCTACGTTCGCGCATTGGTCACGGGCGGGCTGAAGGAATCTCCCCGCGCGGCACGCGGCCCGCGCTTCCGGGAGAGGGGATCGAGGAAGAGCGGGAACGCGCGCCGGCGGGCCGGATGACGGGCGCTCTCGCATCCCGGACCGGGCGTGGGGCGAGCCGCTGCACGTTATTCCGCGTGGGCGATCAGGGGTGTCGGAGTCGGTTCCACCCGGGGCGAGTGCGCGGCGGGGGCTGCGCGACGCCGGAGGTCCACCTGCGCGGCGCCCCGCTTCCACCGGCGTACCCGGAGCAGCTCGAGCGCGAAGCCCCAGTGCGAGTGCACGTGCCCTCCGCAGAGGAATGCGTAGTTGTGCCGCGTGCTCCAGATCTCGACGATCCGGCCGTCCACCAGACGGTAATGGGCCACGCCCGGGTCGGAGATCATAAGCCGGCCGGCCCGGAGCGCCCGCCAGCGTGCCCGCGCCGTCACCGTCGCGTCCCGGTGGACTTCCAGCGCGTCCACGGCGAGGGTGGGGCTCGTGAGGCCGGGGCGGGTCCGGATGTAATGGATCCAGCTCGCCCACACGTCGATCCCCCGGAAGGTCCAGCGATCGACGTGGGCCACGACGTCCGCCGCGATGAGCTCGGCTCCCGCCTCGATCGGCGTCTCCCCGCCCAGGATGCTCATCAGCCGTGCGACGGTGGCGCGGTTCGTCTCTCTCTGCGTCAAGGCGTCACTCCTCGATGCGGGTGGTCGGGGAGGTGGAGCCTCCCCGGCATGCGACTCCAGACGGACATGTAAGCCAGCACGGCGAGCCAGCTGAGCGGGTGGCTCGTCCAGGCGCCGAACACCACCGCGTAGTTCTCCCGCGTCGTCCAGATCTCCGCGATCCGGACACGCGTCAGAAGCTGTACCGTACGCTCGCCACGACGGTGCGCGGCAGGATACCGAGGCCCGTGGTGTAGACGCTCCTGGTGGTGGTCCCCGCCGCGGCGCCGGTGGTGACCAGCGACTCCGCGGTCCCGTCCGGGTTCACGCGGAGAACGTCCTCCCCGGTGCGCGAGGCCATCTGGGCGATGGCGCGGGTGTTCGTCAGGTTGAGACCGCGCACCTCCACGCGCAGCCGGTGGAAGCTCCGGCCGATCCCACCCGCCAGCTCCGTGTAGCCGGGGACTTCGATCGTGTTCGGGCGGTTGGCCATGCGCGAGCCCGTGTAGCGCACGTTCGCGTTCAGGCTCCACGCCCGCCAGTCGTAGTCCGCGGTGAGGTCGCCCAGCACGCGGACGACATCGTTCAGGTAGTTCCCCGCGTAGTCCCGGTGCTGCTCACCGCTCAGGGGGCCGTCACCCGGCACGAAGAAGTCGTACGCGAAGCGGGTGAAGCGGGGGTCCTGGAGGGTGCCGACGGCGCGCAGCTGCAACCCGCGGATCGGGCTCACGGCGGCCTCCGCCTCCACGCCCACCGTGCGCGTGTCGCCGCTGATGGGCAGGAAGACGAACGAGCCGTCGGCCTTCCCGCGGTGGAGCGTCGTGATCAGGTTCTCGCTCCTCCCGTAGAAGCCGGTCGTCAGCAGGGACCACCGCTCGCCCGAGGCCTTCAGCCCCAGCTCGCCCTGCAGCGTGGTCTCCACCTCCCCGCGGTTCGTCTCCCCGGTGATCTGGCTGCCGTCGCTGGTCTGGAACGTCCACTGCTGAGAGGTGGGGATGCGCGTGCCGCGGCTCGCCCGCCCGTAGACCGCCAGGCGGTCGGTGAGGCGGTAGTTGGCCCCGGCGGAGGCGCTCCAGGTGCCGAAGCGGTAGTCCCAGGTGCGGTAGAGCCCGCTCCCGAAGAGCCCCGCCCGCGACTGCTCGGGCGTGGGCACGAAGGACGGGTAGCCGGCCGGCACGATCTGCCCCACCACGACCCCGTCCGCCATGCTCCCGGGCTGCACCGGGCGCTCGTTGCGCCCGACGCTCCAGCTCTGGTCCACCCGCGCACCCAGGTCGACGTTCAGGCGGTCGGAGACCTGCCACGTGTCGCCCAGGTAGACGGCGCCCACGGTCGTGTGATTCCTGAGATTCCAGTAGCCGCTGTTGTAGGCCGCGAACCCGTCCCCCGGCGTGAGCCCCGCGAAGGCTCCGCCGGGCCCGGCGATGCCTACCTGGATGAGCTGCGGGTGGTCGCGCACGTCGAGGAAGACTCCCTCCTGGACGAGCCTCAGCCGGGTGGTGTAATCGCTCAGGTAGATGCCGCCGGTCAGGCTGTGCGAAGCCAGCGTGCGCGCGATCTCGACGTTGGCGATGCCGTTGGTCACCGGCTGGTCGATGAAGGCCAGCCCGTGAACGGTCATGAGGCCGTTGCCGTTGAGCCCGCTCACCTGCGCCGGGTCGTCGACGACCTCTCCCGTGCCCACGTAGCGGACCTGTTTCGGCGACGGCGGGCCGAATGCGCCGATCGGCATCGGGTCGGCCACGTCGACCATGATGTTGGTCAGGTTGGTCACGCGAAGCGCCTTCGCGCGCAGGGTGAGCGACCACCCGGCGCCCAGGCCGCGCAGCACGTCGACCCCGAGGGCGCCGTAGCGGGTGGTGGCGCCGTTCAGGTCTCGCGTCACCGTCGAGCCGGGGTGGAAGGCGTCCGGCACGGTGAGTGACAGCGTCTGCTCGCTGAACGTCGTCCCGCTGGCCAGGTCGGGCCCGCCGGGGATCGCCTCGGGGCGCAGGTAGTTCTGGAACGGGATCCCCATGTACCAGACGTCCCGCTCGTCGAGGTACTTCCCGAAGAAGCGGACGTGGCCCCAGGACGTGGTCCGGGTGACGTTCGCGCGGAGCTGGCCGCCGCGGTTGACGGGGAAGCCGGTCGGGCGCGCCCCGTCGTCGTAGCGCCAGTAGCCACCGACGTTGAAGCGCCACGCGCCCCCCAGCGGCCCGCCGACGTCGCCGTCCAGGCGCGCCATGCCCTGGCTCCCGGCCGAGCTCGCGAGCGTGCCCCCGAGCGTGGGCCCGCCCGTCTTGCTGATCAGGTTGACGATGCCGCCCGGGGTGCCCGAGCCGAACACCGCCGCGCTCCCGCCGCGGACCACCTCCACGCGCTCCACCGTCGCGTCCAGCCGGGCCATGGCGTCGGGGAAGGCGAAGAGGAGACCCTGCGCCTCGAAGACGGGCAGCCCGTCCTCCTGCAGGCCGACGTAGCGGAAGGAGCTGTTGGCCGTGACGGGCAGGCCGCGCACGGTGACGTCCGCGCCCTGCTCTCCGTAGGTGTTGATCACCTGGACGCCGGGGACCGAGCGGAGCAGGTCGGCCGTGCCGCGGGGCATCCGGTCCTCGATGACCTTCGGGGTCAACGTGGTGATCGCCGTGCTCGACTCCAGCTTCGTCGCCGGGTTGAAGCTGCCGGAGACCACCAGCTCGTCGAGGCCGAGGGGATCGGCGGCGAGGACGAAGTCCCGCTCCTGGACGCCGGCCGTCACCTCCACGCTCGCCCGGGCCGGGCGGTGGCCCACCATCGAGGCCACCATCGTGCGCGTCCCGGCCGGGACGCGCACGATGAGATAGCCGCCATCGGCCGAGGTCACGGCGCCGAGGCGGGTTCCCTCCACCTGCACCTGCGCCCCCGCGAGGGGGCGGTCGGTCTCGTCCCGCACCTGCCCGCGCAGCGTCCCGCTCTGTGCGGCGAGGGAGCCGGCAGCCGCGGGAAGCCCCAGCGTCACGAGGACGAGCAGACGACGGATTCGGTTCATGAGCGTCGGAGTGAGGGTGGAAGCGTCGGAGAGAATGGGTCTACTTCGGGGCGAGCGGCTTGCCGGCGGTCAGGTACCCGGTCTCGGCGCGGTGCGCGCCCATCTGGTCGTACAGCTCCGGGTCGTCGGGGGCCCAGGTGGCGAGGCCGTCCACGTAGCGGTTGAACATGCAGAAGGCGGCGGCGATGAGCACCGCGTCGTGGATCTCCACGTCGCTGGCCCCTTCCGCCCGCGCGGCCGCCACGTCCTCGTCGGAGACGTTCCGGCCGCCCATCTGCACCTTCTCCGCGATCCTCAGCAGCGCCTTCAGCTTCGCGCTGATGGGGGCCGTCTCCGGGTCGGCCTTCACCCGGGCCACCACGTCGCCGTCCCGCAGGTGCGCCTTGGCGATGGCGCCGTGGATGGACGAGCAGTACTTGCAGCGGTTCAGGCTGGAGACGTAGGTGGCGATCAGCTCGCGCTCGCCCTTCGTGAGCGCCGAAGGCCCCTGCAGGAGCACCTCCACCAGCTGGTTCAGCGGCAGCGCGGTTTCGGGCCGGAAGCTCATCAGCCCGCGGATGCCGGGCTGACCCTCGGGGACGGGGATGTGCGCCATCGCTCTACTCCTTCGCGGGGGTGGTGGGCCGCCCAGCGGCGAAGCCGCCCGGCGGACGGAGATAGCCGCGGTGGACGATGCGCTCGGCGAGGCCGCGGTAGAACGCCGGATCGGTGGGAGTGACGGCGCCCAGCCCGTCCACGTAGCGGTTGTAGAGGCAGAAGAGCGCGGCGATCAGGACGGTGTCGTGGATCTCGCGGTCGGTGGCGCCCTCGGCGCGCGCCCGCGCGGCGTCCGCGTCCGTCACCCGCCGCCCGTTCTCCTGCACCTTCGCCGCGATCACGAGCAGCGCGCGCAGCTTCCCGCTCACCGGGGCCGTCGCCGGGTCGCACTTCACCGCTTCCGCGCTGGTGCTCTCGCCCAGCAGGAGGTCGGCGGCGGCGGTGTGGGCGGTGGCGCAGAAGCGGCAGCCGTTGCGGTGTGAGACCACGGTGGCGATCAGCTCGCGCTCCCCCTGCGTCAGGGTCGACTCGCCGCGCAGCAGGATCTGTGTGAGATCCCGGATGGGGTCGCCGGTATCCCGCCGGTACTCCAGCAGCCCGGTGATCCCCGGGAGCGACGCGGGCACTCCGTCGATGTAGGCCATGGCTCCTCCCCTACTTCGCGTGGGCGACCTGGCGGAAGCGGCCGGCGTAGCCCTGCTCCGCCATGCGCCTGCCCATCTCCGCGTACGCCTCCGGCTCCTCCGGAGCCCACGTGGCCAGCCCGTCCACGTAGCGGTTGAACATGGAGAAGGCCGCCGCGATCAGGACCGCGTCGTGGATCTCCCGGTCCGTGGCTCCCTCGGCCCGCGCGGCCGCCACGTCCTCCGGCGTGACCAGGCGCCCGTTCTCCTGCACCTTCGCCGCGATCACCAGCAGCGCGCGCAGCTTCGCATCCACGGGGGCGCTCTCCAGGTCCTCGATCACCGCGTCGACCAGCGCCGCCCGCTCGCCGTACAGGTGCCGGGAAGCGGCCGCATGGCTGGACGCGCAGAACCGGCACTCGTTGCGCGAGGAGACGTACGCGGCGATCAGCTCCCGCTCCGCCTGCGAGAGGGTGGACTCGGAGCGGAGCAGCGCCTCCGCCAGCTCGTACAGTGCGCGTCCCGTGTCGGGTCGGTACGCCACCAGCCCCCGGATGCCGGGGAGATCCTCCTGCAGTGGGATGTGGGGCATGACTGGACTCCATCGGGGGTGAGCGGGGTGGGCGCGCCTGCCGGGGTGGAGGCGCGCAACGGCACGTACGAGCCGCACGGTGAGATCGCCGTGAGGCTCGGAACGAACCGGCGTAGCACCGGGCCCGGCCAGGGGCCGGGCGACGGTCCACACGCGTATGTGGAGGGGTGATTTCCTCGCTGCGCACGGAACAGGCCCCGAACGGGCGCCTGTCAGACAGGGGTGCGCGGCAACTTCTGACGGCTGAGCACAGGAGAGGAGCGCCCACGAGGGGGCACCGACCCAATAGTAGTCCCGCGCGCTGGCGGGCGCAAGGCTCGCGTGATGCGCAGCCGCCCCCGCGCAGGTCCAGTGGTCACCCGCGGAGCAGGCGCCGACGCTCACGCGCCTCGAGCGATACCCGCGGCTTCAGCGAGGATATGGGGACCGAGGTGCGGAGAGAGCGCCTCGGTGGTCACGAGTTCCACGGGGTGTCCCAGGAGACCCTCCAGAAGATCGGAGAGAGCGAAGGAGCGGTCGAACGTCTTTTGGTCCGGGGAGAACTCGACGAGGAAGTCGACGTCGCTATCGATGCGCGCCTCGTTCCGCAGAATGGAACCGAACAGGGCCAGCCAGCGAACGCCGCGGCATCGGAGTGCATGGCGTGCCAGAGGTCCCAGCGCGCATCTGCAGGTCCAGCCAGAGGTCCGCGTCCATTCCGGTGGCCCGCTCAAGCCGCAGCGCGGTGTCGGCGGTCACGCCGCGCCGACCGTTAATCACCGCGTTCAGGCGGACGAAGAAGACGCCGATCCGCTCCGCGAAGTCGGTCTGCGGAATGCCCAGGGGCTTCAGGAATTCCTCCAGGAGCAGCTCCCCCGGGTGGGTGGGCGGCCGCTCGGCAGATTGGAGCGCAACATCGGTCTGAACCGTACCGGCTTTGTGAGAGGGCTCCGGGTGTGAGTGCCGGCAGGAGATCCTGAGTCTCCTGACGGCGGTAGAATGCCGCCTCGTACTCCACCGGGGGAACGTAGCCGATCGGCTCCAGGAGACGGTGGTGGTTGAACCACCAGACCCATTCCAGCGTGGCGAACTCCACGTCTTCCAGCCCTCTCCACGGCCCCCGCTGCCGGATCACCTCGGTCTTGAAGAGCCCGATCACCGATTCCGCCAGGGCGATATCGTAGGCGTCACCCTGACTGCCCACCGAGGGCTCGATGCCTGCCTCTGCGAGCCGCTCCGTGTAGCGAATGCTGGGGTATTGCGACCCGCGATCGCTATGGTGCACCAGCCGATCCTGCCGATCCTCCTCCCGCTCCGAGACGGCCTGCTCCAGCGCATCCAGCACGAGATCGGTGCGCATCGAGCTGGACACCCGCCAGCCCACGATCCGGCGCGAAAAGACGTCGATGACGAAGGCGACGTAGACGAAGCCTCGCCAGGTCGCCACAGAGGTGAAGTCACTGACCCAGAGCTGGTTCGGCCGCTCCGCCGTGAAGTCGCGCTCCACCTGATCTTCCGGACGAGCCGCCCCGTCCGCGGGCACCGTGGTCTGGAAGCGGCGCCCCCGAACGGCCCCGAACAGCCCCATCTCACGCATCAGGCGAGCCACCGTGCAGCGCGCGACGATATGCCCCTCCCGGTTGAGCTGGCGCCAGATCTTACGCACGCCGTACACCTGGAAGTTCTCCCTCCACACCCGCCGGACCTCCTCTCGGAGCTGCTCGTCTCTCTGTGCCCGCGCGGAGCGCAGCGAAGGATTGGCTTCTCTGGCTTTGTGCGCGTAGTAGGTCGACGGAGCGATCGGCAGCACCTTGCAGATCGGCTCGACTCCGTACTCCTCTCGGTGGTCATCGATGAAGGAGACCATCAGCGCGCTCGGCGGTCGAGCTTAAGCCACAGCGAAATACGCGGACGCCTTCCGGAGAATCTCATTGGCCCGGCGTAACTCCCGGACCTCTCGCTCCAGCTCTTTGAGGCGTGCGCGCTCATCCGTGGTCAGGCCGGCCCGCGTGCCCTGGTCCCGCTCCGTCCGGCGCACCCAGTTGCGCAGCGCCTCGCCGGAGCAGCCGATCTTCTCCGCGATGGACTGGATCGCCGCCCACTGGGACGTGTGCTCTCTCTCGTGCTCGAACACCATCCGCACGGCCCGCTCCCTCACCTCGGGGGAATACGTCTTCGCTGTGTTCATGGCTCCAAGTTCTCAAGCGTTGGAGCCTCCCACAATCAGTGAATACTTCGGGAGCGGCCACCGGTACCTGACCTACCGACAATCTTACCCTGCGATGCAGTTGCGCAGGTGTCTTGCCCGGGACCCGTCCGTGCCGGTGGCCACCCTCACGAACCAGAGCAGCAGGACCGGGTGCGGCGTGACCTCATAGGAACTTGTTCTGCGGGATGTCCCCTCACTGATCTGTCCGCCCCACGCCGGCGTCTCGTCTGCTCGCTCACAAGCGGAGGTAGCCATGGCAGAGACAGCATCGCAGGGCCCGGCCGGCGTGATCGGTGGCTTCGATTGCCACAGCACCCTCCACGTTGCTGTCGCGTTGGATCTGCTTGGGCGCCGACTCGGCGCCACGGAGTTCCCCGCCACGGCGGCCGGCTATCAGCAGGCTGCGGCCTGGCTCCAAGGCCTCGGTCCGGTGGTGGCGGTCGGAGTCGAATCCACCGGCTCCTACGGTGCTGCCCTGGCGCGGCATCTGAGCGCCCAGGGTCTGCGCGTCATCGAGATCAATCAGCCGCACCGCCACACGCGAGCTCGGCGCGGCAAGAGCGACGCGATCGATGCGGAGGCAGCCGCCCGCAAGGTACTCTCCGGGGAGGCCACGGGAGACGCGAAGGACACCCTGGGCATCGTTGCGGTGATTCGCCAGTTGAGTGTAGCCCGCGACGGGGCGGTCAAGGCCCGAGCCGCGGCACTCTGCCAACTCCGCGACCTGTTGATCACGGCGCCTGCGGCCGTACGCGAGCAACTCGCCCGGCGCAGAAGCCTCGAAGGCAAGGCGGCGGTATGCGCCAGGTTCCGCCTCACACAGGAAAATGCCGCCAATCCGGCCGTTGCAGCCAAGCAGGCGCTTCGCAGCGTGGCCCGGCGCATTGCCCACCTGACGGCGGAAGCGGCGGAACCCGAGGCGCAGCTCGACGACCTGGTCGAGCAGGCAGCCCCTCAGACACGGGAGAAACTGGGCTTGGGGACACAGAACACCGCCGCACTCCTGATCGCAGCCGGGCAGAACATCCAGCGCTTGCGTTCCGAGGCCGCCTTCGCCCACCTCTGCGCGGCAGCCCCCATCCCGGCGTCCTCCGGCAAGACGATTCGTCACCGGCTGAACCCCAACGGCAACCGGCAGGCGAACCGGGCGTTGCACATGGCCGTGGTCGTGCGACTTCGCTACTGCGCACGCACCCGGGCTTATCTGCAGCGGCGGATGGAGCAAGGGAAGACCAAGCGCGAAGCCATCCGCTGCCTGAAGCGCTACGTCGCCCGGGAGGTCTATCGCACCCTCCGAGCCGACCTCGGGATAAAGCCCTCCCCGCAGGTGCCCGCCAATGCCCCTTGACCTCTATAGGAACGTCCCGCTACGGTTCAAACAGCTCAAACTGCCCCCCGACCAGGGGAGCCGATCAGCGGGCGATCCTCGCGGGAGCCACGCAGGCATACTCTTGGCGTCTCGCGGGCTGACGTGTGGCGCGGACGCGTACGAGCGGACCCGGATCGCGAACGGAAACTGACAGACCCGGTGACAGACAAGAAAAAGCGCCGCAGGCCCTTGGGGCTTGCGGCGCTTTCAGTTATGGTGCACCTGTAACCGAGCGGAGGCGGAGGGACTCGAACCCCCAAGCGGTTGCCCGCGTCGCATTTCGAGTGCGATGCCTTACCAATTAGGACTACGCCTCCAGTTTCAGTCGGGACGGGCGGATTTGAACCGCCGACCCCTCGCTCCCGAAGCGAGTGCTCTACCGGGCTGAGCCACGTCCCGTTACCAACCGACTGATCTTCCTGACAGCGGATCGGGTGGGATTCGAACCCACGAGGGGCTTATGACCCCCACACGATTTCCAATCGTGCTCCTTAAGCCGCTCGGACACCGATCCCCAGCGGAGCGGAGAGGGCGGGATTCGAACCCGCGTGTGCCTTTTGGACACGACGGTTTAGCAAACCGCTGGTTTTAGCCACTCACCCACCTCTCCAACCGGCTATATTGCCCCTCCAGGGCTCGAACCTGGACTTTCCTGATCCAGAGTCAGGCGTGTTGCCAGTTACACCAAGGGGCAGTAACGCGGCAACCCAGTCCACCGCGGCCCGATCCGCATTTCACGGTCTATTTCTCCACGGGCGGGAGATTTCCTACGAAGCGGGAGACGGGGCTCGAACCCGCGACCCTCAGCTTGGGAAGCTGATGCTCTGCCAACTGAGCTACTCCCGCGAATCCTTCTGCAGGCGACGCCGCAAAGCCACTGAGCGCGCAGCGCGAAGAACTGAGCTACTCCCGCGAAGCGGGCTCTGAAGATAACCCGATGTACCCGGCCTCGCCAGAGCCACCGGTCGGGATTGAACCGACGACCGCTCGATTACGAATCGAGTGCTCTACCACTGAGCTACGGTGGCGTCTCCATGGAGCCGAGGGGGATCGAACCCCTGACCTCTGCAGTGCGATTGCAGCGCTCTCCCATCTGAGCTACGGCCCCTGAACTACGATTGAGAACGTAGAATGGACAATGGAGCACGAAGCCGGTGCTGCGGCTGCCGTTCATTCTCCATTCAGAATTGTCAATTCTCCATTCTCGAGTGGGCGGTACAAGACTCGAACTTGTGACCTCCACGATGTCAACGTGGCGCTCTAACCAACTGAGCTAACCGCCCTCGTGTCCCGCTCCCAATGGTGGGGGTAGGATTCGAACCTACGTAGGCATAAGCCGGCAGATTTACAGTCTGCTCCATTTGGCCGCTCTGGTACCCCACCGCATGGAGCCGAGGGGAATCGAACCCCTGACCTCTTGAATGCCATTCAAGCGCTCTCCCAACTGAGCTACGGCCCCGGACACCGACCCGAATTTTCAAGAGCGGGGCCGACGGGACTCGAACCCGCGACCTCCGGAGTGACAGTCCGGCACTCTAACCGACTGAGCTACGGCCCCTGAGCTACGACGGAGAATTCAGAATGGACAATGGAGAATGAAGCCGATGCTCCGGCTGCCGTTCATTCTACATTCTCAATCTTCAACTCTCCGTTCCTCCAGAGCGGGCAACCGGGCTCGAACCGGCGACCTCAACCTTGGCAAGGTTGCGCTCTACCAACTGAGCTATGCCCGCAAGACCTTCCGACCGCGGCACGGCAAAGCCACTGAGCACGCGCAGCGTGCGAAGAACTGAGCTATGCCCGCAAGACCTCTTCTGACCGCCTGCCCGGGCTCCCCACGCTCCCACGGGGAATCGAACCCCGGTCTCCACCTTGAAAGAGTGGCGTCCTGACCGTTAGACGATGGGAGCCGCACCGCAGCCGCCGCGGCGCCTGGCGTACCCCTGCCCTTCGAGAGCCCACGACGGGATTCGAACCCGTGACCTCTTCCTTACCAAGGAAGTGCTCTACCGGCTGAGCTACGTGAGCACCACCGTCGCCGGCACTTCATCTGCGATACCCCGTAGGGGAATCGAACCCCTGTTTTCGCCGTGAGAGGGCGATGTCCTAGGCCACTAGACGAACGGGGCGTTTTCAGCACGGCAGGAGGGAATCGAACCCCCAACCGCCGGTTTTGGAGACCGGTGCTCTACCAGTTGAGCTACTGCCGTACACTACAGGTGGCCAGGGAGGGAATCGAACCCCCGACACTGCGATTTTCAGTCGCATGCTCTACCAACTGAGCTACCTGGCCGTCAGCTCCGAGCCGCTCCAGTGGAGCCGCACCAACAAAAAACCGCCCGGCTTCGGCGGCAGGCTCCGGCTATAGCGGGGGCGGGATTCGAACCCGCGACCTTCGGGTTATGAGCCCGACGAGCTACCAGGCTGCTCCACCCCGCGGTAAGGAGGTGAAGTATAGCCCAAGCCCGGCCCTCCGTCAACCCTCTCGCCCACCTCGGCGGCGGGTAATGTAACCCCGCCCGTGCCGCCGTTCAACCCGTCGGGGGCTCGCCCGCCTCAACCGGCGGAGAGGAGCTCGTCCCCGTTCCACACGCCCTCCTCGCGGTACTGCTTGAGCTTGCGGTAGAGCGTCCGCCGATCGATCCCGAGGATCTCGGCGGCGCGCACCTGGTGGCCACCCGTCTCGCGCAGGACGTCGAGGATGTACTCGCGCTCCACGCGATCGAGGCTCCAGCGCTCGCGCGCGGCCCGCGTGATGGTATCCCGGGTGGTGTCGGTCTTCCGGCCGAGCGGCGCCTCGAAGGGAATGCTGCGCGCCCCGGCGTGCATGATGACGGAGCGCTCGATGAAGTTCTCGAGCTCGCGCACGTTGCCGGGCCACTCGTGCTCCAGGAGCCGGTCCATGGTGTCGTGCGTGATCTCGGGCGGCTGCAGGCCGTTCTCCTCCGCGTAGCGGATGCGGAAGTGGTTGGCGAGCAGCGGGATGTCCTCCCGGCGCTCCCGCAGGGGAGGCACGTGGACGGGGAAGATGTTGAGCCGGTAGTAGAGGTCCTCGCGGAAGCGGCCGGCCTCGACCTCTCCGGCGAGATCCAGGTTCCCGGCGGCGATGAGCCGGAAGTCGACGGGGATCGTCTGGCTGCTCCCCAGGCGCTGGATGCGACGCTCCTGGAGGACGCGCAGCAGCTTGACCTGGATCGCCGGGGAGATGGTGGCGATCTCGTCGAGGAAGAGCGTACCTCCGTTCGCCTCCTCGAAGAGGCCGCGGCGCGTGGTGGTGGCGCCGGTGAAGGCGCCCTTGGTGTAGCCGAAGAGCTCGGACTCGAGGAGCGTCTCGGGGAGCGCGGAGCAGTTGATGGCGACGAACGAGGCGCGCGCGCGATCGGAGAGGTCGTGGATGGAGCGCGCGACGAGCTCCTTGCCCGTCCCGGTCTCGCCGGTGATGAGCACCGTGGCGCGCGTGGGCGCGACGCGCTCGATGAGGTCGTGGACGCGCTTGAGCGCCGGCGAGCGGCCGATCATGCGCGTCTTGCGACTCTCCTCGACCTGCCGTCTGAGCTGCGCGACCTCGCGGCGGAGCTCCGTCTCGCGCAGCGCCCGGCT
>DASSTO010000046.1:0-4838 GCA_035707865.1 Longimicrobiaceae bacterium | reverse complement strand
GGAGGGCGAACTCTTCGACCGGGTCCGCTCCGAAGCGGCCGCTCTCGTCCCGCGCTTGCAGCGGACGAGCGAGCACGTCGCCGCCGTGGACGTCCTCACGGCGCTCGCGGAGGTGGCGGTCCGCCACGAGTACGTCCGGCCGGACCTCGACGAGGGCTACGGCCTCGAGATTCATGGCGGCCGGCACCCCGTGGTCGAGACGATGATGCCGCGCGAGGAGTTCATCCCCAACGACGTCCTGCTGGACCGGGATGCCCGGGTGATGATCCTCACGGGGCCGAACATGGCGGGTAAATCGACGGTGCTGCGCCAGGTCGGGCTGATCTGCCTCCTCGCGCAGATCGGCTCGTTCGTGCCGGCGCGCTCGGCCCGTGTGGGCCTCGTCGACCGCATCTTCACCCGCGTGGGGGCGTCGGACAACCTGGTGCGTGGGCAGAGCACCTTCATGGTGGAGATGACGGAGACGGCGGCGATCCTGAACGGCGCCACTCGCCGCTCGCTCGTCCTCCTGGACGAGATCGGGCGGGGGACCTCCACCTGGGACGGGCTGAGCGTCGCCACCGCCGTCACGGAATTCCTCTACGAGCGAATCGGCGCGAAGACGATCTTCGCCACGCACTACCACGAGCTCACCCAGCTCGCCGAGCGGCTGCCCGCCGTGGTGAACTTCAGCGTAGCCGTGAAGGAGGAGGGAGAGCACATCGTGTTTCTCCGCTCTCTCGTGAAGGGTGGGGCGGACCGATCCTATGGAGTGGAGGTGGCGCGCCTGGCGGGACTCCCGCCCGACGTGATCGCGCGGGCTCGCGCCCTGCTGGTGGAGCTCGAGCGCGGTGGTCACGCTCCAGCGGGGCGGGGCAGGGGGAGGGCGCCGGCGGAGGCGGATTCACAGCTCGCGCTCTTTTCGCCGCCACCGCACCCGGCGCTCGCCCGGTTGCGCGAGATCGTTCCCGAACGACTCACGCCGCTGCAGGCGTTGAATGTCCTCGCGGCCCTCGTCGAGCAGTCGCGACAATGAACCGGTTCTACCGGAGGTCACTGTGAGAGTCCGCACGCTGCTGTGCTCGATCGCCATGCTGGGTGCGCTCATCGGCTGCCACCCCGAGGCGAGGGTGTCCGAGACCCCGCCGCGACGGGTCTCGGGCGTTCCCTTCCGCTACCCCGAGGATCTCTGGGACGCCGGCGTGGAGGGAGAGACCGTGCTGAAGCTCTTCATCGGCGAGCAGGGCGGCGTGGACACCGTGCGCGTCGAGCGCACCAGCGGGTACCCCGCTTTCGATTCCGCCGCCGTCGTGGGGGCCCGCACGATGCGGTTCGAGCCGGCGCACCGTGGTGCTGACGTCGTCGGCACCTGGGTGCTGCTGCCGGTACAGTTCGATCTCCCGGCGGCCGACAGTGCACACGGAGGATCCAAGTGAGCAGTTCGCCCGACGAAGCGACGGGAGAGGCGCCGCGCCATCTCCACCCTTACGACAACATCCTCCAGGTGATCGGGTGGACGCCGCTCATCCGCCTGCACAGCCTGACACGCGGGATTCGGACGCCCGTCTACGTCAAGGCCGAGTTCATGAACCCGGGCGGCTCGGTGAAGGACCGGATCGGCCCGGCGATCATCGACGCCGCGGAGCGCGAAGGCACGCTCCGGCCGGGCGGCACGGTCGTCGAGGGCACGAGCGGGAACACGGGGATCGGGCTCGCGCTCGCCGCGGCCATCCGCGGCTACCGCTGCATCTTCACCATCCCCGACAAGATGAGCCAGGAGAAGGTGCGCCTGCTGAAGGCCTTCGGCGCGGAGGTGATCGTGACGCCGAACGCCGTTCCGCCCGATCATCCGGACAACTACGTGATGATGGCGAAGCGCATCGCCCACGAGACGCCGAACGCCATCCTCGCCAACCAGTTCTACAATCAGGCCAACCCCGAGGCGCACTACCGCACCACCGGGCCCGAGATCTGGGAGCAGACCGCGGGTCGGGTGACGCACTTCGTCGCGTCGGCCGGCACGGGCGGGACGCTCACCGGGGTCGCCCGCTTCCTGAAGGAGCAGAACCCGCGGGTCCGCGTCGTCGGAGGCGATCCGGTCGGCTCGATCATCCGCGGCTACGCGGAGACGGGCGTCAAGGGCGAGGGAGCACCGTACAAGGTCGAGGGCATCGGCCAGGACAAGATCCCCGGCACCCTCGACCTCGGTGTGATCGACGAGTGGCGAACGGTGGACGATCGGACGGCCTTCACCACCGCCCGCCGCCTCACGCGCGAGGAGGGGCTCTTCGTCGGCGGTTCCAGCGGCCTGAACACCCACGTCGCGATCGAGCTCGCGCGCGAGCTCGACGACCCGGAAGCCTGTGTCGTCGTCATCCTGCCCGACACGGGGGAGCGTTATCTCTCGAAGCTCTACAACGACGAGTGGATGCGGGAGAACCGCCTGATCGAGCCCGCCCGGGTCACCGCCGGCACGATGGTGGGCGCAAAGGAGGATGGCGCGCCGCGATCGCTGGTGGCCGTCGAGCCGAGCACGCCGGTCCGCCGGGCGCTCGACTTCATCACCCAGCACGACATCTCGCAGCTCCCGGTGCTCGCTGAGGGAGACTGTGTCGGGCAGGTGACCGAGGCGACCCTGATGGCGCGGGTGCTCGAGAACCCCACCATGCTCGATCAGCCGGTTCAGGCGCTCATGGATGCGCCGCTGCCGGTGGTCGACGAGCACGCGGACCTGCACGCCCTCACGGGGCTCCTCAGCCGTCAGAATCCGGCGGTGCTGGTGCGACGCGACGGGGTGCTGGTGGGGATCGTCACCCGGTACGACGTGCTGCGCTACGTGACGGCGGAGCACTGAGCGCGCTGACGTGCTCCGGGGCCGCGGGGCTACTTTATGGCGCGCAGGCCCTCGATGCTCCGGATCTCGTCCTTCACGTGGTGGATGAGCGCCTGCTTCTCGTCCCACGGCAGGAAGGCGCTCGCGAAGCTCATCAGCGAGATGTCCACCAGCTCCGGCCAGCTGAAACCGAGGTGGACGTGTGCGCGCCAGTACTCCTCGGTCACCGTCGTGGCGCTCATCAGCCGGTTGTCGGTGTTGAGGCTGAGGACGAGCCCCTCGTCGAAGTAGAGCCGGAGCGGGTGCTCCTCGAAGCTGGGAACCGCGTGCGTCTGCACGTTCGAGGTGAGGCAGATCTCGACGGGGATGCGGAAGTCGCGGACGTACTGCATCAGGTCCGGGTCCTCGTACAGCCGCGTGCCGTGGCCGATCCGGTTCGCTTTGCAGTAGTGCAGCGCCTGATGCACCGATTCGGGGCCGTACGCCTCGCCCGCGTGGATCGTGGTGGCCATGTTCTTGTTGATCACGGTGAAGAACGCATCCCGGTGCTTCTTCGCCGGATAATTGTACTCCGCACCCGCGAGGTCGAAGGCGACCACGCCGCGGTTCTTGAACGCGACGGTGAGGTCGGCCAGGTCGCGCGAGGTAGACGGATCCATGTTGCGGATCCCGCAGATGATGAGGCCCGTGCAGATCCCGAATTCCTGCTCCGCCCGCCGCAACCCGCGCAGCGGGGCCTCGACCGCCTCGGTGAGCGGCAACCCCGCGCGCGTGTGGAGCATCGGCGAGTAACGGATCTCCGCGTAGCGCACGTTCTCGCCCGCCAGGTCCTCCGCCAGCTCGTAGGCGATCCGCTCGAGCGCCTCCGCGCTCTGCATCACGGAGAGCGTGACGTCGAAGCGCGAGAGGTAGTCCAGGAGGTTCTGCGCGTCGGTGACGTGCATGTACTCCCGCAGCGCCGCCGGCTCGGAGCGGGGCATCGGCGCCCCTTGCCGTTCCGCCAGGTCGAGCAGCGTCTCGGGGCGCAGCGACCCGTCGAGATGCACGTGCAGCTCGGCCTTCGGCAGACGATGGAGCAACTCTCGGTCGAGCATTCGCGGTTCCCGTTCGCGTTCGGCGTTCCGCGCCGGGCCGGCGGCGGAACGCGCCTGCATGATACCCCTACCACTCCGTGTCCGCCACTTCCGAACGGGGTAGCTTCACCTTGTGACGCTTCGCCGTCGTGAGCACCGGGTTCTCGAAGAAGCGGATCAGGACCAGCCCTGTGACGAAGCCGCCCACGTGCGCCCAGAAGGCGACGCCGCCCGACTGTCCCGCTTCCGGTCCCAGGCTCGACAGGCCCATGCCGAGCTGCAGGATGAACCAGTAGCCGAGAAAGAACCAGGCGGGAATGTGGAGGAGAAAGATCGGTGGCAGCCAGGTGAAGACGCGCACGCGCGGGTACAGCAGCACGTAGGCGCCCATGATCCCGCTGATCGCGCCGCTGGCGCCCACCTGCGGGATCGCGCTCGCCGGCGTGAGGTAGACCTGAGCGAGCGAGGCGGCCGTGCCGCACAGGAGATAGAAAACGAGGAACCGCAGGTGGCCCATCGAGTCCTCGATGTTGTTCCCGAAGACCCAGAGGAAGACCATGTTCCCGATCAGGTGGGCCCAGCCGCCGTGCATGAACATCGAGGTGAGCAGTGCTCCCCAGCTCAGCCCGGCGACGGGGCACGCGCCCGTTACCTCGCACGGCACCATTCCGAAAGCTTCGACCGACGGTCGGAGCGTGCCCGCAGCGCCGGCGCCCTCCACGAGGATCCACACC
This sequence comes from Longimicrobiaceae bacterium, assembly GCA_035707865.1. Taxonomy (GTDB): domain Bacteria; phylum Gemmatimonadota; class Gemmatimonadetes; order Longimicrobiales; family Longimicrobiaceae; genus DASSTO01. Next base: position 219 of record DASSTO010000046.1, on the reverse strand, counting down.
AGGATGTTCGCGGCGATCAGAAAGATCGTCACGTACGGCACCATCTCCGTCGGGTTCTCGTCGCGCAGGGGGATCACGGGGTCGCCTCGGTATGGGGATTCCGTTCGGGAAGGGATCCGCAGGAAGCGTGCGGCGGAGGACGCCGTTCGCCCGGCCGCCGACCAGCGGGCCGCGGCGGATACCGTGGATCGCCCTCTGCGCCTCCGCGTGCGTCGCGGT
>DASSTO010000045.1:0-4361 GCA_035707865.1 Longimicrobiaceae bacterium | reverse complement strand
GGAATAGCCCACATTGAGGTACGCCGGGCCGCGTCCGATCACCGCGTTCGTGGACTGAAACCGCTTCTCCGGCGTATCCGCCGGGCAGCCTCCCTCTGGCCCGATCGCTGGCAGCGATAACGGCCGCCAGAGGGATCGCGGAACGCCGCCGCGGGCGCACTTGACCCCGCGCATCCCCTCACACCAGTTCTTGTACCCGGTGGGTGGCCGCAGGGGCGACGCTGCCGTCGAGGCCGTAGCGAGCAACAGCACCCCGGCAACAGCGACTGCCATCGGCATCGCCTTCACATTGGGAATTATCGCGCAAGGTTGGCCGTTCTCAGGGTGCATTGCGGAACACTCGCGCAACCGGGTGCCCTTGCCCGCGGCCAACTTGCGGCAGGCGCTGCGTGTCCCCACGATGTTAGGCACGACCCCGAGGTAGCTCAAAGTGGCAGAGCAGGCGACTGTCCCTCGTCACGGATGTCGGTTCGAGTCCGGCCCTCGAGGTCCAGGGACAACGAAGGCCCGCCGTTTGGCGGGCCTTCGGGTAACTCGAACCAGCAGAGGCGACTGTCCGGCTTCATCGTAGCTCTCAGGAGTCACTGCGGAACGCTCGCCCAGCTCTGCGTCATGTTCGGGCGCGACAGGCGCGGGAACCGAGACGCGATGGTCAGGACGCAACGAGCGCGAAGAGATCCCACGTGTCCGGGATGCCCTTGAGCTGATGGTCGCCGCGCTGTTCGAACCCGAGCCCCGAACCGGCGACGAGATCCTTGACGGTGCTCGAGACCAACACCTCCCCGGGGGCCGCAAGCGCGCAGATGCGCGCTCCGATGGAGACGGCGATTCCTGCGATCTTGCCGTCGGTCACCTCGCATTCGCCGGTATGGAGCCCGGACCTGATCTGGATCCCGAGCGGTGCCAGGGCGTCGCGGATCGCAGCCGCGGCTTGAACCGCACGGGCGGGTCCATCGAAGGAGGCGAAGAATCCGTCTCCCGCTGTGTCGAGCTCACGGCCTTGGAAACGCGCAAGCTCGCGACGGACTATCGCGTTGTGCCTCTGAAGAAGGTCACGCCATGCTGAGTCTCCGATTCGTGCCGCGAGTTCGGTCGAGCCGACGACGTCGGTGAACAGAATGGTTGCCAGCACGCGTTCCGAGCCGGTCGGGCGCGCGAGGCCCGCGACGAAGCGCTCCGTAGCCTCCATCGTCGCCCGGTGGGTGTCGTCGTCAACCCAGGTATAGAGACCTTGCAGTGGCGGCAGCTCGGCAACCTCGGCGCCTCGGATCCGCTGGGCGATGTACTGCGCCGGGCCGGGACGTGCTGGGTGGCCGATGACGAGCGTCGGCACGCGGACGGCGGCGAGGACATCGCTGACGTCGAGTTCCATCGCAGCGCGGAACGCCGTCAGAGCTGCCCCGGGGCTGAGGCTTCGCCGCATGTGCCAGACAAACCAGTCACGAAAGCCCTCGTCCGCTGCGACCTCAGGCGCCCACTCGTCCGCGAGGCTCTCCAGGTAGCTGCGCTCCCCCCAACCGCGGCGCACACCGAGCAGTCGTTCCCGCCACTCCTCATCGGTCGGAGCCCACGGGTAGTCTGCGGAGCGGATTCCCCTGACGGTCGGGTCGAACAGGACAAGTCCGGCGCAACGCTCGGGATACGTCGCGGCGAACAGGACGCTGATGCCCGTGCTGCTGGTGCCCGTCCAGAGAACCGCCCTTTCGCTGCCGACCGCATCCATCACGGCGCGGACATCGTCCATCGCCGTCTCGAGCGATTGCACCTCCCGCACTCGATCGGAAAGCCCGGTCCCGCGCTTGTCGAGCATCAGTACCCGGCTAAGAGCGGCGAGACCCGTAACGTGCCGGACGAGCAACGGCTGCTCCCACGACGAGAGCAAATCCCCGGCTATGCCTCGGACGAAGACCAGGTCGGGAACGCCTGTCCCAACGACCTGGTACGCGACCGCAACCTCGCCGCTGCGGGCATAGCTCACCTCCGGCGGTTGCACCGCCCGAGTCTCCCCTATCGGGTGGGCGCCGCCTAGTCCCCGGCTCGCGTAGAAGTGGCCAGACGACTCTGGACACGCGGGTGCCGCGCAGGGGATGATCGGCCGGCGGCGCAGGCACAGCGAGGGAAGGAGAGGCATGCCGACTGTCATCGGCCACCACGACGTCAAGGACACCGACCACTGGCTCGCCTCGCCGAGGCGCGAGGAGGTGTTCGGGCCGCTCGGAATCACCAACATCCGCACGTTCGTCAGCCCGGACGATCCGAGCAAGGTCGCGGTGCTGATGGACATTCCCGACATGGAAGCCGTGCAGCGCTTCATGCAGACGCAGGACGCCGCCGACGCGATGGCGTACGACGGCGTCCTCCCGGAGACGCTCGTGTTCCTCGTCGAGCAGCGGCCCACGTAGCCGGACGGTGGTGCCCGAGGCCGAGCTCGTGAAGACGGAGCGCGGGCTCGTCCCGAAGGGCGAGGGCTGGTTCGTGCTCAACGCCCGCGAGACGCAGTGGTGGGAGCGCGACGGCCGCGGCGTCCTCTGCGAGTTCGAGGGCGCCGGCTTCGAGGGCGCGACCGACTTCCACCAGTTCGGCATCAACCTGAGCCGCCTCGAGCCGGGGCAGCCGCTCGCGATGTACCACCGGGAGGCGGACCAGGAGGACTTCCTCGTTGTCGCCGGCGAGGCGCTCCTCGTCGTGGAAGGCGAGGAGCGTCCCCTCCGGCAGTGGGACTTCGTCCACTGCCCGCCCGGCACGAGCCACACGATCCTCGGCGCCGGCGGCGGGCCGTGCCTGGTGCTCGCCGTCGGCGCCCGCGATCGCTCGACGGGCGAGGACTGGGGCGCCTACACGGTCGACGCGGCGGCGCTCCGTCACGGGGCCGGCGTGGAGCGGGAGACGACCGTCCCGGCCGAGGCGTACGCGCGCTTCGGGAGCAGCGAGCTGACCGGCTACCTGCCGGGCTGGCTGCCGGGCTAACCGCCGCCGTAGATCGAGATCGGCAGCGAGTCGAGCAGGACCTCGTCCGCCGGGTCGGGCAGCTCCGAGAGGAGCCGCTCGAGCACGAACCGCGCCCCCGGTGCCACCTCGAAGAGGCGCCGCTCCACGTCCTCCAACGACGGCAGCGTCACGAGCTCCTGCTTGAACGGCCGCGGGAAGCGGCCGCGCCCCAGATACCAGCCGTAGAACTTCTTCAGGAACCCGAACGCGCGCTGGTCGCCGAGCTCGCGCACCGTCTCGCGCATGAAGAGGACGAGCTCCGCGACGACCTCCTCCGGCGACGGCTCCGTCTCGTCGCCCATGATCTCGCGCAGCACCCACGGGTTCCCCTGGGCGGCGCGGCCGACCATCGCCGCCGCGGCGCCGGTCGTCGCGAGCACCGACTGGGCCCGCGCTCGGCTGGTCACGTCGCCGGAGGCGATCACGGGGACGTCGACCACCGAGACCAGCTCCGCCGTCAGCGAGTGGTCGGCGGTGCCGGTGTACATCTGCTTCGCAGAGCGGGGGTGGAGGGTGAGCGACGAGGCGCCCGCCTGGACCAGGCGCGGCCCCACCTCGAGGCAGCGCCGCGAGCCGTTCTCGACGCCGCGCCGCATCTTCACCGACACCGGCAGCGCGGTGGCGCCGGCGACCGCCTCGACCAGCCGGCAGGCGAGGTCCGCGTCGTCCAGGAGGGACGCGCCCGCGCCCGTCTTCGTCACCTTCTTCACCGGGCAGCCGAAGTTCATGTCGACGATGTCTGCGCCGGCCGCCTCGACCATCCGGGCCGCCTCGGCCATCGCGCCGGGGTCGGAGCCGAAGATCTGGATCGCGAGCGGATGCTCGTCGGCGCCCACGCGCAGGTACCCGAGCGTGCGCTCGTTCCGGTGCTGGATCCCCGCCACGGAGACCATCTCGGAGCAGACGAGCCCGGCCCCGTAGCGGCGCCCCTGGCGCCGGAAGGCCTGCACGCTGACGCCCGCCATCGGCGCGAGGACGAGCCGGCTCGGGATCTCGACGCCGCCCAGGGACCAGGACTCGCGGAGGTCGATGTTCACGGTCCGTAAATGGTAGAGCACCCGTCTTGCGCTTCCCTTGACACCGTGGCTACCATTCGCGCCCGTTTCTGGCGGGCTCAGGGAGGCCGTGGTTGAAGGAAGTAGTCCTCACACCGGAAGGATTCAAGAAGCTCCAGCAGGAGATCGACTACCTGCGCGGCGAGAAGCGCCGCGAGGTCGCCGAGCGCATCCGCATCGCCCGCGAGTTCGGCGACATCGCCGAGAACGCGGAGTACGACGACGCGAAGAACGAGCAGGCGATGCTGGAGCACAAGATCGCGCAGCTCGAGGAGCGGCTCCTCTCCGCGCGCGTGATCACGAAGAAGGAGATCTCGA
>DASSTO010000044.1:0-20191 GCA_035707865.1 Longimicrobiaceae bacterium | reverse complement strand
CGTCGAAGCGGTAGGCGTGGACCTCGGCGCGCGGAAGCGGAAACGCCGCGGAACCCATGGCGGCGAGCCCATCGAGCCGGGGCGTGCCGCCCGCGGCGCCGAGCAGAGTCATCGAGTCGGGCGTGCCGACGACCGCGCGCCAGACGCCGGGCGCGGGCTCGCTCCACGAGAGCGGGATCTCCTCCGGCGCTCGGCTGCCCTGTGCCGCCGCGGAGGACGCGCAGGTGAGAAGGAGAGCCGTCGACAGCACCCGTGCGGGCCGGGGCACCCCCCCCCCGCCGGACCGTCTTCCGAAGAGCGCCCTCACTCCCCTTCCCCGCTCTCCACCCGGAGCGTGTAGCGCAGCCGCCCGGTCGCCGGGATCGCCACGCGCGTCACGCGCTTCCGCCCCACCGTCACGTCGTCCGTCTCCACGCGCGCCTCGACCGCCGGATCGAAGGTCACCACGAAGCTCGTGCCGCCGCGCCGCACCACCACCCGCCCCGGCGCGCGCACGACGGAATCCGTCGGCAGGACGAGCAGGGGGATCTGCTCCACGAAGGCGCCGGGGTGCTGGACGGAGACGTGGATACCGTCGTCGCGGAAGCTCACCGTCTTGCGTCCCCGATCGCCCAGCGCGTAGGCGACGTCCAGGTCACCGGCGGGGAGGTCGCGCGCGCCCACGGTGGGGAGGGCCATGCGGCCGCCGACGCGGAAGCTGGGCGTGAAGCTCCTCGCCTCGTAAACGAGGGAATCGCCGGCCGCGCGCGTGCCCCAGGCGGCGTCCCCGCTCCCGGTCTGCGACTGGAGGAAGCTGCCCGCGCCCGGCACCCACAGCAGCCCGAGGCCGTAGCGCTGCTGCTCCCGCCAGAGCTCGCCGGAGTTGAAGGCCGCGTAGTAGGCGGGGCGGCGGACGAAGGTGAAGACGACCGCGCGGCGCGAGTCCATGCGCTGGTGCGTGAAGCGGTCGCGCGCCAGGTAGGGGAGCTTCGCGATGGCAGCGCGCCGCTGGGCCTCGCTCGGGTACCAGTGCCACTGGTCCCGGTGCAGGAAGGCGTAGGGAGAGAAGGCGGAGAAGGTGCCCACGGCCAGGGAGTCCACGCGCGGCCAGGTCAGCTCCAGCGCGGCACGCGCCTTCTGGCGCCGCTCCGCCAGCTCCTCGCGCGAGGGGCCGAGCACGCGCGCCATCTCCACGCGCTCCTCCAGCGAGTTGCCCGCGTCGAAGCCGGCGTTGCCGCTGCCCGTGACGAACGGCTCGTGGTGGCGCGTCTCGATGGACGCGTTCATCGTGAAGCCCGAGCCGTCGGGCTCCAGCGCGGCGTTGTAGGCGAACCAGTCGTAGAAGCGACGCTCGTCCTGGACGAAGTGCTCCCCGAGCGGCGTGCCGCGCGTGTAGTTCCACGCCATCATCAGGTTGCTGTGGTGCGTCCCCAGGTTGTACGACCAGTCGGGACCGAATTCCTCGTAGAAATAGCCCACCGGGCTCTGGAACTCGTCGGTGCTCTGGGCGATGCGCGCCTCCAACCGCTTCCGCATCGCCGCGTCCGGGAAGAGGTCCAGGTAGGCGAGCGCGCCGGCCCAGACGTTCGTGTACTGGTTGGCGAACTCGTGGCCCCGCGCGTAGAGATCCTCGGAGTCCAGCACCTCCATGATCGTCTTGCGGTCCGCCTCGGCCACGCGCCGGTAGAGGGCGGTGTCGATCGGCGGGCCGCCATGCAGCAGGTGCAGCGTCTGGCCCATGAACTTGGTCGCGAAGGCGGTCGCGGCCAGGTTCCACTTCCCCGGCCCGTACTCGCTGAATCGCCCCTCGGGGCTCTGCAGGCTCGTCCAGTACTCCAGCGCGGCCTCCAGGCGCGCGCGCAGCGCCGCGTTGCCGCGGTACGGGTTCCACGGCCGGTCGGTGGCGTAGAAGTAGGCCAGCGAGAGGATGTTCTCCATCACCCGCGCGTTGTACGGCCGGTTGTCCTTCTCGTTGCGCCAGACGGAGAGGTCGATGAAGCCGCGCGTGGGCCCGCTCATCCGCACGCTGTTGGCGAGCCGGGCGAAGTGCGCCAGGTAGTAGGGGATGTCCAGCTCGCTGTCCGCGAACTGCGCGGGCGTGAGCTGGCTCAGGTCGGCCGGCGCGACGGCCGGTACGGTCTGGGCGGCCGCGGGGGCCGCGGGGGCCGCCGCGCCCAGGATGAGCACGGCGAGCAGCGGCGGGAGTCGGTGAGCGAAGCGCATGAGGGCAGGATTCGGGATTCGGGATTCGGGATTCGGGATTCGGGATTGACGATTCAGGGGCCGTCACTCCGGATGCTTGCCTCCGAACTCCAGCTTGTCGCCCACGATCTCGAAGCTGCCCTTCAGGCGGATGTCCTCGCTGGAGCTGCCGGCCATGACGTTGAAGGTCCCCGGCTCGACCACCCACTTGAAGTCGCGGTCGAGGAAGCGCAGGTCCTTCGGACCGAGGGTGAAGCTCAGGTGTCTGCTCTCGCCCGGCTCCAGGTGCACGCGCTGGAAGCCGCGGAGCAGCTTCTCATAGGGGCTGACGCTGGCGAAGACGTCCCGGATGTAGAGCTGTGCGACCTCGTCGCCGGCGCGGCTGCCGGTGTTCTTCACGTCGAAGCTCACCGTCACCGGGCCCTGCGGCCGCTGCGTCTGCGGGGTCACCTGCAGGTTGGAGTAGGCGAAGGTGGTGTAGCTCAGCCCGTAGCCGAAGGGGTAGAGCGGCCCGCTCACGCGCGCCCTGCCCTTCCCCCACGTCCCCACCTCGTGCGGGAAGGCCAGCGGGATCTGCCCGACGCTCTTGGGGAAGGTGATGGAGAGCTTGCCGCCGGGGTTGTAGTCGCCGAAGAGGACGTCGGCCACGGCGGTGCCCGCGTACTCGCCCGGGAACCACCCCTCCAGGATCGCCGGTACGTGCTTGTCGATCCAGTTGATGGTGAGCGGCCTTCCGTTCAGCAGCACCACCACCGTGGGCGTCCCCGTCGCCTGGACGGCCTCGACCAGCTGCTCCTGGTAGCCCGGCAGGTCCAGGTTCACGCGGCTGAGCGACTCGCCGACCACCGTGCGGTCGTCGCCGACCACCACCACCGCCACCTCCGCCGCCCGCGCGGCCGCCACCGCCGCGTCGATCCCGCGCTGCACCTCCGCCGACGGCGGCTCCCTGTCTACGTCGCTCTCGGGGAAGTTCGCGTCCTTGATCTCCACGCCCTTCGCGTACGTGACCTTCGTCCCGGCCCCGACGGCGGCCCTGATGCCCTCCAGCACCGTCACGGCGTCCATGTGCTGCGGGCCGTAGCGGCTCTGCAGCGAGTAGTCGGCGTCGGCGTTCGGACCGATCACGGCGATGGAGCGGACGCTCTTCTTCAGCGGCAGCACGCCGCCCTCGTTCTTCAGCAGCACCATCGACTCCCGCGCGGCGCGCAGCGAGAGCGCCTGCGCCTCGGCGTCGTGGACGATCCGGTCGCTGTGCGCCGGGTCCTGCACGAAGGGGTGGTCGAAGAGGCCGAGGCGGAACTTCACCCGGAGCACGTCGCGCACGCGCGCGTCCACCGTCCGCTCGGAGAGCTGGCCCTTCTTCACCAGGTCGATGAGCGGCTCGATGAACTTCTCCGGCGGATCGAAGTTGGTGTAGACGTCGATTCCCGCCTCGGTCGTCTGGCGGACGGCGTCCTCGAAGGAGGGGGCCACCCAGTGCGCCTCGTCGAAGAGTCTCTCCATCACGCCGCTGTCGGAGACGACGTAGCCGTCGAAGCCGAACTCCTCGCGCAGGATCTGGGTGAGGAACTTGTAGCTCCCGCCGATGGGAATCCCGTCGTAGTCGGCGTAGGTGGCCATGGCGCCCATGGCGTGTCCCTGCTCGACGGCCTCGCGGAAGGGCTCCAGGTAGAGCTCCTCGACCTCGCGCCACGTCGCGTGCGCGCCCTTGCGCACCGATCCGTCTCTTCCGCCCTCCGGGATGCTGTAGACGGCGAAGTGCTTCATCGTCGACGCGACGCCCTCGGCCTGCAGGCCCTCGACCTCCGCCACCCCGTAGAGCGCCGTCAGGAACGGCGACTCGCCGTAGCTCTCCACCGTGCGGCCCCAGCGCGGGTCGCGCGCGATGTCCAGGATCGGCGAGTAGACGTTCGTGTAGCCGAGCGCACGCGCCTCGCGGCCGGTGACGTGCCCGATCTTCGAGACCAGGTCGACGTCCCACGTGCTCCCGACCCCGATCTGCGCGGGGAAGGACGTCGCCTTCTCGTGCGCCAGCCCGCGGATCCCCTCCATGGTGAAGTCCACGGGGATGCCGAGGCGCGTCTGCTCGATGAACCAGCGCTGCACCGTGTTGAGCGCCTTGGCGTGCGCCGAGGGCGGCCACGCGTACGGCGTGTCGTACTTCCTGTTCGAGTCGCGCCCGCTCAGGTGCTCGTCGATGTTCGCCAGCCCGTGTACCCAGACGGAGTCCTTCCACGCGGGCGTGGGGAGCGCGTCGCGCAGCACGTTCTGGTAGCCGTAGAGCGTCGTCATCTGGCCCGCCTTCTCCTGCAGCGTCATGCGGGAGAGGAGGTCGTCCACGCGCTTCTCGACCGGCAGCGACGGATCCTCGTACGGGTCCTTCCGGCCGTTGTGGTTGTGGTCGATCCAGCCCGAGTGGTAGATCCCCCCGCGCTGCGCCAGGAGCGCGCCCGGCAGGAGGACGAGGGCGGCGGCGAGCGCCAGCGTGCGCGTGCGGTGCATGAGACTCCTTTCCGGGCGATGAACGGGTGCGGGGCTATCGGCTATCGGCTATCAGCTATCAGTACCGCCCGCTGAACCGTGGATCCTGGATCCCGCCGGCTTCGGGTAGAGGATGCGGGTGAGCGAGGTCCGGACCTCGCGCGGCGGGATCTGCTCGATCCACGCGTCGTAGCGCGGGGCGCCGTAGACGATCTGGGCCAGGCGCAGCGGCCCGTAGAGGAGGTCGGGCTCGGTGGGCGTGAGCTCCTCGCCTGGCCATTTCCGGGAGAGGTCGACGTAGGGTGCGAGGTAGTCGAGCGCCTTCTGGATGCTCGCGCCGTTCGGCGCCTCGTAGTGCCAGAGGTCCACCCCCACGTGGCGGCCGATCTCGGCGAGCTGCATCAGCGCCTCCAGGTTGAAGACGCTGTAGTGCAGCGAGCGGGTGCGCGCCAGCTCCAGCGGCTCGCGACCGTCGGGGAGGATCTGCTTCGCGATGCGCTTCGTCTCGGCCCTCTGCACGATCTCCCGCGCCAGCTCCGGCCGGCCCACGTAGAGCGCGAGCGCGGCGGTCTGCACGTCGTACCAGCTCCCGTGGTTGTTCGGCCAGTCCCGCTCGTCGATGCCGTTCTTGCTCGTGCGCAGCCACTCCAGGTAGCTCGACATCCACTGCTTCATCCCCTGCTCGTCCGTGTCGCTCCAGTGGGGCGAGGGACGCAGCAGGGCGAGGTCGTCCAGCAGGACGGGGAAGCCGTGGGTGTCGATGATGCCGATGCCCCGCCCCTGCGTGATCCCGGGGATCGCCTGGGCGTAGTCCAGGTTCGGGTTCATCCGGGTGGCGGGGGCCAGGAACCAGGTGCGCAGCAGGTCGCCGGCGTGGAGCGCGTAGGCCTCGTTGCCGGTGAAGTAGTAGGCCAGCGCGAGGGTGTGCACCGCGTGCTCCATCTGGCCGCGGCGCCGCGCGTCGTAATCGGGGCCGACGGTCGCCGGGTTGCGCCGCCCGTCGTGGCGGACGTAGGGCAGCCCGTTCGGCTTGCTCGTGTCGGGCCACCAGTAGCTGCCCAGGCTCGTGTAGTCGTGGCGGTCGCCGCTCGGCGGGACGCGCTGCTTCTCCATCACGGAGAAGGGGCCTGCGTGGAGCGCGGAGTCCGCCTCGCTCGTCAGCCGGCGCAGCGCCGGAAGGAGCGCGGTGTCGCCACGATCGAGGCGGGCCTTCGCGCTCGCCAGCTCGTCGCCGCGCAGCACGATCAGCTCCGGCGCGGCACCCTGCGCCGTCGGCGCCTCCGCGCTCCGCTGGACGACGGGCGTGGGGAAGACGTCGTGCGCCTTGACACCCCGCAGCTCCAGGTAACGCAGCAGCGCCTCGACGTAGTAGTAGTCGGCGTAGTTCATTCCGACGTCGACCTCGTCCTTGCCCGGCATGTTCCCCACGCTGTGCAGGAGCACCGTCGGCTGGTTGGTGCCCTTGGCCAGGTAGGCCGGCGAGGAGAGGGTGGCGAGGGTGTGCTCGGCCGCGTCGCGGTAGATCCGCCCGCTGTCGCCGGGGACGTACGTGCTCAGCTCCAGCAGCCCCGAGGCGAGGATGGCGGCCGCGGATGCATCGCGCTTCGCCGTCTCCGGGCAGCCCGGCGCCTGGTAATCCCAGCACGGCACGCCGTCGGCGGGCAGGTGGGTCAGCGCGTAATCGGCGACGCGGCGGGCGGTGTGGAGGAACTCCGCGTCGCCACTCTCCCGGTAGGCCATCGTGAAGCCGTAGACGAGCCACGACTCCCCGCGCCCCCAGGTGCTGGAATCGGCATAGCCCTGGTGGGTGATGCGCTCCAGCGCCTTCCCCGTCGTCGAGTCGAAGACGACCACGTGGAAGGAGCCCCCGTCCGGCCGGATGTGGTTGGCGATCGTGGTGCGGGCGTGCTGGTTCGCCATCGACGCCCAGACCGGGTCCCCGCCGTGGTGCGCGCCCCAGTAGAGCAGCTCCAGGTTCATCATGTTGTCCACGATCACCGGGAACGGGCGTTTCGGATCCTTCCAGTCCCAGGACTTGATCGCGCCGACGGTGGGGTTGAAGCGCCCCGCCAGCAGGCGCGCGGCGTTGAGCGCCGGAGCCTCGAAGCGCTTCTCGCCCGTGAAGCGGAAGGCGTTGACGAAGGAGGTGTTGAACTGGAAGCCCAGATCGTGGTCGTAGTGGTGCTCGGGGATGGCGGCGAGCGGCAGCGTCCAGCGCTCGGCCTGGAAGCGCAGCTGCGGGTCGTGCGTGTACTCGAAGAGGTACCAGAGGATGCCCGGGAAGAAGCCACTCGTCCAATCGTTGACCTTCACCTTGCGCCAGGAGCCGTCGGGGCGCGTCGAGCGCGGGGTGCCGTCGGCGGGATCGTTGGCCCCGGCGGCCGCGCGGTACTGCTCGATGGCGAAGCCCAGGTTGGAGATGGCCAGCGAGTCCAGGTGCGAGCGCGGCAGGAGGCCGGCCGGGCGGGGCGCCTCGGGCGCGGCGGGCCGGTGCGCAGACGCGCACCCGGCGAGGGCGGCGCAGAGGCCCACGGTGACGAGTGATACGAACGAGCGAGCCTGCATGCGATGTGCTCCGGCGCAGAGGGAGAAGGGATCGGCGTCCGCGGGCCGTCAGCCCACCCGCGGCGCGGCGAATACCGGTGCGGCGACGAGTGCGATGGCGCCGCGGAGTCGCGGGTACGGCGTAGGCTCGGGGATCACCGGCGTGCGCGCGGCTTCCGGGGTGAGGCCGCGCCGCGCGATCTCGGCGCGGATGCCGGGCCCGATCAGGTCCCATGCCCCGGTGATCTCGCCCGCCAGATAGATCTGGGCCGGGTTCAGCCCGTTGACGATCGACGAGAGCCCGAGCCCCAGGTAGCGGCCGGTCTCCTGGAGCGCCTCCTGCGCGTGCTGATCTCCCCCGTGCGCGCGGGTGACGACGTCGTCGATCGTCGGCCCCCCGCCCTGCAGGATCTCGCGCAGGTCCGGCGAGGTGATCTCACGGCCCAGGTAGCGCGCGATCGTCGCCAGGTTGGAAGTCAGCGCCTCCAGGCAGCCGTCTGCGCCGCAGAGGCAGCGCGGGCCGCCCGGGACGAGCGGGATGTGGCCGAACTCGCCGCCCGTGTGGCTGTGGCCGTGGACGACGTCGCCGTTGACCACCGCGCCCACGCCCACGCCGTCCGAGACGACGACGAAGACGAAGTCCTCCGTGGCAGCGCCGCGCTGGCCGAGCCAGAGCTGAGCCAGCGCGCAGGCGATCGGCGCGTTCTCGATGTGGACGGGGAGCCCCGTGCGCTCCGCCAGGGCGCTGCTCACCTCCACGTTCCGCCAGCCCAGCTGCGGCGCGTAGAGCACGTGCCCGCTCTCCCGGTTCACCATCCCCGGGATCACCACGCCGATGCCCTCGCAGCTGCCCTCCGCGCCGTGCGCACGCAGCAGGCGGTGGACGCGCAGGGCGATCTCGTCGAGCAGCGTGTCGCGGTCGACCATCGTCTCGAAGGTCTCCAGCGCGATCTGCGTCCCGCTGAAGTCGGAGAGCATCACGTACGTGCGGCTGAAGCGCACGTCGACGGCGATCACCAGCCGGTCGCGCGTGCGCACGTGCAGCATCATCGGCTTGCGGCCGCGGGGAGCGCGGGCGAACTCACCCTCGTAGATGCTGCCGTCGGCGAGGAGCTCGTTGACGAGCGCGGTCACGGTCGCGCGACCGACCTTCATCCGCCGCGCCAGCTCGGCGCGCGAGATCGGCTGGTGCTCGCGCACCAGGTTCAGGGCGATCTGCCGGTTGATCTGCCTCGACGTGGACCGCGTGGCGGATCGGAAGTCCCGCGTGTCGATCTTTCTCAAATTGCCACTCTCGTCGGATGGAGGATCGACGGGCTCACGGGAGCACGAGGTACGTGCCCTTGAAGTCCTGGTTGCTCGCCTCGATCACGGCGCGGCCGCCCGCCGGGTCGGGGGCGAACTCGATGGCCGCGCGGCCGTTGGCGAACTCGATGACCCGACTGCCCGTCGGCGTGCCCCGGTCCGCGACCAGATGGCCCGCGCCGTCGTGCGAGAAGTAGACGCGCCGGTTGTAATCGAGCACCCGCCGCCCCTTCGCGTCCACCATCGTGGCGATCACCAGCAGGTGGCCGTCGGGCAGCGGCTCGGTGCTCAGCACGATCTCCTCGGGCCCGCCGGCCTGCGTGGTGCCGTAGTGCACCGTCATGGAGTCGGCGGCGGCAGGCGGGTTCTCCGGCAGGCAGCGCGCGGCGAGGTGGTTGTCGCCCTCGGCGAAGTGCACGACCCAGCGCAGACCCTGCGCGGGGAAGTCGTCCTCGACGCGCTGCTTCGTCCCCTGCGCGCGACCGTTCAGCAGCAGCTCCACGGCGTCGCAGTTGCTGTAGACGCGGACCTCGCGCCCGGTTCCCGGCGGGCCGCTACGGTCGGTCCAGGTGTGCGAGAGGATATACGTGAACTTCGGGTTCGTCGTCCAGTGCGCCTTGTAGACGTAGTAGGCGTCCTTCGGGTGGCCGGCGCGGTCGACGACGCCCTTCGTGTTCATGTAGGGGATGGCGTTCTCGGGCCGCAGCGGCGTCGGGAAATCCTTGAACGCCCACTGCGCGTTGCCCGTCAGCCACGGCGTGCGGTTGGCCACCAGGATGTGCCACTCCATCAGGTCGACGACGTAGTTCTCGCTCCAGTCGCCGTTCTGGGCGATGTTCTTCACTTCCACCTGGTTCGGCTTCTCCTCCCACTCGCCCTCCTTCACCAGCCCCTTCCCGTCGATCGGGTGCTCCGTGTGACGGCCCTCCAGGCTGGAGCCGCCGTACTCCATGTGCACGAAGCGGGGGTACTTCTCGTGCGCGCTCGCCAGCGCCTCCGCGTAGTCCCGGTAGACGCCCGAGTACCACCCGGCCCAGATGGAGGGAGAGAAGACGTCGACGATCCTCGCCGCGCCGGGGTACTTGCGCATCGCCGTCATCCGGCCCGGGTCCAGGCGGTGGGCCTCGGCGTCGAGCACGCGGATGAAGGCGTCCACCGAGTCCGGGTCGCCGCCGCCGGCGCGGTCGGGAAGCCAGTCGACCTCGTTGCCGAGCGACCAGAGGATGATGCTGGGGTGATTGAGGTTCTGGTGGATCTGCTCGGCCAGGAGGCGCTCGGAGTTGGCTTTCCACTTCGCCCCGCCCACCCCGCCCCGGTTCCACGGCAGCTCGTCCCAGACCAGCAGACCGATCGAGTCGGTCGTCGCGTAGACGGACGGGTCGTGCGGATAGTGCGCGAGGCGAACGTAGTTCGCGCCCATCGCCTTGATCATCCGCATGTCGCGGATCCGCAGGCTGTCGGGCATCGCCTCGCCGTAGCCGGCGTAGTCCTCGTGCCAGTGCGTGCCGCGCAGAAGCAGCCGCTCGCCGTTCAGGTAAAAGGGGCCGCCGGGGCGGAACTCGAACCAGCGGAAGCCGAAGCGATCACCCAGCTCGTCCACGCGCTGGCCGTCGCGCGTGAGCCGCACGACGGCTCGGTAGAGCTTCGGTGAGGACGGCGACCAGAGATCGGGCCGGCGCACCGCCGGCATGTTCAGCTCGACGAGCGTATCGCCGCCCGCGTAGCGCACCCGCGCCCGACGGCGCGCGACCACCCGACCGTCCGGCGACAGCAGCCGCGCGTCGATCACGTAGTCGGAGGGGGCGCCGGCCGGGCCGGCGAGGTCCACGCCCACCACCGCCTCGCCGCTCGCCCGGCTCACCCGCGGCGTGCGGATCTGCAGGTCGCGCACGCGCGTCGCCGGTACCACCCTCAGCCAGGCGTCGCGCGGGATCCCGCCGGTGATGAAGTAGTCCGCCTTCTGCGACGGGATGACGTCCGGGTCGTAGCGGTTGTCCACCCGCACGTCGACGCGGTTCCCCGCGTTCGGGCGGAGGTACGGCGTCAGGTCGACGTCGTAGCCGACGTACCCGCCCACGTGGCCGCCGGCGCGCCGGCCGTTCACGTAGACGTCCGAGGTCATGTTCGTCGCCTCGAAGTGCAGCACGTAGCGCGCACCCGCGGTGTCGCCGACCGCGATCTCGCGCCGGTACCAGCTCGCGTCGCGGCGGTAGCCCGGCACCGGGTCCGTCGTGTCGAAGGCGTTCCACGTGTGCGGCAGTTCCACCGTCCGCCACTCGGAAGCGGCGTAGCGATCGAGCGCCGCCACGTCGCGGTCGCCGTGCTCCAGGTAGCGCCAGCCCGCGTCCACCTTGAAGACGCGGCGCCCGCCGTCGGCGTCCAGGGAATAGCGCTGCGGCGCCTGCTGCGCGCGCACCGGCCGCGCCCCGACGCCGTAAACCGGCCCGGACAGCGCGGCGGCCGACGCGAGCGCGAGCAGCACGACGGGGGCGGCGGGATACCGCCGCGCGGGGAGCAGACGAACCAGACGCATGCGGGAGTTCGGTCGTGAGGAGTCGACCCGCGGCCCGACCCGGAGACGGGCGCAGCCCGGGGAGAGCCGGGCGGGATAATTCGATGCGTAAACAAAATGAGGGGCGCACCGCGCCGTCACAAGAGCCGACCGCGCTCCGGATCCCTGCCCCGCGAGTTGCGCCGCGACGGGGGGACGGCCTAGATTGTCCTCAGATTGATTCGCACGTTGAACAAACTGACACGCGCCGGGTGGGCCCGCAAGGGTGCGCGCGGCGGACACGGAGGAGGGGGACCGCTCCATGGGAGATTCGAAGCTCTTCTCACTCGACGACAGGGTGGCCGTGGTGGTGGGCGGTGCCGGCGTCCTGGCGGGCGAGATGGCGGCCGGCCTGGCCGGAGCGGGCGCGGGCGTCGTGATCGTCGACGTGGACGACGAGAAGGCGGCCGCGCAGGTGGAGCGGTTGCGGTCGGCCACGGGCGCCGAGGTGATCGCCGCGCACGCCGACGCCACCCGCAAGGGCGACCTGCAAGCCGCGCTGGCGGCCACGCTGGAGCACTTCGGGCGGGTGGACGTGCTGCTGAACGCGGCCGGGATCAACTCGGGCACCCCCTTCTTCGAGATCGAGGAGGAGGAGTGGCACCGGATCCTGGACGTGGACCTGAAGAGCGTCTTCCTCGCGTGCCAGGTCTTCGGCCGGGCGATGGTGGACGCGGGGCGCGGGGGGTCGATCATCAACATCTCCTCCGTCAGCTCCGGGCCGCCGCTCTCGAAGGTGCTCACCTACGGGGTGGCGAAGGCGGGGGTCAACCAGATCACGCAGTTCCTCGCCCGAGACCTCGCGCCGCACCGCATCCGCGTGAACGCCATCATGCCCGGCTTCTTCCCGGCCGAGCAGAACCGCCGCCTGCTGACGCAGGAGCGCACGGCGAGTATCATCACACACACGCCGATGGGGCGCTTCGGGGAGGCGCGCGAGCTGGTGGGCGCGGCCGTCTACCTCGCCTGCGACGAAGCGGCCTCCTTCGTGACCGGTAGCATCCTGCGCGTCGACGGCGGCTTCACCGCGACGACCATCTAGCCAGCGAGCACTCCCATGCAGATGACCTTCCGCTGGTACGGGGCGTCCGACCCCGTGCCGCTCGAGTACATCCGGCAGATCCCGGGTGTGACGGGCGTCGTGAGCGCGCTCTACGACGTGCCGGTCGGCGAGGTGTGGCCGCGCGAGTCGATCGAGCGGCTGGGGGAGCGGATCGAGGCCGGGGGGCTGCGCTTCTCCGTGGTCGAGAGCATCCCCGTCCACGAGGACATCAAGCTGGGCCGCCCCACGCGCGACCGGCTGATCGAGAGCTACGCGCGGAGCGTCCGGAACATGGGCGAGCTCGGTATCCCGGTGCTCTGCTACAACTTCATGCCCATCTTCGACTGGACGCGCACGGCGCTCGCCATGCGGCTGCCGGACGGCTCGACGGCGCTCGCCTACGAGCACCCGGCGCTGGAGCGCATCGACCTCTCGCGCGGGACGGGCGACCTGCCGGGGTGGGCGACGGCCTACGACGCGGCGCAGCTCACGGCGCTCCTCGACGCGTACCGCGCCGTCGACGGCGAGCAGCTCTGGGAGAACCTGGCCTATTTCCTGGAGCGCGTCGTCCCCGCCGCGGAGGAGTCCGGGGTGCGGATGGCGATCCACCCCGACGACCCGCCGTGGTCGATCTTCGGGCTGCCGCGCATCATCACCGACGGTGCGGCGCTGGAGCGGCTCGTCCGGCTGGTGGACAGCCCCGCCAACGGCGTCACCTTCTGCACCGGCTCGCTCGGCGCCGATCCCGCGAACGATCTCCCCGCGATGATCCGCCGGCTGGAGGGCCGGGTGAACTTCGCGCACTGCCGCAACGTGATGGTCACCGGCGATCGGGAGTTCCACGAGGTCCGGCACCCGACGCAGTACGGCACGGTGCCGATGCTCGACGTCCTGCGGGCACTGCGGGACATCGGCTTCGACGGCCCCATGCGGCCCGACCACGGCCGCATGATCTGGGGCGAGACGGGCCGGCCGGGCTACGGCCTCTACGACCGTGCGCTCGGCGCGACCTACCTGCAGGGTCTCTGGGAGGGAATCAGCGGAGAGTCGGTCGCGGGCGACTAGTAGATGTACACCGGCGTGCCGGCGGGCACCTCGCGGTAGAGGAGCTCGAGCGCCGCGTCGCCCACGCGGATGCAGCCGTGCGTGGTGGGGCGGCCGATCGATTCCTTGTCGGGTGTGCCGTGGATGAGATAGCCGCCGCCCAGGTCCAGCTCGTAGGCGCCGAGCTCGCCGGTGATTCGCCGGTTCACCACGTCCGCCGGCGGAACGAAGAGCGTGTCTCCGAAGATCACCTCGTCGGCGGGCGGCACCGGCTCGAAGCGTCCGTCCGGGAGCTCCCGGCCGACGCGCTCTCCGTGCACCACCACCCGGCTCCCGTCGGGGAGCGCCACCCCGGCGCCACGGCTCAGGTGCACCAGGGACCACGAGCTGTCCTGCGCGAGCTCCACGTAATGCCACTCCGGCGGCACCCACACGGGGTTCGGCTCCTTACGGATCACCCGACGAACGCCCGGCGGCGTCCGGAACTCCCAGGTCGTCGTCCCGTCGCTCAGCGAGCTCCCCTTGCCCACCGCGACGGGGGTGGCGAGGAGGACGTCCGGCCCGACCATCCACCAGAGACGCCGGTCTCGCACCGACACGATCAGCCGCTGACCCGGATCGCGCTCGGCCTCCCGCAGCACCGAATCCGCGTCGGCCGCTTCCGGGCCCGGGCTCTGCCAGGGGGGCGCGGCGGAGATCACCGTGGACGGCGCGGGCCGGCCCAGGACGTGTGCTCCCTGCTGCCCGACGAGCCGCGTACCGGTGCCGAGCAGCAGGAGAATGGCGCAACAGGCCGGTCCTGGACACCGGATCTCTCGCACGATGTACTCCGTGGTTCGAGACCGGGCCGGGCGGCCGCGGATCTTCCCGCGGCCGCCCGGCCCATCCTTCGATCAGTGCTCCTTGTGGACCCCCATGTTGCGCTCCGGGGTGCTCGTCGTCGTTCCGGCCGCCCCCGTGTCGCCCGCGTTGTCGCCGCTGTTGTCCGGCATCGTCTGACCACCGACGGTCCCCGTCGGCATCGTCCCGGTGTCCGGCGGGGTCAGGTTGTTCTGGTTCCCCGTCGGATTGGGATTCGCGTTCGGGTTCGCGCCGTTCTGCATCATCCCGCCCTGCGTGGTGTCCGCCGGCATCGTCATGCCCGGCATCGTCCCGCTCGGCATCATCCCGTTCTGAGTCGTGTCGCCCGGCGTGGTCGCGGGCCGGACGGTGTCCGTCTGCGTTCCGGTCGTGTCGGCCACCTGCGCGCAGAGGAGCGGCGCGGACACGAACGACGTTGCGGCGGCGAGAGCGGTCGCCGCCAGCAGGCGAGTCAGGCGCATCGGAGCCTCCCTGGATCTGGGGACTGCGCCGCCCGGGCGACGTGCCCGAACGAGCGCGCCGCAATGACCGCAAGTGCCACGCCCGGGAGTCGCGCTTCGATCGCTCGGTGTGCCTCAGCCCGCGGCGCCCTCCGCCTGCGCGAGCGAGCGGTGGACCCACGGGTCCGCGTCCAGCCACGTGGTGTCGTTCGGGGAGAAGAGGAAGACGAGACCGCCGTTGTCGATCTCGGGAATGAGCCGCTCGGCGCGACTGCGCGACATGGCGGGGCACCCCTCGCTCCGCCCCGCCCGACCCGGCGTCACGTACGGCGCGCCGTGGACCACCACGTGGCGGGCGCGCGCCGCGTCGTTGAAGCGACCGGAGAGCCCCTGGAGCCGCAACCCGATGGAGTGGTAGGTACTACCGCCGGAATGGCCGGTGAAGTCGTAGCTCTCCTGCGTGAGGAAGAGCCCGAGCGACGACGCCGCGCTCCCGTCCCGGTTCGAGAAGCGGGTCGGGACGCCGTTGCTTCCGCTGGACGACCCACGCCCGTGCGCCACGTTGAACGGCCCGTCCACGATCTTCTGCTGGACCATGTCGAAGACGTAGCCGCGCGGCGTCCGGTTGTCGAGCCCGTAGTCGACGAAGTAGAGATACGGGTTGCGGACCTTCTCGGGATGCGCCGCCCGGTAGTGGTAGTAGGCCTCGAAGGCGTAGCGCAGCGCGAGCGGGCTGCTCGTCTTCGGGACGAGCGGCGTCAGCGCGTCGAGTGCCGACTGGACGAGCGCCGCCGGGCCCGAAGCCTTCTCCGCCGCGGGCGCGGGCGCCTTCACGCCGACCAGGGACGCGCGCGCGGTGGGGACGGTCGCGGGCGCCGTCACCGTCGGAGTGTAGCTGGGAATCCCGGGCTGGGTGGCGTTTCGCGGCAGGGCGCCGCAGATGCCGACGACGGACGACGCCGCGGCGAGAACGAGCAGACGACGCATCGCTCCTCCATTGCACGAGCGCGTCCTGCGCATGCACGGAGGGCGCTCGAAAGTGAGTATGTGTATGGGGTCGCCCGGAGGGCCGCGATGGCATCTGGCGATGCGCACGGCCTCGGGCGCTGGGTACCTGGTGTAACCCTGCGGCCATGTCGAGGTAAACCGCAGGGCCGGTCCGGGTTCCCGGCCGGCTCCCCTTATCCCGGCTTGATCCGCCCGGTCAGCCGACCGAGCAGTTTGGCGGCGTAGATCGCGGTCCTCTGCCGCACCTGCCCCACGTCCGTGGGCGCGACCGTCTTCAGACACGCCCCCGCCAGCTGGTCCATCGCCGAGAGATCCCCCTCTCCCGGGTGCTTCACGATCCAGTAGAGCTGCTTCACGAGCTGGTCCTTCGGCACGTCCTGCTTCAGGCGGTCGAAGACCGCCAGCGGGACCCAGCGCTCCATCTCCATCTGGTAGATGTCCGGCACCACCGCGACGTAGAGGATGTTGCGGACCCGCTGGACGGGGTCGCTCACGCGCGCCGGCCCCCACTGGGGCAGCTTCGCCCGGATGCAGTCGACCTGCTTCTGCACGTCCTGGTACGGCACCTCGCCCGGGGCGGCGACCGGCGCGACCACGTCCTCGTCCGGGGGGAGGTCGCGGAAGAGGCTGTCGTCGATGTCCCGCGGCGTCACCTCCTGCCACGAGGCGGGCGGATGCGCCGGCGCGGCGGCCACCGGCTCCGGCGGCGCGGACGTCGTCGCGGGAGCGGGCGCCGCGGGTCGCGCGGTCGCCGTGGACTCGGCCGGCGCCGCCGCGCTCCCGGGCGCCTGCGCGCGTGCCGAATCAGGCTTCTCCGCGACCGTGGCGGGGGACGGGGCAAGCGGCGGAGTCGCGCGGACGGGAGCCATCGCGAACGCGGTCGTGTCGGGAGCCGCGACCGCTACCGCGGCCGGGCTCGCGACCAGGATGCGCCCCCGGGCCTCCGCCATCAGCCCCACCCCCACCCATGCGGCCAGCGCCACCGCCACCCAGCCCTTTCCCTCGCGGGCGCTGAAGTGCTGCTGCGCCTCCCAGCGGAACATCCGCGCGCCGGCGAGGCAGCCGGCCGCGCCGATGATCACGAGCGCGAGCAGGCTGAAGCCGCTGGTGCCCAGGCCGTCTCCCGTGACGCACGCCTGCAGCGCCTCGACGGCGTAACGCCCGGGGAAGAAGGCCGAGAGGTGCTGCGCCCACTCGGGCAGGCTCGCGAGTCGCACCGCGACCCCTCCGATTATGAGCATCGGCAGGAAGACGCTCTGACCCAACGCCTGCACGGCGGGAACGTTGTCGGCCAGCATGGCGATGACCAGCCCGAGGCCGAGGAATGCGAAGGAGACGAAGGTGTAGACGACCCACAGGTCGAACGGGTGCCGGGGCATCGGCATCCCGATCGCCATGGCGAGGACGAGCTGCAGCAGCCCCGCCGTGAGGAGGATGACGTAGCGGCCCGCGACGGTGCTCGCGACGAGCGCGCCCGTGGGCACCGGCGCAAGCCGGTAGCGCCGCCAGACGCCGCGCT
Organism: Longimicrobiaceae bacterium; assembly: GCA_035707865.1. Classification (GTDB taxonomy): domain Bacteria; phylum Gemmatimonadota; class Gemmatimonadetes; order Longimicrobiales; family Longimicrobiaceae; genus DASSTO01. Next base: position 3,215 of record DASSTO010000044.1, on the reverse strand, counting down.
CCCGCTCGCTCACCAGCGTCGTCGGCAGCCCGAAGCACGCGCCGCCGAGGACGCTGATCGTCAACAGCTCGCCCATGTGCCCCGCCAGCGGCACCGGGTCGTGGCGGTACAGCACCCAGAACGCCACCAGGAATATGGTGGGGAAGAGATAGCCGTAGATCAGCCCCATCCGATTGCGCAGATAGAGCTTGAGGCTGATGCCGAGCTGCTGGAGGATTGCGTTCGTCACACGCACCGGGGCGCTTCAGTCACGCGGCCGCGTGCCGGTGAGCTCGAGGAGGACGTCTTCGAGGGTGGCCGTCTCCACGCGCAGGGCGACGACCTCGACGCCGCGGGCGTCGAGCGTGCCCATGAGCGGCGCCAGCGCCCGGGCCGGGCGCGGCGTGCGGAAGCGCGCGATCGGCCCCTCGCACGCCACGTCCTCCGCGCCCGGGAGGCTCGCGATCAGCTCCGGCTCCAGCGGCGCCGTCGTCTCGATGGAGACCGAGAGCGTGGCGCGGGAGCCGGCGATCAGCTCGCGCGGCGCGCCGATCGCCACGACGCGACCCCCGTCGATGACGGCGATGCGGTCGCAGAGCCGCTCGGCCTCGTCGATGTAGTGCGTGGTGAGGAGCACCGTGTGGCCCTCGCGCTTCATCCGCGCGATCTCGCCGTGCAGCTCGCGGCGCGACTGCGGGTCGAGCCCGGTCGTCGGCTCGTCGAGGAGGACGATCTCCGGCCGGTTCACGAAGGCCAGCGCGAGCGCCAGCCGCTGACGCTGGCCGCCGGAGAGCGTGTCGAACGGCGCGTCGGCCTTCTCCCCGAGGGCGAAGCGCTCGATCAGCGCGTCCGGCTCGTTGCGCTCGCGGTAGAAGGAGCCGAAGAGGCCGAGCGCCTCCCGAGGCGTGATCTTGTCCTGGAGCGCCGTGGTCTGCAGCGCGGCGCCGACCTTCTGCTTCACCGCCCGCGGGCGCCGGCGCGCGTCGATGCCGCAGACCTCGATCTCTCCCTCGTCCGGGTCGCGCAGGCCCAGGACGCACTCGAGCGTGGTGGTCTTCCCCGCCCCGTTGGGCCCGATGAGGCCGAAGATCTCACCCTCGCGGATCTCGAAGCTCACCCCGCGCGCCGCCGGCACGCCGCCATAGCGCTTCCACAGATCTCGAACGACCACTCTGGCGGGCATGAAGGACTTCGAACGGCTGGAGGAGGACGGCGGAACCGGTGCGCCGTAATCTCGCCCCGCGCCGCGGACCCGGCAAGCGGCGCGATGGCCGCGCCGCTTGCCCGGCCCCTCCACTCAGGCCGCGGTCTTCTTCCCGGCGTCCGACTTCTTGTGTGCCGACGCCTTCCGGGCGTGGTGCATGCCGTGCTTCTTCGATGCATGCATCGCCTGCGCCTCCTGCGGGACGATCTTCCCGCTGTTGGCGTCCACCTCCACCTGCTCCGTGCCGGCCTTGGCCGTCTTCACGTCGAAGGCGTAGACGAGCCGGCCGTGCTCCGTTTCCAGCTTCTGCGACTGGACGGTCCCGCCGGGCACCTGCGCGAGGGCCGTGGCGCGTGCCGCCGCCTCGGTGACCTTCGGCTTGGGCCCCTGCTGGGCGGTGAGAACACCGGCGGCGCCGAGCGAGAGCAGCGCGGCCAGCGAGAGCGAGTCGAGCCTGATCATGCGTTCCTCCGTTCACGGTTGCGCCCGTTGCGGGCGCGGCGGCACGGTGCGCCTCGTTGCGCATCGCCGCGGGGAATGTAAACGGGCGTAGCTTACGGCAGCCTAACGGAGTGCGGGCCGGCGCCGCGCGATCCGACGACCCGCTCGCGGGTACCATGGAAGCCCGAACACGGAGGGGGCGATGAGACTGCTGATGGCCGAGGACGACGCCAAGCTGCGCGACGTCCTGTGCAAGGGACTCACCGAGCAGGCGTACGCCGTCGACGCCGTCGCCGATGGCGAGCGTGCGCTGCGCATGGCGGCCATCAATACGTACGACGCCGTGGTGCTCGACGTCCGCATGCCCGGGCGTGACGGCTTCGAGATCTGCCGCGCGCTGCGGGCCCGCGGGATGCGCACGCCCGTGCTGATGCTCACGGCCCGCGACGCGGTCGACGACCGCATCGCGGGCCTCGACGCCGGCGCGGACGACTACCTGACGAAGCCCTTCGACTTCGGCGAGCTCCTCGCCCGTCTGCGCGCCCTGCTGCGGCGCGCGCCGGAGCTCCTCCCCACGGAGATCCGCGTGGGCGACCTCGTCGTGGACACGCGCGCGCAGGCGGCGACCCGCGCGGGCCAGGCCATCCGGCTGACGGCGAAGGAGTACGCGCTCCTCGAGTATCTCTCGCGCAACGCCGGCAGCGTCGTGAGCCGCGCCGACCTCTGCGCGCACGTCTGGGACGACAACCACGACCCGTTCTCGAACGCGATCGAGGTCCACATCAACCGCCTTCGCGGTAAGGTGGATGCGGGACGCGCGCCGCTCATCCACACGCGCCGCGGTGCCGGTTACGTGCTGGCGGTGGCGGAGGAGCGGTGATCGAGTCGGTGCGCGTGCGCCTGGCGCTCTGGCACAGCGGCGTCCTCGCCGTGCTGCTCCTGGCCTTCGCGGCGGGCACCTACTCCTACCTCGCCAGATCGGGCCTGCAGCGTACGGACGAGCTGCTGCGCGAGGCGGCCCGCGCCTTCATCGTCGAGCTCGACGCGGCGAGCGGTGGGGCGAATCCCGCCCTGTCCACCACCGCGGAAGTCGCGCGCGACTTCCGCCTCGGCGGCACCCGCGTCCTGGTCTTCGACGCCGGCGCCCGCCTCGTCGCCGCGAGCCCGGTCGGGCGGCACCAACGCCACGCCGACCCGGAGCGGATCGCCCGCGCGCTCGCCGGGCGCCCCTTCGCCACCACGCTCCTCTTCACCGTGCCGGACAGCGGGGGCAGCTACCGGGTCTACACCACGCCGACCGAGGTCGGGCCCCGGCGCTACGTGGTCGCGGTCGTCGAGTCGCTGCGTGAGCTGCGGGCGTCACTCGATGGGGTACGCGACACCTTCGTCCTCGCCATTCCCCTCGCCCTGCTGCTCTCCGCGCTCGGTGGGTACGTCCTCGCCCGGCGGAGTCTCGCGCCGGTGAGCCTGATGAGCGAGCGGGCCGCACGCATCGGCGCCGGGAACCTCGACGAGCGCCTGCCCGTCCCGAACCCCCGCGACGAGCTCGGCCGCCTCGCCCGGACCTTCAACGAGCTCCTTGCCCGCCTGG
>DASSTO010000043.1:0-11734 GCA_035707865.1 Longimicrobiaceae bacterium | reverse complement strand
GAGGACGACCTCGGCGAAGCTCCCGTTGCGGTCGGGAACGTGGATGGAGGTGATGGTGGCGCCATAGTCGCTCAGCTGCACCTGCATTCCCCTGGCGTTCTTCAGCGTGTAAAGGTTCACTGGCTTTCCTCGCGCGGTACTGCCGAATGGCGTCTGTTGAGGGGTGGAGGAGTCGCCCGGGCTCGACAGCGTCACTCGCGCCCCCGGGGCGGCGCCGTCGACTCGCGGACGACGAGCGGGGCCTCGAAGAGCACGCGCTCGGGTGCGCTCTCGCGCGGGGCCGGCGACTCGATGCGGCGCAGGAGGAGCTCGACGGCACGGCGCCCGATCTCCCGCTTCGGCACGTGCATCGTCGTCAGCGGGAGGGGGTAGTACTCGAGCAGCTCCAGGTCGTCGAAGCCGATCACGGAGACGTCCTCGGGAACGCGCAGGCCGAGCTCGCGGAGTGCCCGCAGCAGCCCGACGGCCACCATGTCGTTGTAGCAGGTGACCGCGGTCGGTCGGTCGGCCCCGGCCGCGCGGAAGACCGACAGCGCCGCCCGGTACCCCTGCGCGGCCGAGGCGCCGGTCGGCACCACCATCGATTCGTCGAAGACCAGCCGCGACTCGCTGAAGGCCCGCCGCACGCCCTCGCTCCGCTCCTCGCTGTGCGAGGAGTACGACGGGCCCGCCAGATGCACGATGCGCGTGTGCCCCTGCTCGATGAGGAAGCGGATCGCCGCGGCGGAGGCGACGGTGTTGTCCACGTCCACCAGGTCGGCCCGGATCCCCCGGACCTCCTCCATGAGGACGAAGGGGATGTTGTTGCGCTTCAGCTCGAAGACGTGCGAGAGATCGACGTCGTCGTTGAGGATGGGCGTCAGGACGAGGCCGCCGATCTCCCGCTCCATCGCCTGCTCCACCACGCGCCGCTCGGTCGCGTAGTCGCCCTCCGAGCTGATCATCTCCAGCAGGTAGCCGTGCTCGCTCGCGACCTCCTGCGCCCCGAGCAGCGCCTCGGCGTAGTACGGGTTCGCCGCCTCCTTCACCAGGAAGCAGATGCTCCGCTCCGCCCCCGGCCGGAAGCGCCGGCGCGCCGCCGGGCTGGGGCGGTAGCCCAGCCGGTCGATCGCGCGCAGCACGGAGCGGCGCGTGCTCGCCCGCGTGGTGGGCTTGTCGTTGAGCACCGCGGAGACCGTCGCCTTCGAGACGCCCGCCAGCGCGGCCACGTCGGAGATCGTCGGGTTCTTCATGCTCGAAGGAACGGGGGTGCGGCCGAGGCGCGGAAAGCGACGACTTGAACCGTTCCAATTCTACGCCGTGCGCTCCGGCGCGCGCAAGCGGATGGCGCCTGCGCGCTTCGCCCTTGCGCGCACCGCGAGGCGCCCGTATCGTGCGCCATCCAACCGGCAGGGAAGAGGTGAAGCGGTTCAACGCGGGATCTCCGCCCAATCTCGGCCTGCGCCGCCTTCGAGGGCAGCCGCCGCGTGCCGTCCGGCGCGCGAGAACTCACCCCACTCCGAGAGACCAACCGCCGTGGCACACATCCAACTGGGGGGCATCGATTACGCGATCCTCATCATCTACTTCGTCTTCGTACTGGGGATCGGGTGGGTCTTGCGGCGCTCGATGCGCTCGAGCACGGACTTCTTCCTCTCGGGCCGCTCCATCCCCGCCTGGGTCGCGGGGCTCGCCTTCCTCTCCGCCAACCTCGGCGCGCAGGAGGTGATCGGGATGGGGGCCTCGGGGGCCAAGTACGGGATCATGACGGCGCACTTCTACTGGGTCGGCGCCATTCCGGCGATGGTCTTCGTGGGCCTCTTCATGATGCCCTTCTACTACGGCTCCAAGGCCCGCAGCGTCCCGGAGTACCTGAAGCTGCGCTTCGACGAGAAGACGCGCGGCCTGAACGCCATCACCTTCGCGGTGATGACGATCTTCTCCAGTGGAATCAGCATGTACGCCATGGGGCTGCTGCTGGAGCTCCTCCTGGGGTGGGACTTCAACTTCAGCGTGCTGGTCAGCGCGGTCATCGTGCTGCTCTACATCCTCCTGGGCGGCCTCACCAGCGCCATCTACAACGAGGTGCTGCAGTTCTTCCTGATCGTGGCCGGCTTCATCCCGCTCGTCTTCCTGGGCCTCAAGGACGTGGGCGGCTGGGACGGGCTGGTGAGCCGCCTCGCGCTCGCCTCCTCGAACCAGGGCTTCGCGCCGGGCGCCTTCACGCATTCGTGGAAGTACCTGAACGACGCCGCCGCCAACCCCATGGGCGTGGAGTGGTTCAGCGTGGTGGCCGGCCTCGGCTTCGTACTCTCCTTCGGCTACTGGACGACGGACTTCCTGGTGGTGCAGCGCGCGATGGCGGCCGACAGCATGGAAGCGGCGCGGCGGACGCCGCTCATCGCCGCCTTCCCCAAGATGCTCTTCCCCTTCTTGGTGATCCTGCCCGGGATCATCGCCATCGCCCTGACCGCGCACGCCACGGCTTCCGGCTTCAAGCTGCCGCTCAAGCCCGACGGCACCTACAACTACGACCTGGCCATCCCCATGATGCTGGGCCAGTACTTCCCCACGGGGCTGCTCGGCCTGGGCCTGACCGCGCTCATGGCGAGCTTCATGAGCGGCATGGCGGGCAACGTGACGGCCTTCAACACCGTGTGGACGTACGACATCTACCAGGCCTACATCCACAAGGACGCCAGCGACCACCATTACCTGTGGATGGGGCGCTGGGCGACCATCGTCGGCATCGCCCTCTCGATCGGGGCGGCCTACGCCACGACGAGCTTCAACAACATCATGGACATGTTGCAGCTCGTCTTCGCCTTCGTGAACGCGCCCCTCTTCGCTACCTTCCTTCTGGGGATGTTCTGGAAGCGGACCACCGGCGACGGCGCCTTCTGGGGGCTGCTCTCGGGCATCGTGGCCGCGGCCATCCACCACGGGCTCACCCTGCCGGCGGGCTCCACGGTGGGGATCAAGGGCGGCTGGCTGGGGGCGGTGGTGAACACCTACCCGAGCGAGATGGCGCAGAACTTCTGGACCGCGATCTGGGCGTGGACGGCCTGCTTCGTGATCACCATCCTCATCAGCCTGGCGACGCGGCCCAGGGCCGAGGGCGAGCTCAGGGGGCTCGTCTACAGCCTCACCGAGCGGCCGAAGACCAAGCATCTGCCCCTGTGGGAGCGGCCCGCCACGCTCGCGGTGGTGGTGCTGGCGGCGACGCTGGTGCTGAACATCATCTTCTTCTGAGGGGACGCACCTATGCTCGACATCCGACTGCCGATCGGGGGGCTCTTCACCGTGCTCGGCGCGCTGCTGACCGTCTGGGGCGCGATCGAGCCGGCTTCGACCTACGCCAACTCGCTCGGCTACAACGTGAATCTCTCCTGGGGGATCATCCTCCTGATCTTCGGCCTCCTGATGCTCTTCTTCGGGCGGCGGGGGACGAGCCGCGCGCGCCTGGCGCAGGACACCGCGCAGGGCCGCGCGATCGAGGAGATCGAGTACCGCACCGGCGAGGAGAGCACCAACCCTGTCGTTCGTGATGAGCAACGCCACAGAGAGTGAGACGCGGGTCGATCCCGCAGTGCTGGCCGAGGAGTTCGCCGCGCGCTTCGGCGAGCCGCCGGCGGCCGTGGTCCGCGCGCCGGGCCGGGTGAACCTGATCGGCGAGCACACGGATTACAACGACGGCTTCGTGCTGCCGATGGCCATCGACCGCGCGGCATGGATCGCCGTGCGGCCCGGGAAAGGGACGCGCGTCTCGGTCCACTCGCTGGACTTCGGCGAGGCCGCCGACTTCGACCTCGCGGCGCTGGAGCACGGCGGGCCCGAGTGGGCGGAGTACCTGAAGGCGGTCGCCCGCGCGCTGGAGCAGTCGGGCGCGGAGCTGCGCGGATGGGAGGGCGTGGCGGCGGGCGACGTACCGATCGGGGCCGGGCTCTCCAGCAGCGCCGCCCTCGAGCTCGCCACCGCGCGTGCCTTCGCCACCGTGTCGAACCTGGAATGGGCGCCGAAGAAGATGGCGCTCCTCTGCCAGCAGGCGGAGAACGAGTGGGTGGGCGTGAAGTGCGGGATCATGGACCAGATGATCTCCGCCGTCGGCGAGCGGGACCACGCGGTGCTGCTCGACTGCCGCACGCTCGAGACGCGCGCCGTGCCGCTGCCGCCCGACACGGTCGTCGTGATCCTGGACACGGCCACCCGGCGCGGGCTGGTGGGCTCGGCGTACAACGAGCGCCGCCGGCAGTGCGAGCTCGCGGCCGAGCACTTCTCGGTGCCCGCGCTCCGCGACGTCACCTCCGCCGAGCTGGCGCAGAGCGGCGTCGGTCTCGACCCCGTCACCCTGCGCCGCGCGCGGCACGTCGTCACGGAGAACGAGCGCACCCTCGCCGCCGCCGACGCGATGGCGCGCGGCGACGCGCCGACCCTCGGGCGACTCATGGACGAGAGCCACGAGAGCCTGCGCGCCGACTTCGAGGTCTCCAGCCCCGAGCTGGATCGCATGGTCGGGATCGCACGGGCGCAGCCGGGCTGCCTCGGCGCGCGGATGACCGGCGCGGGCTTCGGCGGCTGCGCCGTGGCGCTGGTCCGCGCCAATGGCGCGGACGCCTTCACCCGTGAGGTCGCCGACGCCTACGAGCGGGCCACGGGGCTTCCGCCACGCATCTACGCCACCCGAGCCACCGCGGGTGCCTCCGTCCTCTGATCGCCAGCGCCGGATGAGCGGGAACCCGTCGGCCTCTCCCGACTTCGAGGTGGTACGTGACCCGCTGTGGAACACGATCCGCCTCGACGCGACGGCGCTGCGCATCATCGACACGCCCGGGTTCCAGCGCCTGCGTCACGTCCGCCAGCTCGGCCTGGCCTACCTCGTCTACCCCGGCGCGACCCACACCCGCTTCGACCACGCGCTGGGCGTCTACCACCTGGCGCGTCGCGCGCTCGCGCTGCTCTCCGAGCGCGGCGAGCTGGACGACGTCGACCCGCAGGAGTGCCGGCTCGTACCCTACGCCGCGCTGCTGCACGACATCGGTCACTACCCCTTCTCGCACGCGCTCGAGGAGCTCGACGCCGAGCACGTGCCGGAGCACCACGAGGCGCTCACGGGTCGCTTCCTGGCCGCGCCGGGGCTGCGCGCCGCGCTCGGGGAGATCGCGCCCGACGCGCCGGACCGCATCGAGCGCCTGATCCGCGGCTCGTCGGACTCGCCGCTGCAGGGGCTCGTCTCCGGCAGCCTCGACCTGGACAAGATCGAGTATCTCAACCGGGACGCGATGTTCTGCGGGGTACCGTACGGAGTGGTGGACGTGGACCGGCTGCTGCACGCGCTCACGCTGCTGCGGGACCCGGAGACGGGCCGGGCGGAGATCGGCGTGCACGAGAAGGGGCTCGCGGCGCTGGAGTCGCTGCTCTTCGCGAAGTACCAGATGTTCCGCAACGTCTACTGGCACCACGCCGTGCGTGCCGCCACGGTTCTCTACCAGCGTCTGGTGGAGGAGGCGGTGGACGCGGGGGTGCTCGCCCCGGACGAGCTGGTGGGGCGCTCGGACGAGGGGCTCCTCTGGCTGATCGAGGCGCGCGCGGAGGCCGCGGACTCGCCCGCGGCCGAGCGGGTGCGCCGCGAGTGGCTCCCGGCGCTGCGGGCCCGCCGGCTTCCCAAGCGCGCCCTCGAAGTCCCCGGCGACGAGATGCGGGAGTTGCCGATCGGCGCGTGGTTCTACAGCATGGAGCCCCTGCGGCGGGAGCTGGAGGATCGGCTCGCGCGGGAGCTGCGGCTGCCCGAGGGCAGCGTCTTCCTCGACTACCCGGAGAAGCCGCGGATGATGGGGCTCGACCTGCTGCTGCGCGGCCGGGGCGGGGACACCGTGCGGCTCACGCAGGCTGGGCGCGCCGGGCTCATCGACCTGCCGCGCATCGCGGACGAGCTATACCACTCCGCCCGCGTATTCCGTATCTTCACCACCGAGCGGCGAGCGATCCACGCCGCGCCCGTCCTGGAACTGCTCCGGCTCTCCCCTGGTGAGCTGAAGCGCCGCCTGACCCGGTCCCAAGCCATTCTGTGATCCAGCCCGAGCTGCCCGGCACCCCGCCCGCACCACCGCCGCGTCCGGCGCGCATCCTCGTCGCCGAGGACGACTCCGCCGCCGCCAACGTCCTGTTGACGCTGCTGGGCCGCGTCGGCTACGAGGTGAGACTGGCGGCGGACGGAGCGGCGGCGCTGGCGATGCTCGAGAACGACGCCACGCCCGACCTCCTGCTCCTCGACTGGATGCTCCCCGAGATCTCGGGGCTCGAGATCTGCCACCGCGTGCGCGAGCGCTGGGACCCGCTCTCCCTGCCGATCCTGATGGTGACCGCCAAGACGGACGCGGAGAGCATCTCGGCGGCCTTCGACGCGGGCGCGAGCGATTATCTCACCAAGCCCTTCCTGGGCGCGGAACTGCGCGCGCGCATCGCGGCGCACCTGCGCGCCAAGCAGATGCTCGAGGAGCGCATGCGCATGGAGGAGCACCTGATGGAGCGCGAGAAGCTCTCGGCGCTCGGGCTCCTGGTGAGCGGCGTGGCGCACGACCTGAACAACCCGCTGGGGGGCATCTCGGGCTACGCGCAGCTCCTCCTGGAGGATGAGACCGACCCGGAGCGCGCGCGCGGGCTGCAGCACATCCTGCGCGAGGTCCAGCGCTGCAACCGCATCGTCGGGGACCTGCTCTCCTTCGCGCGCCGCCACCCGGTCGAGCACCGTCCGGTGGACGTCGGCGGCGTGCTCCAGAGCACGCTCGACCTGCGCGCGCGCCAGCTGCAGCGCTCCGGCCTGCGCACGCGCGTGCGCGTGGAGGACGGGCTCCCATCCGTGCACGGCGACCCGCACCAGCTGCAGCAGGTCTTCCTGAACATCCTCATCAACGCCGAACAGGCGCTCCGCCACGGCGGCGACACCCTCCGGATAACCCTCGCCCCCGCGCGGCCCTCCTCCGAGCGCGCGGGAGATCACTGGCTGGAACTCTCCTTCTTCAACAACGGCCCGCCCATCCCCCCGGACGTCCTCCCCCGCATCTTCGACCCCTTCTTCACCACCAAGGGCAAGGACGAGGGAACGGGTCTCGGTCTCGCCATCTGCCGGCGCATCATCCACGAGCACGGCGGCGAGATCGAGGTCGAGAGCGGGCAGGAGGGGACCGTCTTCCGGATCGTGCTGCCGGGGGCGGAGGACTGAAGGGGTGAAGGGGTGAAGGGGTGACGAGGTGAAGGGGTGTGCGGGCGGGCCGGGACCACCTACCTGAAGGACCCCATGAGAGATGCGCCGCAGAGCCGGGCCGCGAGCCTCCCCCACGCGCTGAGACTTCCCTACCCCGGCTACCTCGCGGTGGTCGTGCGCAGGAGCGCGGTGACGTGGCTCCTGGTCCGGCTCTTCTGCTTCATCGTGCTCGGCGTGATCCTGAGCGACTTCTCCGCTTCCGTCCGCCAGCCCACCTGGGGCGTGCCCGCGCTGCTGGTGTGGCTGGACCGGCGGCGTTTCCACGAGCTGCTCCTGCACGCGAACCTCGGCGCGTCGGAACTGTGGTTCTGGGCCGCATCGCTCGCGACCGTCTTCGCCCTGGACACGGCGGCCGCGATCGTCCTGCGTCCGTTCTGAGCTCCTCGTGCCACCGATCTTCGCGGCGGATTCGATCGGGAAGAGCTTCGGCGACCGGACGGTCCTGAAGGCGGCGTCCGTCTGGGCCGCCGAGGGGAGGATCACCGCGCTCTTCGGGCGGAACGGGTGCGGGAAGTCGACGCTGCTGAGGATCGGGGCGGGGCTGATGCGGGCGGACCACGGCGTCGTCCTCTTCCGCGGCCGCGCCTACCTGCGGCCGCGCCTCCGGGAGCTCGCGGCGCGCGGCCTCTTCTATCTGCCCGACCGGGAGCTGCTCTCGCCGCGCCAGACGGTGCGGGAGCAGATCCGCGCGGTGGAGTGGCGCTTCGGCCGCGGCCGGACGGAGGGGATCCTGGACCGGCTGGGCCTGCGCCAGCGGCTGGACCAGCCCGCGGTCGAGCTCTCCGGCGGGGAGCGGCGCCGGGCGGAGATCGCCGTGGCCTGGATCCGCGCGCCGCGCTGCCTCCTCGCCGACGAGCCCTTCGCGGGCATCAATCCGAGCGACGCCGCCGTGCTCGCCGACGCGTTCCGGGAGCTCGCCCGGGAGGGCTGCGCCCTCGTGATCACCGGCCACGAGGTGCCCGAGGTCATGGACGTCGCCGACGAGGTCGTCTGGATGGTCGCGGGCACCACGCACGGCATCGGCACCCCCGCGGAGGCCTCCCGGCACGACCGGTTCCGGAGGGAGTATCTCGGGCCGGCCGCCGGCCGCTAGCTGCCGGCGGCCAGAAGTCTCACGGCGATCACCGTCACGTTGTCCACGCCGCCCGCGCGGTTGGCGGCGTCGACGAGCGTCTCGGCCACGACGGGGAGAGACGAGTCGGAGGCGAGGAGGCGGGCGATGACCTGGTCGGACAGCATGTTGTAGAGGCCGTCGCTGCAGAGGAGCAGCACGTCGCCCGGGGCGAGGGGGACGGAGAGGAGGTCCGGCTCCGGGTCGACGTCCTCGCTCAGGACGCGGGTGAGGATGTGGGAGAGGGGATGGTCGTGCGCGGCCTCGGGAGCGAGGCGCCCGGCGTCGGCCTCGCGCTGCACCCACGTGTGGTCCGCGGTGAGCTGCTCCAGCGCGTCGCCGCGCAGCAGGTAGAGACGGCTGTCCCCGATGTGCCCGGCGTGCAACACGCCCGCGGGATCGAGCACCGCCACGGTGAGCGTGGTGCCCATTCCGCGGGTGCTCGTGTCGTCCGAGCAGCAGTGAACGATCTCCTCGTGCGCCGCGAGGAAGGACCGGCGCATGGTGGCGAGCAGGGCGTCACCCCCGGCGCCCGCGTCGAGCGCCTCCGCGAGCGCCTCCGACACCGCCCGCGCGGCGAGATCGCTCGCCACCTCGCCCGCAGCGTGCCCCCCCATCCCGTCCGCCACCAGGAAGATCCCGCGCGGCGCGTCCACCCGGTAGGAATCCTCGTTCCCGCGGCGGCGGCGACCCACGTCGGAGGCGCCGACCGCTTCCCAGGCGATCGTCACGGCGCCGCGGGCAGGCCGCCGACCCGCAGGAGCGGCGTTGCCGTGCCGGTGATCCAGCCCCCGTGCGCGCCGCCGACGAGGAAGAAGACGACCACCGCGAGGACGATCAGGATGAGGATGAAGAGCCAGAGAGGAAGCCCGGGCCCGCGGCCACGCTGCGCCAGGGGCGTCGCGGCGGGAGGGGGCACGTAGCGGGCCCGGGCCGCCTCGGGGTCCGCCGCCTCTTCCGCCCGGAACAGGAGCGCCACCGCGCCGAAGCGGGCGGTGGCTCCGGAGTTGATCGGCATCGGCACCTGTGGCGCCAGGCGCACGTCGTCGATGTAGGTGCCGTTGGTCGAGCCGAGATCCGTCAGACGCCAGTCGCCGGCGTCGTATTCGAGCCTCGCGTGCGTCTTGGAGACGGAGTCGTCGTCGAGAACGAGATCATTTTGCGATCCGTGGCCGATACTCAAGACGGGCGAGCGGACCGGAAGGGGCTCGCCCGCGTTCGGGCCCGACTGGCGGGTGAACACGGCCAGCGCGGAAAAGTCGTCGTCTGGAACCAGGGCCATCGATCGCTGCCTCGTCTCGGAATCGGTTGCGGCCACACAACGTACGCGCTCGCCCGGAAGTGGGCAAGCAGCGCGCGCGGAGGGATCGGCGCGGTGAGATCGCGCGCCGAGTCGGGACGTCCCTGGTGGCCCCGGACCTATGCCTCGCCCATTCTCAGCCGCGCTTTCATGGTTCGCTGGATTCTCGCGGGTCTCATCCTCTTCGCGCCCGCAGCCCGGGCGCAGCCGCCCGCGCCCGTCCACCGGCTGACGAGCGGATGGCTGCTCCACCTCGGGGACGACATGGCCTGGGCCTCGCCCACGCTGGACGATCACGCCTGGGCGCACGTGCAGGTACCGGGCTCGTGGGACCGGGTGGCGCCGGGCTACGACGGCTACGGCTGGTACCGGCTGCGCCTCCGCCTGCCCGACGACCTCGTCGACGAGCCCGTGGGGTTGCGGGTGGGCGAGGTGGGAGACGCCTTCGAGGTCTACTGGGACGGTGTGCGCATCGGCGGAGGCGGCTCGCTCCCCCCGAACTTCGCGGAGGGGGTCCCGACCACGCGGCTGCTCGTCCCGAACTCCGTCCTTCGGGCCCACCCCGGGCCCGACCACGTCCTCGCCGTGCGCGTCTACAATGAGTACGCGATGGGCGGTCTCACCGGCGGCGTGACGCTGGGCCGCTACGACGCACTCGTGGACGACGGGCAGATCGGGACGATGCTCCTCGGCGGCCTGATCGCCTTCTTCCTGGCCATCGGAGGTTACCACTTCGTCTTCTTCCTCCGCCGACGGACGGCCAAGGAGAACCTCTACTTCGCCCTCCTCTGCGGCGCCGCCGCGCTCTACGCCGCCAGTTTCGCGCAGGATTTCTTCTCCACCACCAGCCGCCACGTCAACCCCCTCCGGATGGGGATCGCCACGCTGCTCGCGGCCGGGCCGATCTACATCGCGCTGGTCGCGAAGCTCTTCCAGCTCGTCCCGAACCGGATCAGCCGGGCGGCGTCGCTGCTGCTGCTCGCGGGTCTGGCGGTCGTGCTCGCCGTTCCTCTGCGGCGGGTCCCGCCCGTCTACGCGACCTTCGGCGCGCTGGTGGGGGTGGGGATCGTCGCCAGCGTGGGCTGGGCCTTCCTGCGCAGCCGCCCGCGGGACTCGCGCACGTACGTCCTGCTGGCGGGCATGGCGGGCCTCGCGATCGCGCTCAACCTCGACCTGCTCGCCGGCTCGCACGTGCTTCCCGTCCTGCGCATCATCCCCGGCGTACGCGGCGTCTTCTGGCTCGGCTTCCTCGCCTTCGTGACCGCGGTGGGGATGGAGACCGCGGGGAGCTTCGCGGCCGCCGAGCTGAACGCGAGGATCGATCCGCTCACCGGCCTCATGCGCCGCAACGTCTTCGAGGAGGCGCTGGCCCGTGAGATGGACCGGCGTCGGCGCGCCGGTGGCCGGGTGATCCTGGCGATCCTGGACCTGGACTACTTCAAGCGCGTCAACGACACCTACGGCCACCGGGCCGGCGACGCGGTGCTGGAGCGCGTGGGCTTCCTGCTGCGGCACAACGCGAGGAACATCGACCTCGTAGCGCGGCTCGGCGGCGAGGAATTCGCCGCCCTCCTCCACGACACCGACGCGGAGGGCGCGATGACCTTCGTGGACCGCTTCCGGCGACGTCTGAAGGCGACCGAGATCGTCGTCCCCGGCGGTGTGGTGCGAGACCTCACCGTGAGCGTCGGCGTCGCGGTGGGCAACGGCTGGATTCCGGCGGACGACCTCGTCGACTCCGCCGACCAGGCGATGTACGCGGCCAAGCGCGCGGGCCGCGATCGCCTGGTCATCGTCACGCCCGGAACGCCGACACAGGCGGCGGCGAGCGGCTAGCCGCTCGCCGCCGCCGTCGACCGGAGCCCCCGCAGCGAGGCCGCGTCCACGGGCGAGAGGATCCGGTCGAGAACGGCGGAGACTTCCGGGGGAGCCCCGGCCTCGTAGTGCCGGCGGAGGGCCGCAGCGATCTCCTCGCGCAGGATCTCGAGCTCGCGGCGCAGCGCCTCCTCCGTCCAGCCGAAGCGCGCGCGCTGGGCGCCGTGGCGCAGGGCGATGGTGTGGAGCAGATCGGTGCTGTCGCGGA
>DASSTO010000042.1:0-6850 GCA_035707865.1 Longimicrobiaceae bacterium | reverse complement strand
GTGGATCCACTCTGCCCCCTCGCGCTCGGCGAGCCGGGCGAAGCCCTGCGCGAGCGCGACGTAATCGTCGACGTACGCGATGCGCAGCCCGGCGAGCGACGCGTCCACGGATGGCGATACCGTCGGCTCGAGGACCGTTCGGGCGAAAACGGGGACGCGGACGAGGAAGCGCGCGCCGCCCAGGCGCGACCCCGGGGCCAGCTCCACGCTCCCTCCCAGCCGTCGTACGCCCCATCTCGTCATCGAGAGCCCCAGCCCCGTGCCTCGCTCGCTTCCACGCACGTAGGGTTCGAAGATCCGCTCCCGCAGCTCCAGGGGAATCCCGGGTCCGTCGTCCTCCACGAGGAGATGGAGCCAGCGCTGGCCGTCTTCGGTGTGGACCTCTATCCGGGCCGCAACGAACGCCCTGGCGTGTTGGGCGGAGTTCCGGAGCAGGTTCGTCAGCACGCGGGTGAAGAAGCTCGCCCGCCCACGGACGGCCAGCTCCGAAGGCACCTCACACTGGAAGGAGAGCCGCAGCGCCGGTGCGGTGAGCCGCCAGCGCTCGAAGGCGGCCTGCGCCTCCGCGCATGGATCGAACTCGATCTCCGGTGAGGCGTGCCCCGGGCGTATCTCGTCGAAGAGGTCCCGGACCATCGACTGCAGGTGCCGGATGGAGTCTTCCAGCCGCTCCATCGTGCCCGCCGTGGTTCCCCTCTGTGCCTCCAGTCGCGCAAGCTCGATCAGCGCCGCGTGCGCGGCGAGGGCGTCGTTCAGGTCGTGCAACAGCTCGCCAGCGAGGCGGGCGATCTCGTCCGCCTCGGGGCTTGCCGTCGGATCGGAAGATGCGCGGTGCGAATTCATGGCGCATATTCGCGGTGAATGGAGCGGAGTCTCGACGGCGACGCCAGACGCGCACGGAACGCCTCTCGCGCGAGGCCGGTCGCACCCATCCCCTGCAGCGCACTCGGCGTCATCCCGAGGAGCCCGTGGATCAGCCGCTGGAGCCCGCGGTCGTCCGCGTAACCGCAGGCCACCGAGACGTCGTGGATCGTGTGCGCCTCGT
Source organism: Longimicrobiaceae bacterium (assembly GCA_035707865.1). GTDB lineage: Bacteria > Gemmatimonadota > Gemmatimonadetes > Longimicrobiales > Longimicrobiaceae > DASSTO01. The sequence goes on along the minus strand of DASSTO010000042.1, from coordinate 5,805 downwards.
CTTCCAGCAGCGCCGCGGCCAGCAGGACCCGGATCCAGCGCAGCAGCTCCTTGGGCGGCGGTAGCCGGACCGCGTGCGTACGGCGATTGAGGTTCCGCGGGCTCAGCGCCAGCGCCGCGGCGAAGTCCGTGACGCTGCCTCCCGCGGCCACCGTCTCGATCGCCTTGTTCAGCAGCCCCTGCCCGGTGCCGGAGAGCGAGTCCGCGATCCCCTCGGGAAGGAGCGCGCGGATCGGCCGCGACCGGAGCGGCTCCAGACGCCGTCGGATCGCCGCCTCCGTGTTCTCCTCGTCCAGAAAGAGAAAGTCCAAGACACCTTCGGCCATCATCCGCAGGACGTCGCGCGTCTCCCCCTGGCGCTGCCAGAACGCCGCCAGGAGGGCCGCGTAGGGATACCTCGCGTGGAACGCGCGAAGCTCCGGCGAGATACCCCGCACCGAACCGAGATAGGGGTCCACGACCAGCACCGTCCCGAAGGGAGCCCTGCCGTAACGCTCGCGCAACTCGCTCCAGGAAGCGCACACGCTCGGTCGGAACCTTCCACGGGCGGCCTCTGAGAGCCGCGCGAGGAACCCCCGATCGGGGTGCAGGACCAGGAGAGGGGGCAATCTCCGCACAATATGTCCGAAAGTGTCGCCTTCTAGGTCGCGGAGGCCAGCGCGTGCGCTGGGGGAGTGGTGATAGGTTCACGCTGAAGGGCCGTATCGGGCCCCACACCGCCTCTCTCTACCCGGAGATCCACCATGCCGACTGCTCGCCGACTCATTCTCCTGCTGGGCTCCCTCGCGCTGATCGGGAGCGCGGCCGCGTGCTCGAAGGTGTCCTCGATCACCGCGCCCCAGCCGAATCAGCCCAACTACGAGATCATGATCGGCTCAGGCTCCTGAGAACACAGGGAGCGCTTCGATCGTCGCAAGCAGCTCGGCGGTGAACGCGTCCGCGGCCGGCTCCTCCAGCTCCGGGGGGGGAGCCGGTCGACTCTTCTGTTCGATCATCTCCAGGAATCCTTCAGCCTCGAAGCGCACCTTCTGCTCCCGGCGTGCGAGAGCGCATTCGAGCCCACGCTGCGCATGGGTGCGTGCCTCCTCCCACAGGCCGAGATTGACCGCACCGTGGGCGGCGCACAGCCAGGCGCTCGCGGTGCCGGGCGCGCCCGGCAGGTCGCCCAGCGCGCGGACCGCGCGTCGGTACTCCGACGTCACGCCGCAGGCACCCGCGGAGCGCGCGATGACGCCGTAGAGGTTGGGGCGATGCTCGGGCTGCACGCGTGGAAGGAGCACCCGGGACGTAGCCAGCGCGCCCTCGAAGTTCCCCCGGTCCATCCAGTAGACCGAGAGATCGAACGCCAGCGCGATGAGTCGGGGACTTCCAGCAGGGTAGCACGCGAGTGCACGCTGCGCCAGGTGCAATGCCTCTCCGCCCGCCGAGAACTCGAGCACGAAGCGATCGTGCAGCGCCCGGCCCTGAAACTCGCGGAGCCCCGCGCGCCCCGCCCGGTGCTCCGCCCGGTCCAGGTGCCGACGCGCAGTCGGAAGAGCGCCGCGCCGCAGCCACATCGTCGCCATCGCCAGGTGGGCCCGCGTATAGATCTCCCAGTGCCCTGCCTGCCGGCCCAGAACGACCGCGCGCTGCAACCAGCTCTCGGCCTCCGGATAGAGCACCTGGTCGCGCGCCTCCATCCCGGCGTGCAGTGCGAGCGCCGGATCCCACGGGCAGCACTCGGCCGCTGCTCGCAGGGCGCAGAGCGTGATGTGGCGGAGCGACTCGGTCCGGGCCCACGCCGCCACCCCGGCGCAGTGCCCGGCGATCACGGCCGGTTGCACCCAGGCGGAGCCTGCCAGCACGGTCGCGAGGCCCGAGAGATCCGCCACCAGTCGTTCCGGTCCCTCCACCGAGAGCAGCTCCGCGAGCCGCGCCTCGTACGCCCCCTCGTTGAACAGCCCCACACGCTCGGCAGGGATCGCTCCGGCCCACAGCCGGACCGATCGGAGGCTCCGCCACAGGACACCGCCGAGCTTGGTCGGCAGCTCCGCCAGGATGTCGCCGTCCTCCGGGCCGACCGTCGGGCCCAACGGCGCGACGGGCGGCAGCGTGCGCGCGCGCCGGTGCACGGAGATGCCCCGAGAATGCGTTGCGTTCGCCATCGGAGTTCGTTCCACGCGTAAGGTGACATCCGTTCTCGCCGTCCCACCCGAAGCGAGATCCCCGCACTCGGGGAGTGTCGACCAGGTGCCGGTAAATCTTGACGGGACCCCGCGGACGGCTGGCGGTCCCGCGCACGGAGTCGTGCGGAGCGCCCAGCCGGGAGAATGTACCACGCCCGTGCGCGTGCCGCCAAGCCGGGTGTGCCGGGAAGCCCCGCTGCTCCGGTAGCGCGGAGGAATCGTGCCACGCCGGCCGGCGGCTGCGATCGGCCGGCGCGCGGAACGGATGGACGACCCGGCGAGCCGAGCAGGACCTGGCCGAGATCTCCGAGGAAGAGCGCAGCACCCCGGAGCCGCCGGGCTCTCGAATCGAATCCCCGCACGCTCCCGCGCACGGGCGAGAGAGCTCCCGCCTCTTCGCTTCCCCCCCTTGCTCCTGCAGGTTGGTTCCCGCTCAACCACGTTGGGGTCAGTACGCCGCGTCCGCCAGTGCCTCGGCGTAGTGGTCGATGATCCCGTACATCGCGAGCCGGTGGCGCCACTCCACCGGTATGGCGGTCTCACCGTAGAAAGCGCCGGCCAGCTGACCGAATACGGCAGCGGTGGTGTCGGCGTCGTCGCCCAGGTTGGCGGCGGCGAGGCAGCCGTCACGGAAGCTCTCGGTGGAATGGAAGGCCCAGAGAGCCGCCTCCAGCGTCTGCACCACGTATCCGCTGCCCCGGATCTCGGGCGGGCTCTTCCGCCGATAGGACCCCTCCGCGATGGCGACGATCTCCGGTACGAGGGGTTTCCGCTCCCAGAGGCCCGGAGTGGGTGAATAGCAAGGGGAGAGGATCTCCTTCTTCGTTGCCCCTCGGAGTGCGCCCACCAGGAGTGCAGCGAAGTAGCGGCACGCGTCCACGGCAGCTGGTGCCGCGTGGGTGGTGCGCGAGCTCTCCCCGGAGAGGTGGATTGCACGCTCAGGATTCGCGACGAAGAAGACGGGCACCGGGGCGAGGCGCATCAATGAGCCGTTGCCCGCGCGGTGCGGGTCCGTGGCGCCGGCGAAGGGATCGCGCGTGTGGCGGAATCGCACGAGCGCCGCGCGCGCGGTCGCACCGATGTCGAAGCACTCGCCCGTGGACGAGAGGTGCCCCGCCGTCCACCAGCGAAGATAGCGCTCCATCTGGTCTCGGGCGTCGAAACCGCCGCACCCGACCAGACTCTCCGCCAGGCAGAGCGCCATTGAGGTGTCATCCGTCCATTGCCCCGGCTCCAGGCACCAGGGTCCACCACCAACCATAGCGGCGAGCGGCGCAAAGCTGCCCGGGGGCTGGAACTCGACGGCCGCGCCGACTGCATCGCCCACGGCGAGGCCGAGGAGGGCACCGCGGCGGCGGTCCCGGACAGCCCGGTCACGAGTCATCGGTGCGGAATGGTGGGACCTCACTCGCCGGACGTGGAGGACACGAGTGTCGCCTGCAGCCAGGCGAACCCCTCGATCTCGTCCCCGACTCTCGGAGCACAACCTTGGAGCACGCGCTCGCTGGCATAGAGCCACATCCCCACCGCGCCCGCGTCCGTGGTAAGTGGCGCGATCAGCATTCGCGTGAAGCGCACCCCGCCCACGGAGAACTCATCCAGATCCTCTACCGGAGCGCGGAAGGTGCTACCGAAGAGCGGTTCCTCCGGGTGCGGGAACAGGGCCCGCGCGCCCTCCAGCGAGAGCCTCACGCTGGTGACCTCCGCCGGATCGGCGTCGGGATCCGCCTCGCTGATCCGGGATCGCTCCAGATCCAGCATCGGCCCCTCCGTCACCTCGACGAAGTCCCGCGCCGCGAGGCTCACGGAATAGGCGAGGGCGGCGATCGAGAGGCGCACGGTCCGCTCGGGTGCGTAGAGGTGACGATGCTGAAAGAAGAAGGGGTCCACGAGCCACATGAGCCCGCCCCCGGGCGCCGCCACCTCGAGCCCGCCCTCCATGGGATCGTCGCGGTCGGCGAGCACTTCTTCGATCTCCAGGTCGGCTTCGACCCCTTCCGCACACCACGGAAAGGCCGTCACGAACTCACGCGTCGGCTCGGGGCCTGCGGAATTCGTGGCGCAGAGCGCGAGATAGCGGAGGGGCGTCTCCGGATACGCCAGCGCGAAGCCCGTTTCCATCCGGACGACACCGTCTCCGCCTTCGAGCTCCACCTCGCCCTCCCCCACGTACGTACCGCGCTCGAGGATCTCGGGTAGCAGCGGGGCGGTAGCACCCGGCACATCCTCGAAAACCGCGCTCCACTGTTCTCCGTGGACCATGAGACTCATCGGCTGAAGGGAAGGAACGATACCGATCGCTGCGGCATGGGCGCTGCGGCGCGAAACGTCACATCGTCAGGTCCTCCAGAACTCCGAGGGGAGATCTCCGCTGGATCGCACGAAGACCCCGCTCTCGTGCGGCTCCACGCCCTCTGCCGCGCGCTCGCGAAGCCACCGGCTCACCGCCTCAACCTCGTCCTCGGCATCATCAACGGTCTGGACGGCTGGGCTCGGGCCGTTGAGCACGGACACCGCACCGCAGCTCTCGACGTTTGCATCCACATCGAGTACCTCCGCGACCGGCAGTCGATCGGCCCGGGCGCGGATCCGGTGCGAGGTGCGATGGTTGATTCGAAGTGTGCTCGATCGGCCCCGCACATCCTCTCCAGGAGACTCCCAGGAGAAGGGCGCCTGGAAGGTGCGCTGCCCGAGATCGCCCGCGAATCCGAGCCGTGAACTCACCCCAAAAGTTACCCCCGCACCTTCCGCGGGGGAAAGTACGGGGGCCAACCGCCTCGTAACTGCTGGTGCTACTTATGCTTAAGAAAATGGGCCTGGGTAGAGTCGAACTACCGACCTCACGCTTATCAGGCACTCCAAGGGCGCGTACCGCACGTCGGGCGTCGTTGACCTTGGTGTCACGAACCACAGGAAACTCAGCAACCAAGCCATTCCTGATGCGTTCGCGGCACTGGCGACCTCCGCTCGACGTCCATCGGCGTCGGGTGGCGTCGATGGGATTCGTTACCAGAATACGTTACCCGCCGGCGACCGGCAACAGCCTCACGGTGCGCACATCCTGGTGGATGAGCAAGGTGGACGGGACCGCGACAGGATGGTGATTGGAGGCTTTGGTCCTGAATGCCCGCTTACCCGCACTCTGCCGCCGGCGCCAGGCCGATTGGTGAGCCTGTGGGCGGGTGGCCAAGTCAATGGGAGTCGTCGCCCCCGGAGTGGACGAGCGCAGCTCAACCCGACTTGTGTGCTGGTGCGGCCATCCACGACACAATGGGTAGAGGCGGAGGGACTCGAACCCCCTGGCGAGGCGCCCGCAAGTTGTTGTGGCACCGTCCGATCGCTGGCTCCGTGTGACGGCTCGTGTGACGAATCACGTGCTGCCTGCACAGGGCAGGCTGTCCACCCCTTGAGTGCCGATCGCCGCGCCCGGGATGGTTTGGTGTGCGGAGACGGCCGGTTGCAGCATCCTTCACGCGGATCTGCCGATGTCGGTCGGTGGAGGTCCGTCTGCCGCTCACCCCCGACCACGCGCGAGGGTCAGGGTAAAGGTGGAACCCTGCCCGATCTCGCTCTCCACGGACAGCTCGCCGCCCATCCCGTGCGCCAGCTCGCGGCTGATCGCCAGGCCCAGTCCCGTCCCG
>DASSTO010000041.1:0-14056 GCA_035707865.1 Longimicrobiaceae bacterium | reverse complement strand
GCCCGCCCTGATGGACGCCGGGGGGCTCACGGTGGAGCTCATCAGCGACGATGTGCACGTGAGCCGCCCCGTCGTTCGCCTCGCCTGGCGTCTCTTCGGCGGGGATCGCTGCATCTGCGTCACCGACGGGATGCGCACCGTGGGGCTGCCGGAGGGGCGCTACGAGTACGGGGGGCGCCAGTTCGAGTCGCGGGGCGGCGCCGCGCGCTACCTCGACGGAACGCTCATCGGCACCTCGATCCCCCTGCTGGAGATCGTGAAGCGGTTCCACCGCTTCACCGGCTGCTCCCTCGCCGAGGCCGTGGACGGCGCCACCCGCCTCCCCGCGCGCCTCCTCGGCGTCGAGGACCGCCTGGGGAGCATCGCCGCGGGCAGGGACGCCGACCTGGTGATCCTGGACGGCGACCTCGACGTCCGCGCCACGATCGTGGGCGGGCGAGTGGTGTGGGAGGGGTAGGGAGGAGTCTGGAAGTCAGTCGGTCGTCGTTCCCGCCTCCGGCGCCTCCAACGCGTCGTAGATCACGATCTTCTCCCAGTACCCCTCGCCGAATCTCTCGCGGAAGCGGTCGTGCACCGGATGCGCCTGGTACGCCTCCTGCGCCGCCGCATCGTCGAAGGCGAGGGTGAGCGCGTAGGAGTAGCTCCTGTCGATGATGGGCCGATCCGTCGCGGCCGGCACCCCGATCCAGCCGTGGCGGACGTTCTCGATGGAGCGGAGCGATCGCAGGCCGCGCTCGAACTCCGCGCGCTGCCCGGCCGTCAGCTCGGGCCGGAGCCAGAAGTAGACCGAGTGCACGAAGGCGCGGGCCGCGGGGTGTCGGGACGAGTCCATGGTCAGGTCACGGGAAAGAGGAGGTCGAAGAGCCGGGTCAGAATCGACGCCGTCCGCGCGAAGCGCAAGTGCGGCGGAACTTTCCGGCTCTTTCGTCTGTAGATCGTATCGGTGGCTCCGACGCCATCGCTCCGGGCGCCCCCCGCCCGGCCGAAGTGAATCCGACATGGAGGTAGGACATGGCATCCCGCCCGTATTCCACCGGCGCGCTGGCTCTCCTGGCCGGCGCTCTGCTGGTGGCGGCACCCCCCGTACACGCGCAGGGCTCCGGCGACGGTTTCCTCTTCCGCACGCCGGCGGCGACCCTGACGGTGCACGCCGGTTTCGATCACGCCAATGCCGGCGGTGACGTCTTCTCCTTCGTGACCGACACGCTCACGCTGAACCGCGGCGACTTCAGCGGCTTCTCGGGCGGGGCGGACCTCTCCGTCCGGCTCACGCCGCGCATCGACCTGCTCCTCGGCAGCGCCTACAGCGGCCGCTCGGCCGGGTCGGAGTACCGCAACTGGACCGACAACAGCGACAAGCCGATCCAGCAGACCACCCAGTTCCAGCGCGTGCCGCTCTACGCGGGGGTGAAGGCGTACCTCCTCCCGCAGGGCCGCTCCATCGGCCGGTTCGTCTGGATCCCGGCGCAGATCGCCCCCTACGTGGGCGCCACCGGCGGCGCGATGTGGTATCGGTTCAAGCAGTCGGGTGACTTCATCGACTTCAACACCTCCAACCTCGAGGTCTTTCCCGGAGACCTCCAGTCGTCCGGATGGGCGCCGATGGGCCAGGTACTCGCCGGCGCCGACTTCACCCTGACCCCCCGCCTCGCGCTGACGGGCGAGGCGCGCTATTCCTGGGCGAGCGCCACGCCGAACGACGGCTTCAACGGCTTCGACTCGATCGACCTCTCCGGCCCCTCGGCGTCCCTGGGCCTCACGGTCCGCTTCTGAAGGAGTGCATACGATGACAGCGACAACGATCGGCCGGCGCCCGGCGCTCACGGGCGCACTCGTCCTCTCCGGGCTGCTCCTGGCCGCGGGTGCCCTCCCGGCGCAGAGCGCCAACCGTGACGCCCGATGGCTGCCCTGGGAGGGCTGCTGGCAGCCCACGGGCGTCGGGGCCGTCGACTCCACCGGCGCGACCCCCACCGTCTGCGTCGTCCCGGCCTCCGGCAACTCGGCCGTGGAGGTCCTCACCATCCGTGACGGCGCGGTGAAGGAGCGCGAGCGCATCGCGGCGACCGGCGAGCGGAAGCCCGTGAGCGACGAGGGGTGCAGCGGCTGGGAGAGCGTGGACTTCTCGAACGACGGCCACCGCGTCTACCGGCACTCGGAGCAGGCGTGCACCGGCGGCATCCAGCGCGTCTCCACCGGGCTGCTCACCATGCTTCCCACGGGCGAGTGGCTCAGCACCCAGGGCGTGACGGTGGACGGCAACACCCGCGTGCGCGTCATCAAGTACCGGCCGCTGGCCGCGACGGACGAGCTGCCGGCCGAGGTGACCAGCGCGCTCCGCGGCCAGTCGCTCGCCGTCGACGCCGCCCGCACCGCCGCCGAGGCGCCGCCCACCGGCGCCGACATCGCCGAGGCCTCGAAGCACCTCGACGCCGACGTGGTCGGCTCGTGGCTGATGGAGCGCGGCCAGCCCTTCGACCTCGACTCGAAGAAGCTCGTCGAGCTCGCCGACGCCGGCGTGCCGGACCGGGTGATCGACCTCATGGTCGCACTCTCCTATCCGCGGACCTTCGCCATCAACCGCAACGCCGGCGAGCCCCAGCTCCGGCCCGACCAGCCGCGCGCCGAGCGCCCGGATCGCGGCCGCTCGGCCATCTGGGGCCCCTGGGGCTATGACCCGGCCTTCGGATGGGGCTGGGGCTACTACCCCGCGTACGGCTACGGTTACGGCTACAACCCGTATTACGGCGGCTACTACGGGGGGTACTACGGCGGCTATTTCGGCACGCCCGTCATCGTCGTCCGCGGCTCCGACGACGGCTCCCACACCGAGACCCACGCGGTGAAGGGGAAGGGGTACACCCGCTCGGGCGGCTACAGCGGCAACGACGGCGGCTCCACCTCGCGGCCGAGCTCGCGCCCATCGAGCTCCGCGGGCGCGACCTCCTCGGGCAGCTCCGGAGACTCGGGCGGATCGAGCTCCGGCTCGCCGCGGACGGCCAAGCCGCGCAACTGAGCGCACGGCGCCGACCGAAGACCGGGTCGGCGTCACGGCACGGAGCGCCCCCGGTCCCGAGCGGGACCGGGGGCGCTCCGTGCTTCGTGCCTCGGGCGCCCCGCGGAGAGGAGGAGCTTGACTTCGCTGCGCTCCCGAACAGGATTGTCAGTCATCGGTTCCCTCCCTTGCTCCGGCATCCACCAGGACCTCCGACCACGGCGAGGCGCGCATGGCCAGTTCGCGGGAACTCCGGCTCGGGTTCGCGATGGGAGGCGGCGTCTCGCTGGGCGCGTTCTCGGGCGCCGCGCTCTCGGAGGCGATCAAGCTCGCGATCCTGCGCGCGCGATGGACGGGGGCGGACGGAAAGGCGCACCCGTACGATCGCGTGGTCGTCGACGTCTTCAGCGGCGCGAGCGCCGGCGCGATGTCGCTCGCGCTGATGCTCCGGCTCCTGATCTCGCGCGACCCGGCGCAGGAGGAGTCGGCGCGCGAGCGCGTCCTCGCGCGGTACGGGAAGGAGCTCCAGCGCCTCGCGCGGTCGCGGGGCCGGGACGGGCTCTCTAACGAGGGGATCCTCGAGTCGCTGGTGGCGGCGCAGGTCGTACAGGACGTCCAGGAGCGCGTCTGGGTCCACGACGTCTCGCTCGATGGGCTCCTCGGCTACCGGGGCGGGCAGCGGCGGGACCTCCGCTACGAGGCCGGGATCCTCGACCGCGCGGCGGTGGACGGGATCGCGCGCCGGGAGCTCCTCTTCCGCGAGCCGTTCGGCCTGGAGCGGCGCCGCCTGCTCGGCGACCGGGTGCTCTTCGCGTGCACGCTGACGAGCGTCACCCCCATCCTGTACGACGCGCGGGACCAGGCGCTGGCCTATCGGAGCGGCTACCTGGGGCTCGCGGACGGCTTCACCTCCTTCGGCCATCGCGATCTGCGCATCTTCGACCTGCGCCTGGCCGAGAGCCTCGGCGACGAGGCCGCCAGCCGCTGGTGCCGCTACCACGTGGGGGACGAGCGCGAGGGGGTGATCGGCGACCTGCGCACCAACCACACCTGGGCCAGGATCGCCGCGACGGCGGTCGCCGCCGGCGCATTCCCGTTCGCCTTCGCTCCGGTCGTGCTCACGCGCAAGCGCTACGAGTACGGAGACCGCCTGTGGCCGAAGCCGCTGGCGGCGCGCCAGGAGTACCCGTTCACGTACGTGGACGGCGGCATGTTCAACAACGAGCCGATCCGCGAGGCCTTCCGGCTCGCCTCGTTCATGGACGCCGAGCGGCCCGGGGGCGACTTCGACCGCCGCATCGTCTTCGTCGATCCGAACGTCGGGAGCCTGGAGATCCCGCTGCGCGTACCCGTGCACACGGAGTACTTCCTGGAGCCGCCGAACCGGCTGGGCTCACTCGACGGCATCGACCTGCGGCGCCTCACCACGCTGGATCGGCTCGTCCGCCACGCGCGCAGCATGGGCGCCGCCGTGCTCGACGAGTCGCGCTCCGTCGAGAAGGACAAGGTCTACGCGACCCGCTCCGACTTCGAGCGCCGCGACCTCCTGCGGGCGTCCCTCGCCGACGCGTTCGTGAGCTCGCCCGAGGCGGCCAGCTTCTCGCAGCTGCGGAGCTTCTGCGAGTCCGAGCTCGCGGAGGAGAGGGAGCAGAAGCTCATCCCCGTCGGCGGCCTGTCGCTGCGCAGCGAGCTGGAGCGCGTCGCCGCGGAGGAGGAGCGGTTCCTCCCGCTGCGCGGGCGCGCGGATGCCTTCCTGGCGCTCACCGATCCGGCTCACGACCCGCACGCCGGTCTCTGGCTGAGGGCGCTCGCCTGTGTGGCGCTCGACCTCGCCATGGGGCTGGAGGGCAAGCGCGACCGGAGCCGGCTCATCGCGATCGCGCCCTTCGTCGACCTCGACCCGGTGACGGGAACGGCGCGCGCCGTGCCGCTGCCGGGCGCGGCGGTCGGCGGCTTCGGCGGCTTCGCGTCCGTGGCCGCGGGATCGTACGAGGCCGCGATCGCCCGCCACTGCGCCCGTGAGTTCATGGAGGCCTGCGGCCTCGTCGCGCCGGCGCCGGACGAGGTCGCGGCGCCGGTGTGGTCGGCGGAGCAGAACACCGCCTTCCGCCGCGACCTCGAGGCCGGCATCCGCAAGCTCGCCGACCGCATCGCGGACGTCGTCCGCGATGCGCACCTCTTCCAGTTCCTGCCGGGCGTCGACGCGCTGGTGCTGAATCAGCTGGCGAGCCGGGCTCGCGAGGCGGTCCGGAAGCTCTCCGCGACCCGCCCCGCGACGCACCGCTCCGAGTTCCACGTCCGCGTGCCGGACGGCCGGTACGAGCTGGACGGGCGCGGCCTCGGCGACCGGGACGTCGCGCCCGTCCCCGACGCGGCCGGTGGGCTGCGGCTGATCACCTTCGCCGACTACGCACCCGACCCCGGCGGCGGCCCGGGCACCTGGTCCGGGCCCCAGGTCCACGAGGACACGGGCCGGATGTGCATCCGGGTCGACTACGACGGCCGCGGCCCGCTCCCCGACCGGACGTTCTGCACGATTGCCCTGCCCGACCGTCGGGAGTGGCTCGACTCCGAGATCTGGCCGCACCCGGTCTTCGAGGGTGTTCTGCGGGCGGGCCACCGGGGGCATCGGGCGATCACGGGCTTCTGGACGATCCCCACCGCGCCCGGAGTTCGCGGCCTGGAAGGCGTTCTCGACGCGGAATAGAGCGCCCCGTGTCCTGCCACTCGACGACCGTCGCACCGCCGCTGTCGGACCGCGGGCTCCCGGGCCCGGGGCGGAGTGGCACTCGGGGGGCTGGGCGGGGGTATCGCCTGGTGGCGCTGGAGTGCGCGTCCGGCCACGGAGGGAGCCCGCGACCGCGGAATCCACGTTCCCACGTCGACCTGGAGGTAGGAAGATGACGTCGAGCGAGACGAACCTCCCGTACATCGGCACGAAGGTGTCGCTTCACCTCGGGAACGGAGACCGCGCCGAGGTGGTGATTCACACGAACGGCACCCGGGACGTCGCGTTCTTCGCACCCGGGGACCAGGAGCCGCACTACCTGGTCAGGCTGGTCCCCACGGCCGCCTGCGCGCTCGGCGCCCTGCTGTGCGCCGCGGTCCAGAGCCCGCCCGCTCCCTGAGCCCGCGGGCGCCATTCTTCCGACCCGACCGGGGCCCCGATGTTCGCGGTCGATAAGGTCCTGCTGATCGTCGGCCTGCTCTGGGTCGCCGGGATCCTCAGCAGCAAGATCTCGGCGCGCGTCGGGCTGCCCGTGCTCGTCGTCTTCGTGGGCGTCGGCATGCTCGCCGGCTCCGAGGGGCCGGGGGGCATCGCCTTCGAGAACTACACGCTCGCGCACGGCATCGGCACCGTCGCGCTGGCGATCATCCTCTTCGACGGTGGCCTGCGGACCTCGCTCGCCTCCATCCGGCTCACCCTGGCCCCCGCCCTCTCGCTCGCCACGGTGGGTGTGGTGCTCACGGCCGGCATCACGGGCCTCGCCGCAAGCTACATCCTGGGGATTCCCCCGCTCATGGGGCTGCTCCTCGGGAGCATCATCGGCTCGACGGACGCGGCCGCCGTCTTCGCGGCGCTCCGCTCCGCCGGGCTCCACCTGCCCGAGCGCCTCGGCCGCATGCTCGAGGTCGAGAGCGCCTCGAACGACCCGATGGCCATCTTCCTGACCGTCGGCCTGCTCGGCGTCCTCCTCGGGCAGGAGGCGCTCGGGCCGGGGCTGCTCCTGCTCTTCGTCCAGCAGATGGTGATCGGCGGCCTGGTGGGGCTGCTCCTCGCGCGGGGCACCGTATTCCTCATCAACCGCGCCGAGCTCGGCGCGGCGGGCCTCTACCCGATCCTCGCCACGGCCGCCGCGATCCTCACCTTCGGCGTCGCCGCCAACCTCGGCGGGAGCGGCTTCCTCGCCGTCTACGTCGCGGGGATCGTCCTCGGGAACAGCGGCCTCGTCTTCGAGCGCGGCATCCTGCTCTTCCACGACGGCGCCGCGTGGCTCGCGCAGATCACGATGTTCGTGCTCCTGGGGCTGCTCAGCTTCCCCAGCCGTCTCCTCGACGTGACCGGCCCGGCGATCCTCGTGGCGCTGGTCCTCATGTTCGTCGCCCGCCCGATCGCCGTCGGGCTCATCCTGCTCCCCTTCCGCTTCAGCGCCCGCGAGATCGTCTTCACCTCGTGGGCCGGGCTCAAGGGCGCCGTCCCGATCGTCCTCGGCATCTACCCGCTGCTCTCCGGCGTGCCGGACGCGCAGCTCATCTTCAACGTCGTCTTCTTCGTCTCGCTCATCGCCGCCGCCACGCAGGGGTGGAGCCTCCCGCCGCTCGCGCGCGCCCTGGGTCTGCAGCGCGAGGTCGCACCCGAGCCGCCCGTCTCGCTCGAGATCTCCTCGCTCAAGCACGTCGACGCCGACATCGTCGCCTTCCCCGTCGAGGACGGAGACCGGATCGCGGGGAAGCGAGTGCGTGAGCTCGCCCTGCCGCAGGACGCCGTCATCGCCATGATCACCCGCGGCAGCCGGGTCATCCCCCCGCGCGGCAGCACGCGGATCAAGACGGGCGACCACGTCTTCTTCGTCCTCACTCGCGGCGTGCGCCCGCTCGTCGAGCACCTCTTCGTCCGCGCCGGCGAGGACCAGGAGCCATCGCTCGCCGACCTGGAGTTTCCCCTGCGCGGGGACACCCGCCTGCGGGACCTGGCCGACTTCTACGACGTCCCGGTCTCTCCGGGCGACGAGGAGACCACCCTCGACGAGCTCCTGCGCGGCCGGCTCGGCGAGCGCCTCGCCCCCGGCCGCGGGGTGGACCTGGGCGCGGTCAAGCTCCGCGTCGACACCCTCCTGGACGGGCGGGTGGAACGGGTGGCCGTGGTGGTGCGCGGAGAGGCGTGAGGCAAGCGAGCGCCATCGCACCAACGCCCGGAGGCATCTCATGAAAACGCAGTACTACACCGCCTCGAGCCTCGACGGGTTCATCGCCACCGCCGACGACTCGCTCGACTGGCTCTTCCCGCTGGCCGACATCGCCGAGACGGGCTACACCGGCTTTTTTGCGGAGGTGGGCGCGCTCGCGATGGGGTCCGCGACCTACGAGTGGTTGCTGCGCCACGTCGTCCAACCCGCGGAGGGGCAGGGTGGTGCCTGGCCCTACGCCCAGCCCACCTGGGTCTTCACCACCCGCTCGCTCCCGGCGGTCCCCGGCGCCGACATCCGCTTCGCGCGCGGCGACGTGCGCCCCGTGCACGCGGCGATGGCGGAAGCGGCCGCGGGGAAGAACCTCTGGATCGCGGGCGGGGGCGATCTCGCGGGCCAGTTCCACGATGCCGGCCTCCTCGACGAGCTCCTCGTGCAGGTCGGCTCCGTCACCCTCGGCGCGGGGAAGCCCCTGCTGCCGAGGCAGATCACGAGCCCTCCGCTCCGCCTGCTGTCCGCGCGGGTGGTCGGCACGGGCCTGGTCGAGCTGCACTACGAGGTGCCGCGCGGCGCGGGCGCGTGAGCGGTCCGCACCGGCTCATCGCGGGCTTCCCGCACGTTTCGTGAGCTGCCCTTCCGCGCTATCTTCCCGCCCGGACGTCCATCCTCCGGCCGCCGTCGGACCCCCCGGTTACCGTTCCTCCGCGTCCCGCCTCTCCCGAGCGCATGGATAAGAAGAGCCTCAGCGAGCGCGACATCTGCACGAAGTTCATCACGCCGGCCATCGCCGCCGCGGGGTGGGACGTGCACACGCAAGTGCGCGAGGAGGTGCAGCTCACGAAGGGGCGCGTGATCGTGCGCGGGAAGATGGTGAGCCGCGGCGTTCCGAGGCGCGCCGACTACGTCCTCTTCTACCGACCGAATCTCCCGCTCGCGGTGGTGGAGGCCAAGGACAACACCCACATCGTGGGCGCGGGGATGCAGCAGGCGATCGGCTACGCGGAGCTGCTGGACGTCCCCTTCGTCTTCAGCTCCAACGGCGGCTCCTTCCTCTTCCGCGACACCACCGGCCTCGGCGAGAAGCTGGAGAAGGAGATCCCGCTCGATCGTTTTCCATCCCCCGACCTCCTCTGGGAGCGCTACCGGCGGTGGAAGGGACTGGAGGAAGAGGGCGAGCGCGCGGTCACGCAGGAGTACCACGCGGATCTCGGCGGGAAGGAGCCGCGCTACTACCAGAGAGTCGCCATCAACCGCGCGGTGGAGGCAATCGCCGACGGGCAGGACCGCGTGCTCCTCGTCATGGCCACGGGCACGGGCAAGACCTACACGGCCTTCCAGATCATCTGGCGGCTGTGGAAGGCCGGGGTGAAGAAACGCATCCTCTTCCTCGCCGATCGCAACATCCTGGTCGACCAGACGAAGACGAACGACTTCAAGCCCTTCGGCCAGGCGATGACGAAGATCGCCAACCGCACCATCGACAAGAGCTACGAGATCTACCTCTCGCTCTACCAGGCGGTGACGGGCACGGAGGAGGAGCGGAACGTCTACAAGGAGTTCTCCCCCGACTTCTTCGACCTGGTCGTGATCGACGAGTGCCACCGCGGCAGCGCCGCCGCCGACTCCGCCTGGCGCGAGATCCTGGACTACTTCTCCGGCGCTACCCACCTGGGCCTCACCGCCACGCCCAGGGAGACGGAGGACGTCTCCAACATCCACTACTTCGGCGAGCCCATCTACACCTACTCGCTCAAGCAGGGGATCGAGGACGGCTTCCTGGCACCCTACCGCGTGGTGCGCATCGACCTCGACAGGGACCTCACCGGCTGGCGCCCCGAAGCGGGGCAGACGGACAAGTACGGGGAGGAGATCGAGGACCGCATCTACAACCAGCGCGACTTCGACCGGACTCTGGTGATCGAGGAGCGAACCGATCTCGTGGCGCGCAAGATCACGCAGTTCCTGAAGGAGTCCGGGGACCGCTTCGCGAAGACGATCGTCTTCTGCGAGAACGTGGACCACGCGGAGCGCATGCGCCAGGCGCTCGCCAATGAGAACGCCGACCTCGTCGCGGAGGATTCCCGCTACGTCATGCGCATCACGGGCGACGACCAGCAGGGCAAGCTGCAGCTCGACAACTTCATCGACCCCGAGAGCCGCTACCCCGTCATCGCCACCACCTCGGAGCTCCTGACCACCGGCGTGGACGCGCAGACGTGCAGGGTGATCGTGCTCGACCAGCGAATCCAATCGATGACCAGGTTCAAGCAGATCATCGGCCGCGGCACGCGCATCAACGAGGACTACGGCAAGTTCTACTTCACCATCCTCGACTTCAAGAAGGCCACCGAGCTCTTCGCCGACCCCGACTTCGACGGCCCGCCGGAGATGATCTACGTTCCGCCGCCGGACGGACCGATCGCACCGCCGGACGACGTGCAGGGGAGTGGCGCCGCCGGGGCGGAGGGAGGCGCGGAGGCGCCGGGAGGCCATAGCGGCGTCATCGTCGATCCCTGGCCGCCCGAGGACGGCGGCGAGCCGCGGCGCGGGAAGCGATTCGTGGTGAACGGCGTGCCCGTCACCGTCGTGGCCGAGCGAATCCAGTACTACGGGCCCGACGGGCGGCTCATCACCGAGTCGCTGAAGGACTACACGCGGAAGAAGGTGGCCGAGGAGTTCACCTCACTGGACGAGTTCCTGAAGACCTGGAGCGCGGCGGAGAAGAAGGAGGCGGTGGTCCGGGAGATGGAAGAGCGCGGGGTGCTCTTCGACGCCCTCGCCGAGGAGGTGGGCCGAGAGTTCGACGCCTTCGATCTCGTCTGCCACGTGGCCTTCGGCCAGCCACCGCTCACGCGGAAGGAGCGGGCGGAGCAGGTTCGCAAGCGCGACTACTTCACCCGCTACGGCGAGGGAGCCCGGGCGGTGCTGAGCGCGCTCCTCGACAAGTACGCGGCCGAGGGGCTGGAGAGCATCGAGGACCTCAAGATCCTTCGCATCCAGCCCTTCTCCGACATGGGTACCGCCCCGGAGATCATCCGCCGCTTCGGCTCCAAGGAGAAGTACCTGGAGGCGCTGCAGGAGCTGGAGCGGGAGCTGTATGCCGGTGCGGGAACCGCAGCCTGAACGAGAATAGACGAGGGATCAGACGATGGCACGTGGGGACGAGCGGAAGTGGACCGAGCAGGAAGTCGTGGACGAGTACCGCAGGCACGGCGGACCCCGGGTGGCGAGTCGAGTGAGCGAGGTGATGGAGCGGGTGGACGGCCTGGGGCGGCTACACTTCGGCCCGGGCACGCAGACGCCCGCCTTCGGCATCATCGGAGATCGCGGGAAGCAGATCCTCTCCATTCGCGAGCACCCGGGGCAGCCGCTGCAGGCCCGCGTCAGCATCTTCCTCGGGCCCGAGCGCTGGGCGAGCCCAGGGCAGCGCGAAGAGGTGCGTTCCCGTCTGCGGGAGATTGCCAAGCCGAACGCCGACTTTGACCGGCACGGCTCGGTGGACGCCATGCACCTGGCCACCTGCTCGGACGAGGAGTTCGCCGGTCTTCTGGCGCTGCTCGACTGGCTGGGTCCGCTCCCCGCTGCCGAAACTTCCGCCGCGATCTGAACGCCGATAGGAAACGGCCACCGCCACGTTCCATCCCGAGCACACCAGCATTTCAGCAGACATGTCGATCAGCACCGTCATCAAGTCCATCCAGAACATCATGCGCAAGGACGTCGGCGTGGACGGCGACGCGCAGCGCATCGGTCAGCTCGGGTGGATGCTCTTCTTGAAGATCTTCGACGACCGCGAGCAGGAGCGCGAACTCCTGGAGGACGACTACCGCTCCCCCATCCCCGCCCCCCTGCAGTGGCGCCACTGGGCGGCGGACCCGGAGGGGATCACGGGCGACGCGCTCCTCGCCTTCGTCAACGACCGGCTCTTCCCCGTCCTGAAGGAGCTTCCGCTCACGGGCAGGTCCGACGACCCCGCCGTGGTGGTGCGAGGCGTCTTCGAGGACGCGTACAACTACATGAAGAGCGGCACCCTGCTGCGGCAGGTGATCAACCGGATCAACGAGATCGACTTCAACCGCTCCAGCGACCGCCACCTCTTCAACGACCTCTACGAGCAGATCCTCAAGGACCTGCAGAGCGCCGGCAACTCGGGCGAGTACTACACGCCGAGAGCGGTCACGCAGTTCATGGTCGAGATGGTGGGCCCGAAGCTGGGCGAGCAGATCCTCGACCCCGCCTGCGGCACCGGCGGCTTCCTGGTGAACGCGCTGGAGTACCTGCGTCAGAACTACGTGAAGACGCCCGAGCAGGAGGCCGAGCTCCAGGCGTCCATCCACGGGGTGGAGAAGAAGCCGCTCCCGCACCTGCTCTGCACCACCAACCTCCTGCTGCACGGGCTCGACGTCCCCACGCAGGTGCGGCGCGACAACACGCTCACCCGCCCGCTCCGCGACTACGGACCCCGCGACCGGGTGGAGGTGATCGTCACCAATCCTCCCTTCGGCGGCGAGGAGGAGCAGGGCGTCGAGACCAACTTCCCGCAGATCTACCAGACCAGGGAGACGGCGGACCTCTTCCTCGTCCTCATCATGCAACTGCTGAAGGACGGCGGCCGCGCGGCGGTGGTGCTCCCCGACGGCTTCCTCTTCGGCGAGGGGGTGAAGACGAGGATCAAGGAGCGGCTGCTGGAGGACTGCGACCTCCACACCATCGTGCGGCTGCCCAAGGGGGTGTTCGCGCCCTACACCGGCATCAACACCAACCTCCTCTTCTTCACGAAGGGACGGCCCACGAAGGAGGTGTGGTACTACGAGCACCCCTACCCCGAGGGGCAGAAGAGCTACAGCAAGACGAAGCCGATCCGGATCGAGGAGTTCGAGGCGGAGAAGGCGTGGTGGGGGAGCCGCGAGGAGAACGAGCACGCCTGGAAGGTGAGCGCGGAGGAGATCCGGAAGCGCGCCTACAACCTCGACGTCAGGAACCCGAACGCCGAGGGCGAGAGCCACCGCGACCCCGACGAGCTCCTGGCCGAGTACCGCGCTCTCCTGGCCGAGGTGGAGGAGACGCGGGAGACGCTGAAGCGCGAGCTGGGGGCGGCGCTGGGGAAGGCGCTCGTGGCGGAGGTGGAGGCGTGAGCCCGGAGATGCTCCTGCGGGAGTTCGACGCCGTGGCGGAGGCGCCGGATGGGGTGCAGCGGCTGCGCGATCTCATCCTGCAGCTGGCGGTGCGGGGGAAGCTGGTGCCGTTCGGGGGAGCCGCGCCGAGCATGCCACTGAAGCAGCTCTTGGATACGGATACCCTCAACGGCATCTCTACGAAGCCCAACAATGATCCGCCAGGGGTGCCCGTACTGCGGATCAGTGCCGGGACATCCAGGACCGATGCTGTCGTAGACGAAGGCGATGTCCGCTACCTCGAAGTGGACGACGACACGATCCAGAAGTTCCGACTGGAGCCCGGAGACCTCCTCGCCTGCCGGTTCAACGGCAACCTCCAATACGTGGGAAAGTTCAGCCTCTACCTGGGCTACTCGGAAGGGCCGCGCCTGTATCCGGATAAGTTGATCCGGTTCCGTATGGACCGAGGCCGGGTCGATCCAGCGTACGTGCGATACGCTATGAACTCCGCTGATCTCCGACACGAGGTCGAAGCACTCTGCGCTACAACGGCCGGTAACATCGGGCTCAGCGCGACGAAGTTGAAAGCAGTGCCAATTCCCGTGCCTGTCCTGGACGTGCAGCGGCGCATCGTCGAGAAGGTGGACCAGCTCATGGCCCTCTGCGACGAGCTGGAGGAGCGCCAGCGCCGGCGCGTGCGGAAGCGCGACCGGCTGAACCGCTCCGCGCTGCACCACCTCACCACCGCGGCGGATGACGGCGAGCTCACGCACCAGTGGGCGCGCATCCGCGAGAACTTCGGGCTGCTCTACGACGCGCCCGAGACGGTGACGGAGCTGCGGCAGGCAGTGCTGCAGCTGGCGGTGCGGGGGAAGCTGGTGCCGCAGGACCCGAGCGATGAGCCGGCGAGTGTGCTGCTGGAGCGGATCGAGGCGGAGAAGCGGCGGCTGCACGCGGAGGGGAAGATAGGCAAGCCTAAGAAGCTGCCGGCGATCGCGCTTGGCGAGGTGCCGTTCGGGGTGCCGGAGGGGTGGGAGTGG
>DASSTO010000040.1:0-8923 GCA_035707865.1 Longimicrobiaceae bacterium | reverse complement strand
TCTCATGGCGCTGATCCTCATCGTCGACGACGAGTCCAACATCCGGCGGATGATCGCCAGCCTGCTGCGCGCCGAGGGGTACCAGGTGCGCGAGGCTGCGTCCGCGCGCGCCGGGCTGGAGGCGGTGCGCGCGGAGGAGCCCGACGCGGTGCTGATGGATCTCATGATGCCCGGCCAGACGGGGCTGGACGTGCTGCCGGAGATGCGCGAGGCGGCGCCGGAGCTGCCGGTGGTGATGATGAGCGGGCGCGCGACGCTCTCCGACGCGGTGAAGGCGACGAAGCTGGGGGCCTTCCACTTCCTGGAGAAGCCGCTCACGCCGGAGGCGGTGCTGCTGACGCTGCGCTCCGCGCTGGAGCTGCGGCAGGCGCGCGAGGTGAACCGGGCGCTGCGCGAGGAGCTCGGCGCCGAGGACGAGATGGTGGGGCGCAGCGAGGAGATGCGGCGCGTGCGCGAGCTGATCGAGCGCGTGGCGCCGACGGACGCGCGGGTGCTCATCACGGGCGAGTCGGGCACCGGCAAGGAGCTGGTGGCCGCGGCGATCCACCGCCACAGCGCGCACGCGGGCGGTCCGTTCATCCGGGTGAACTGCGCCGCCATCCCGCGGGACCTGGTGGAGAGCGAGCTCTTCGGGCACGAGAAGGGCGCCTTCACCGGGGCGACCGAGCGGCGGCGCGGGCGCTTCGAGCTGGCCGACGGCGGGACGCTCCTGCTCGACGAGGTGGGCGACCTGAGCGCCGACGCCCAGGCCAAGCTCCTGCGCGTCCTCGAAACGGGCGAGTTCGAGCGCGTCGGCGGCTCCGAGCCCATCCGCGCGGAGGTGAGGACGCTCGCCGCCACCAACCGCGATCTGCGCGCGGACGTCGCCGCCGGCCGCTTCCGCGAGGACCTCTTCTTCCGCCTGCACGTCATTCCCGTGCACCTGCCGCCGCTGCGCGAGCGGCGCGAGGACGTGCCGCTGCTGGTGGAGCACTTCCTCGCCCGACAGCGCAGCCGCATCGCCGCGCTGCGCCCGCCGCGCCTCACGCCCGCCGCGATGGAGGTGCTGGTGCATCATCCGTGGCCGGGCAACGTCCGCGAGCTGGCGAACATCGTCGAGCGGCTCGTCATCCTGCACGCGGGCTCCGAGGTGGGCGCGGGCGAGGTGCGCGCCCTGCTCGCAGGCGCTCCGCTCCACTCCTCGACCGAGCTCGACGACGGAGACCGGCCCCTCGCCGACCGCCTCGACGACTACGAGCGGCGCGTCATCGCGGGCGCGATCTCCGACGCCGGCGGCAGCGTCGCCGAGGCCGCCCGCCGCCTGCAGACCGATCGGGGGAACCTGTACCGGCGCATGCGGAGGCTGGGGATCAGGTAAGGCAATGGACAACGGAGAATTGAGAATGGACAACGGACAACGGGCGGTGGGCCGAACCGCGCGCGGATGCTCGGGCTCCCTCATTCTCCATTGTCCATTCTCAATTCTCCACTGGACAAGCAGGCTTCCTGTCGTGCTCGCGCTGGGGCTGCTCCTCGCCGCGAGGACGGCCGCGGCGCAGACGATCGAGGCCGGCCTGCCCGACTCGGTCGCCGAGGCGGCCGTCGACTTCTACAACGACCCGGTGCACCTGCGCTTCGTCGGGCCGACGACGGTCGAGCGCGACGACACGCTGCACGCGGGCGTCGCGGTGCTCGACGGTCCGCTCGTGCTCGAAGGCAGCGTGGACGGGAGCGTGCTGGTGATCGACGGCGACGCGGAGCTGCGCCCCGGTGCCTCCATCGGCGGCGATCTCGTCGTCATCGGCGGAACGGTGACGGGCGGGGACTCGGCCAGCGTCGCCGGCGCGGTGCGGCTCTACGCGGGGCGGCTGCGCTACCGGCGCGAGGGCTACCGGATCGCCCGGGCCCATCGCCTCTGGACCGGCGTCTCGGAGCGGGCGGAGGACCGGGAGGGCGGCCACAGCGACTTCCTGCTCACCACCGGCGGCAGCTACAACCGCGTCGAGGGGCTGCCGATCACCTTCGGGCCGCGGATCCGCACCGCGGGCGCCAATCCGCTGCTCCTGCACGCGTTCGCCATCTACCGCACGGAGGCGGGTCTCCGGCTGGACCCGGACCGGATGGGCTACTACGTCCGCGCCGAGCAGTTCATCGGCGGGCTGCACGCGCTGCGGATCAGCGCGGCGATGTACTCGATGATCGATCCCATCGAGAGCTGGAAGGTCACCGACCTGGAGAACGGGCTCTCGACCTTCCTCTTCCACCACGACTTCCGGGACCACTACCAGCGCAAGGGCGCCGCTGCGCTCACCACCTGGGCGCCGCAGGGCTCGCCGCTCTCGGTGACCGGGCGCGTGCAGTGGGAGCGGGACCAGACGGTGGGGGTGGGGAGCCCGTGGTCACTGTTGGACAATGGCGAGAGCTGGCGGCCGCAGCCGCTGGTGGCGGAGGGCCACCTGGGGAGCGCGATCGCGTCGCTGACCTACGACACCAGGAACGACCGCTCCAATCCCTCGACGGGATGGTACGTGAACGGATCCCTCGAGCAGGCGTTCAGGAGCGACCTCACGCTGCCGGCGTATCGGTTCGCCGACGGGCCGGGCGCCGAAGTCCTCGCGCAGCCGTTCGGCCGCTTCACCGTCGCTACGATGGACGTGCGGCGCTACAACCGGGTGGACCCGCGCTCACGCCTCGACTTCCGGCTCGTCGCCGCGGCGCCGCTCGACGGCCGGCTGCCACCGCAGCGGCAGCAGGCGCTCGGTGGCGTCGGGTCTCTCCCCGGCTACGGGCTCTTCAGCCAGGACTGCGGCGCGCGCCAGCAGCAGGTGCTCCGCGGCACGGCCCCGGCGGCGGAGGCGGAGGCGTTCTTCCCGCGCTACGGCTGCGACTCGTTCGTGCTCTTCCAGAGCGAGTTCCGGGGCAAGCTCTCCTTCCACCTGAGCTGGGACGCCGCGCCGTGGCGCGACGACAACCCCGACGAGGAGCACCCGGGTGTCGGCTGGGACTTCTCTCCCGACTGGGTGATCTTCACCGACGCGGGCCGCGGCTGGTCCCGGCTGGGGCCTGACACCCAGACGGCCGTCGACGTCGGCGCGGGCGTGCTCGTCGAGCGGCTCGGCCTCTACTTCGCCGTGCCGCTCACGGGCGAGGGTAGAGTGCGCGTCTTCGCGCGCCTGGGCCCACGCTTCTGACGGAGCGGTGAAGTACCGGCTGCGCGGAGGGCTCGCGGCGCTCCTTGCGCTCGTCCTGCTCACCGGCACCCTGGCCGCGCAGGCGGCGCCGAGCTTCGCCGTGCGGGCCAACGAGGACGGCCGCGCCGTCCTGCGCGTCTCCAGCCTGCTGAGCGACCCCGCCCTCCGGCACGCCCTCGACTCCGGCCTGCCGCTGCGCTTCCACCTGCGGGTCGAGCTCTGGCGCAAGGCGTTCTTCGACCACCTCACCGACACGCAGGAGATCTACGTCGCCCTCGTCCAGGACCCGCTCGACCACGCCTACGTGCTCGACGCGGGCCGGACCGAGACGAGGGTCGACGGCGTCCGCGCCGCCGAGGAGGCCGTCGAGCGCGTGCTGCGACCCGCACTCCGCCCCTCCGGGCACGGCCGCTTCTACTATCTCGCGACGCTCGAGGTGGAGACCCTGTCGCTCTCCGATCTCCAGGAGCTGCGCCGCTGGCTGCGAGGCTCCGTCGGGCCGGCGGTGGAGGGCGAGAGCACGCCGGAGCGCGCGCTGGCGAGCGGGCTCGAGCGCGTCCTCGTCCGCGTCATGGGCCTGCCCACCCGGCGCTACGCCGCGCGCAGCCAGACGTTCGTCCGGCGCTAGGGGCGTCCGCGCATGACCGGAACCGGGCGACGGAGGGCAGGGTACCGCTGGGGTGTCCTGCCCCCCTCGAGAGCCGAAGTCGAGCACAATGCGACTGGACCGATATTTCCCCGAGCAGCGCCGCCGACGCTCGGACTCGCGAAAGCAGATCCTCGTCGTCGTGGGGATCGTCGTCGGCGTCCACCTCTTCCTGGCCGCGGGCTGGACGGCGTGGACGACGATCCGGAAGCGCAGCGCGCCGGAGCGCGAGTACGTCCGCTACATCGACATCAACTCCTTCCCCGGCGTCCCGACTCCGTCCACGAAGGAGGAGCGGCCGCGCGCGCCGGAGCCGCCGCTTCCGGCCAGCCCTGCGGCGGCGCAGCAGCGGTAAGCGCCGCGCCTCAGCGCCCTACCGCCCGGCCGGGAGCAGGTACTTCTTCATGAACTCGAGGAAGACCGGCCAGTCCTGCGGGAAGGTTCCGTGCCCGCCCTCGTGCATCATGTACCCGAGCGTGTGCAGGATCGGCTGACCCGCGGCGGGCATCCGGTCGGTGCCGAGATCCTGCTGGCCGAGGAGGCGGTAGACCGGCCCCGCCGCGACGGCGGCCAGGAACGCGCCCTTCGGGTCGCTCCAGAGGTCGGTGCTGCCGGCCTGCAGGAGGAGCGGGCGCGGGGCGATCAGCGAGACGAGCATGTGGCCGTCGACCGGGAGCTCGTCCACGCGGTGGGCGTAGGTGGCGTAGTTGGCGGCGAACTGGTAGGGGTAGCGGGTGGGCGCTGTGAGGTGCGCGACGGTCTCGCCGAAGTTCCGCCGGCTCAGCGCCGCGCCGCCCTCACCCGAGACGCTGGCGATCACCATCGCGAAGCGCGGGTCGCGGGCGCCCTCCCAGAGCACCGTCTTCCCCAGGCGCGAGGTACCGTGGAGCGCCACCCGCTTCGCGTCCACGCCCGGGTCGGTCTCGAGATAGTCCATGGCGCGGCTGAGGCCCCAGGCCCACGCGGAGATCGCCCCCCACTCGTCCGGTGCCGGCTGCGTCTGGCCCGGCTTAAGGTACGCCCGCCGGATCCCGCCCTTCTCGATCCCGCCGATGAAGTCGGGCTCGATGTCGCCGTAGTAGACGGTCGCGAAGCCGATTCCGCTGGCCAGGAAGGGTGCGATGTCGATCCTCCCGAAGCGCCCGCCCTCCGGCGCCGGGACGCGGGTATGGTCCCGCCCCCAGACCGAGTCCGGCCTGATCCCGGGGTCGTCCACCACGCTCGAGTTGGCGACGAAGCTCAGGTTGAGGAGGAGCGGCACCGGCCCGCGCGCCTTCGCGGGGAGGTAGATGAGCAGGTCCATCTTCGGGCCGGTCCTGTCGCCGGTGAAGTAGATCGTCACCTGCCGCCGGATCGCCGTTCCGCCGAGCGCCGGTGTTCCCCTGTCGAAGACGCCGAAGGTCATCTCCGCCGGCCGGCCCGGCGTCTTCCCGAACTGGTTCTCCTCGAAGAGCCGCACGATCTCCGGGCGGCGCTTCCGCATCCACTCTTCCGCGGTCCGGACGCGCTCGCCGTTCTCCATCACCAGCGGGTCGGGGAGGGTGTAGCTCCCCACCTTCGCCTCGTCGTAGTTCACGGGGATGCCGGCGACCACCGCCCGCGGGGCGGCAGCCGCCTGGGCGCGCGCCGTGTTCGGCGCGAGCGCGGCGCCGAGCGCTAGGGAGCCGAGCGCGGACAGCGCGACGGACCGGTGCCTGGGGGTCATGGGTGCCTCGTGGGTAGGATGATCGGGTAAGGGTTTCGGGTGCGGTCTGGTGAGGGACCTCACCCGGCGGCCTGAGAGCCGCCACCCTCTCCCATGAATGGGCGAGGGGAATAACCGCAGCCCTCGGTCGCCATTCCCGCGCAGGCGGGAACGACGACGAGTCGGAGTTCCGGTGGTTGGCGAGGGAATGGACAGCGATTCCGCGCCCCCGCCGCAGCACTGCACCACACCCGTCCCCTCGCCCGCTTGCGGGAGAGGGCGGCGCGTCTCGGCGCGCCGGGTGAGGGCCCACGCGCCGGGGTCCGCGTATCGGCGCGATCCCCGTGCCTCGCGCCGATGTCCGGGCCCGGTGCACTTGGCACTTGGCACTTGGCACTCAGAGCCTGGCCCTACGGTTGCCCATCCACCCGCACCACCTCCACCGGCCCGAGCAGCCCCGACTCCGGGAGCGGGCGCGGGCGCGCGGGGCCGAAGGTCGGCGGGCCCGACGCGAGCACCTTCTGCCCCTCCGGAGCCACGCGGTCCCCGGCGATCCGGTTCGTCCACTCGTTGGTGACGCGGATCTCCAGCCGGTTCGTACCCGGGCGCAGGGCATCGGTGACGTCGACCGCGTAGGGCGGCTTCCAGAGGATGCCCAGGTCCTTCCCGTTCACCGTCACCTGCGCGATGTCGCCGACGCGGCCGAGGTCGAGGAAGATGCGCGCGCCGGGCGCGGACCAGCCAGGTGGCACCCGCAGCGCGCGGGTGTAGGTCGCGGTCCCGGAGAAGTACTTCACCCCCGGATCGGCGTTCACGGTCCACGATTGCAGGCTGTCGAGCCGGATCCGCGGCGGCGCGCCGAGGTCGGGCGGGAAGGTCACCTCCCACGGCCCCTCCACCGTAGCCAGCGTGGTGCGCGTCTGGAGGGGGAGCGTGCGCGACGGCGAGGAGGTCGGGCGGCGGAAGACGACGAACACGGCGTCGCGCTCCGCCATGGGCACCCGCGCCGTCGTCCGGTCGCCGTCGGTGCCGTACGCCGCCGGCTCCGTCAGACCGGTGTCCGGGTGCCAGATCTCGGGCGCCTTCCCCGTCACCCGGAAGCGGACCTCGAAGGTGTCCGGCCGGTCGTACTGGCTGGCGAGGTAGTAGATCTCCGCGTCGTCGGTGCGGCGGTGCAGCCACGCCAGGCTGCCGTCGAGCGGACGGCCGTACTCCACGTCGGGCTCCACCCCGAGCGAGTCGAGCACCTCCGGGAGCGGCAGGCCCCAGACGACCAGTCCTTTCCCGTAGACGTGCCGCGTGCGGCTCACCCCGTCGAGGTCGCCCCAGACGTCGGTGGCGATCCTCCGTACCTCCCGGTCCGACTCCGGGTAGCCCACCAGGCTCGGCGACGCGACGGGGCGCGGGCCGACGACCGTCGCGCCACCGGCCACCAGGTCGCGGATCTTCCGCAGCACCGGGAGCGTCATCCGGTCCGTGCGCGGGAGGACGAGCACGCGGTAGCTCATCCCGTCGGGGAGCACGAGCCGGCCGTCGGGCGCGACGGAGACGCGGGTGAGGAGCGCGTCGGCGTTGAGGTAGTCGTAGTCGAAGCCCTGCGGCGGCGCGGGCTGCAGGTCGGCGCCCCAGAAGGGCATCGTCGAGGGGGCGCCCTCGTCCAGGAGGTACGCCAGGTCGGCGACGAACTTCCCCTGCTGCAGCATGTACGAGCTGCGCGCCACGTACTTCATGAACGGAGCCGCCTCCTCCGCCCAGGTGATGTTCCGGTTGATGTGGCTGCCGACCATCGTGTTGCCCGGCTTCGTGTCCAGCGGCTGGTGCGCGGAGGTGTGGAAGACGAGGCGGTTGACCCCCTGCGCGAGCCAGTAGTCGGCGACCTTCTTGAACGAGTAGGGCGACTCGTAGCCACCGCCGGTGAACGACTCCGCGGCGACGAGCGGCTTGCCGTAGACGTGCGCCGCCGATGCCGCGCCCCGCACGTCCTGGTAGTACATCTCCCAGGGGTGGAGCGGGTGCATCCAGAACTCGCCCATGGGGATGTCCAGCTGCTTCTTGTTCAGGAGCGCGTCCTCCAGCGGCTCCAGCGACACGCCCGACGCCTCGCCGTAGGTCTTCAGCCCCTCGCGGTGCGCGAAGTCGGTCGCGGTGCCGTAGAACTCCTCCGCGAACATGTCCACCAGCGTGCGGCGGAAGTCCCAGAGGAAGCGGTCGCTGATCTCGGGGCTCCCCACCACCCGGCCGGCGAGGACGGGGAGGTAGGGGGTGAGGTCGTAGCCGCGGCGCCTCCGGAACTCCTCCGGCATCTCCGCCGTCCAGTTCTGGATCCCCGCCTCCCAGCTGTCCAGGAGGACGTAGCGGAGGCTCTTCCCGTAGAGCGGCCCCAGGGCCCTGGCGATCGGGTCGAGGTAGCCGTGGAGGTACTCGCGCACGTCCTTCGCGCTCAGCTTGTCCACCTCGTAGCCCGATCCCGCGGGGACGGCGGGGCGGTTCTTGGCGCCGGTGAGCGAGTAGCCCACGCGCATCACCGTCCACCTGCCGGGCGGCACCTGCCAGTCCAGCGTCCCGTCGGGCGCCATCTTCGAGGTGAGGTCGACGACGCCCGAGCGCGGGATGACCGCGCTCGCGGGGAGGGGAGGGGTGGGAACGGTCTCGTACTCGAAGAGGAAGTTGAAGCCGGCCTTCTCTTCCCACCGGGCCACCCGTCCGCCCGATTCGAGCAGCGCCTCGCTGAGGACGTACTCCTCCGCGGGGGCGGGCGCCGCCTGCGCCATCTCGCCCGCCGGGGTGAAGGCCGCGCCCGTAAGCTCCAGCCGGTAGTACCGCGCGGTGGTCTCGGGGAAGTCGAAGGTCCGCACCTTCCCGCCGCGGTACTGCTGCGCGCCGGGAAGGGTGACGAGCGTGCGGAAGGTGGTACCGTCGTCGCTCGCCAGCAGCCGCCCGAAGGGAATTCCCCCGGGCGCGGAGATGGTAAAGGAGCGCGCGGCGAAGGGCTTCGCGAAGGCGTACTGCACCCACGCCGTATCCGTCGTCGGCGTCCGGACGGTCAGCGCGCTGTTCAGGTCGTCGTCGAGGAGAGCGCTCCCGTCCACCGGCCCGGCGCTGGTGGTCACCGTCGGGTGGAGCGCCGCCATGTCGGACTCGTCGGCTGGCGTGGGGAAGGCGATCACCGCCTCGTCACCGTAGTAGGTGGGGTCCTTGCCCGGACGCCCGAGGTCCTGGATCGGGCCGTTGTTCGAGGGCGGGTGCGGGAGAACTCCGCGGAAGCGGCGCGGTCCGCTCAGCGTCGTGTCACTCCATACCATCTTCTTCATCGCCTGCTCCGGCTTCACCCACGGCCCGCCCGCGAGGCTCCACCCCGGAGAGGCGAAGATCGTCATCTCCAGCCCCAACCGCTCCGCCTCGGCGGCGGCGTGGCGAACCGCG
>DASSTO010000039.1:0-9789 GCA_035707865.1 Longimicrobiaceae bacterium | reverse complement strand
GGCGAGTGGATGGACCGGTGGCTCGATCTCTACGGCGCGTCCAGCGGCGCGGAGGACGACCCCGTGGGCCTCTTCGGCCGGAGCGTGGCCGGCGCGCCGACGCTGCTCGGCCAGCTGGAGCGCCTGGCGGACGAGATCTTCGCCACCCGGAACGCAGCGGTGGTACCGGAGGGTGCCGGTGAAACGGCGGCCGGCTCCGCGCCGGCCGCCGCCGGGGAGGGAGAGGTGGCCGGGACGTGGGCGCCCGACCCGCCGCAGAGCGTGCCGCCCGCCGCGCCGGCCGCGCCCGCCGAGGCCGGGAACGTGACAGGGAGGGAAGCGTGATGCCGTCTGCCGTACGCCCGTCCCCTGGTCGGTACCCCTGGTACCCCTGGGAACGCGCGGCCCGCTCACCGCGTTCGCCATACGGGGACGGCACCGGATGAGCCGTATCCGGTGCCGTCGAGTTCTCGAGCTGCGTTCCACCAGGGACCGCTCGGGGCGCGGGCGTGCGCGTGACGTGCTTCCGCGGCTTGCGGCCCCGGCACCACCTCCACGCGGGCGACGATGCGTAAGATCCCACGGCTGCGCCGGAGCCGGTACGTCGCGCTCGCGCTCACCGTCTCCGCCACCCTCCTGGTGGTGGGATGCTGCTTTCCTCACCGCGGGGTGGTGATCGGCCCCGCTCACCGCCTCCCGCCCGCCTCCGCCCTCTCCCTCCCCACGCCCTCCGCCGTGGCGGCGCCGGGCGATTCCGCGACGGAAGTCGCCATGCGGGGCGTGTACTTCCACGCGGACGACGACATCCGCCTGCGCATCCGTGAGCTGCGGGGGAGGATGCGCGACCTCCGTGGCACCGGGGTCGTGGACCTCGACGACAAGCACACGCTCCTCCTTGAGATCCAGAGCGCCACCGTGGCGCTCTCGGCGCCCGATCTCACCCGGCTGCTGAACCGCTACGTCTTCGGCTATCGCGGCTCTCCGCTGCGCGACCTGGTCGTGACCACGAAGGGCGGCCAGATCGTGCAGACCGGTGTGATGCACAGGGTCATCGACATTCCCTTCACCATGACCGCCACCCTGGGAGTCACCGAGCAGGGACAGATCCGCATCCACTCCACCGCCATGGAGATCTGCGGGCTCGATGGAAAGGGCCTGCTGAAGGCGGTGGGCGCCACGCTCGAAGACGTGCTCGACCTGAGCGGGGCGAAAGGGGTGCGCGTGGACGGGAACGATCTCATCCTCGACCCCCTCACGATCCTGCCGCCGCCCCGGCTCTCGGGTCGGCTGACGGGCATCCGGGTGGTCGGCGACGAGATCGTCCAGACCTTCGGCGGCGCCGATGCGCCGGGCGTGGAGACGCTCCCGCCGCCGCTGGCCGCGAAGAGCTACATCTACTTCCGCGGCGGGACCGTGAAGTTCGGGAAGCTCTTCATGGTGCTCGCGGATCTGGAGACCATCGACAGCGACCCGAGCGATCCCTTCGACTTCTATCTGGACTACTACAACTCGCAACTCGTGGCCGGCTACCACGTCACCCTCCCCAACTACGGCCTGGTGGCCTACATGCCGGACTTCGACGACCTCGGCACCCCGCTCGGGCGCGCCGAGCCCGGCCGGAGCGCGGCGCCGGTCGGGCCGCCGGCCGCCCCGTCAGTCGGCGAGTGAGGCGGATCTCGCCGCCCGCCGTTCCGCGTAGCGCTGCGCCAGTACCGGGAGCACGAAGCCCCCGCTCGCCAGGAGGAGCCCCCAGGCGTTCACTCCGAGGAGCGCCGCGTAGCTGCCGCTCCCGATGGTGAGCTGCGGCGGGACGAGCCCGAAGACGTCCACGAGCCCGAGCGCGATGCCTGTCCAGAAGGCGAGGTGGAAGGAGAGCGGGGGCGCGCGGCGAACGAAGAGGCCGAGCAGGAAGACCGGTGCGAGCCCCATCACCATCGTGCCGCTGATGGTCGTGGCCTTCAGGATCGCGGTCCCGGCGAAGAGCGGGAGGTTGCCGAGCACCGCGGCGGCGACCATGGCGATGCGCCCCGCGCGGAGGCCGCCCATCCGCTCGCGCCGCGCTCCCGCGAGGTCGACGTTCACCGCCTTCGCCACCGCGCTGAACGTCGAGTCGACGGTGGATCCCGCGGAGGTGAGCATCACCACGTTCACCAGCACCAGCGCCCCGATGCCGAGCGAGGAAGCGACCACGCGCGGCGCGTCGTCGTGCACCGGCGTGCCCGAGAGGAAGGCACTCACCCCCACCAGGCCGAAGAGGACGATGGCGAGCGCGCCCAGGCCACCGGCGAGGAAGTAGGCCCGGAGCGTGGTCTTCTCGTCCGCGAGGAAGCCGCGGTCGGTGAGGACGGGGTCGTGGAAGGGATAGGAGAGCGACTGCAGGACGCCCACGAGCAGCAGGTCCACGCCACCCCCGAGCGTCCACGAGCCCGAGCCGAGGAGCCGGGCCACCCCGCCCCCGCCGCCGCTGGCGCGTGGCAGGACGAGGAAGGTGGTGAGCGCCAGGAAGGCGGCGAAGACCGCGGCGTGGATGGCGTCGGTCCAGATCGACGAGCGCAGGCCGCCCTTCAGCGTGTAGAGGAGCGTGAAGCCGGTGAAGGCCAGCGCGCCCGCGTAGTAGGCCGTCGTTCCCTTCTCCCCGAAGTAGGAGCCCACCACCGCCGTGTTGCTCCACACCTCGTTGTAGAGGCGGATCATCACCGCGAGCAGGAAGGTGAGCGTCGCCGCGCGGCCGAAGCGGCTGGTGAGCCACTCCGCGAGCGAGCCGGCGCCCGTGGTGCGCCGGATGCGCACGATCACCAGCCCCGCCACCGGGATGGAGAGCCAGTAGGAGGCGTACGCCACCGCCCCCGGCAGCCCGAAGGTCGCCCCGAGATTCGCGGCGTTGGTGACCGACTTGGCGAAGATCCAGGCGATGAAGATGCTGGCGAAGAGATAGCCGAGCGACGGCGGCCGCCCCGCCGCGGTCCGCCCGGCGTAGAAGCCGCCCTCGTCGCGCGACGAGGGCGCGAGCGCCACCAGCACCGCCCCGTAGACGACGAGCAGCAGCCAGGGCCAGTGCGCCGCGAGAAATGCCACTCAGTACCTTCCCCGCGCGCGCTCTCTGCCCGGCAGGACCTCCAGGCACGTGGTCCACCACCCGGTGCGGATCGTCTCGATGAACTCCTCGGGCAGCCGCTCGTCGCGCATCTCGTCCGCGAGCGCCTCGTGGTCGTAGGCGACGGGGACGAACTCGACACTCAGCTGCGGTCCCTCCGCCTCCAGGAGCGCGTACCAGACCTCGGTGCGCCCGTCGTTCGCCGGCCGGCCCAGCGCGCCGGCGTTCACGTACCAGCTCCGCTCCCCCAGCCGCCGCCGCCAGTGAATGCCGGTGTGAGTGCCGAGGATGACGTCGCAGTCGTGGTCGCGCGCCAGCTTCGCCAGGAAGTGCGTGGGAGTGGCGCTCTCCCAGAGGAACTCGTTCGTCTGCCGGGGGCTCCCGTGGCAGGCGAGCACGCGCAGATCGCCGAGCCGGAAGCGGATCTCCCCCGGGAAGCCGTCCATCCAGGCGCGGTTCGCGGGCGAGGTCTTCGCGAAGGTGTACCGGTAGGAGAGCCGGGCGTAGTGGTTGTCGCGCGGGTCGGTATAGCCGCACTGGCAGTCGTCCAGCCCGCGGGCGATGGAGTCGTCGTAGTTGCCGCGCACCACCGGGATGCCGTTCTCGCGCAGCAGCGGGAAGACGCGGTCGGGGTTCGGCCCGAAGGCGCCCAGGTCGCCCAGGCAGAGGAGCTGCTCGGCGCCGCGCTCCCGGGCGTCCGCGATGGCGGCGGCGAGGGCGAGGTGGTTGGAGTACACGCCCCCGAAGGCGGCGACGCGCCGGAACGCGGGTGCCTCGCTCACTGGAGGTCCCGCCCGGTCGCGGGCACGTTGGAGCAGATCGCGCCGCTCCTGTAGCAGGTGTAGCACGCCTGCTCCGCCAGCCGCGCGGGCGCGGCCGCCGCTTCGGCCAGAGAATCGCCGAGGCGCGCGGAGGGGGAGTCGAGCAGGATGGGGCAGGC
The DNA here is from genome assembly GCA_035707865.1 of Longimicrobiaceae bacterium. Classification (GTDB taxonomy): domain Bacteria; phylum Gemmatimonadota; class Gemmatimonadetes; order Longimicrobiales; family Longimicrobiaceae; genus DASSTO01. The sequence goes on along the minus strand of DASSTO010000039.1, from coordinate 5,776 downwards.
GTACACGCCGCGCGCGGTAACCAGGCGGGCGCGCGTGCAGAGGAGCTGGTCCAGGTCGAAGCCGTGCAGCATCTCGTGCGTCACCCGCTCCTCGGGGGCGTAGCCGTGGGTACGCTCGGCCTCGGCGCCGATCAGGAGCGGCGGCAGGATCTTCAGTCTCGCCCGCGTGTAGCCGATGCCCGCCAGCAGCTCGCGGAAGCGCCCCAGGATGTCGTCGGTCTCCTCGTCCTCCCAGCTCCGCATGCAGGTGATGATGGGCAGGAAGCCCGCCCCCACCAGCCGTTCCACCCCGCCCATCGCCCGCTCGAAGGCGCCCGCCCCGCGAAGGGCGTCGTTCATCTCCGCCGTCACGCCGTCCAGGCTCACTCGCAGCTCCAGCGAGTAGGGCGAGGCGGCGGCGATCCCGGCGAGCGCCTCCACGCGTCGCGGCGGAAGGAGGGTGGCGTTGGTGAGCACCGTCGCGGGGCCGAGCTCCAGCGCGTCCCCCAGGATCCCGACGATCTCGCGGTTCATGAAGGGCTCGCCGCCGGTGAAGTAGTACTCCTTCACCCCGTGCTCCACCGACGCCTGCAGCGCGGCTCTCACCTCGGTGCGCGACATGAACCAGAAGGTGTGGTTCCCCGGCGAGCACGAGATGAAGCAGTGCCGGCACCGAAGGTTGCAGACGGTGCCGCTCACCTGGAACCAGAGCTGGTCGAGCGCGGTGAGCGGAAGCTCCGGCGCCGGGCTCGGCGGCGGCCGCAGCTGCACGAGCACCGGCCCCCGCTGCGGATCTCGCGCCGCGGTCGCGCCGGCGGGGACGAGTATGTGCGTGCTACCCACGGGTCTCCTCGATTACGAAGCCTCTGCGAGCGCGCGCGGAGGTACGGAGTACCAACCGGATCCGCGCTGGAACGGTTCCCGTCGCCACCGCGCGAGGTCAGTACAGCAGGTCCGCCGCGCGCATCCGCCGGAAGCGCGCGGCCTCGCGGTCCCACTCGGCGAACAGCCGGGGCAGCGTGCCCGCCTCGATCGCCTTCGTCAGCCGGTCCGTTCCCGCCAGCCGGTCGAGGGTGCCGCTCCAGCGGAAGTGGTCGGGGTGACGGCGGCGGATGGCGTCGATGAGGCGCAGTGTCGTCGGGATGGGCCGGTAGACGTCCCGGTCGGTGATGACGAAGCGGACGCCTGGCAGCGTCTGACCCGGGTACTTGGCGGCCGCGGAGTCGACGCTGAAGCGCACCGCCTCGAAGCGGATGCCCGGCAGCCGCATCGCGTTCATCTCGCGTGCCACCGCCCCGGCGTCGAGCCACGGCGCACCGGTCTGCTCGAAGGGGAACTCGGTTCCGCGTCCCTCGGAGAGGTTGGTCCCCTCCAGGAAGACGGTCCCCGGGTAGTCGATCGCCGCCTCCAGCCGCCGGATGTTGGGCGAGGGGTTCACCCACGGGAGGCCCGTCTCGTCGTACCACATCCCCCGCTTCCACCCCTCCATCCGCACCACCGTGAGCTGCGCGTGGATCCCGAACTCCCGGTTGTAGAAGCGCGCCAGCTCCCCCACCGTCATCCCGTACCGTGAGGCGATCGGGTACAGCCCGACGAAGCTCCCGAACTTCGGATCGAGGATGTTGCCACCGACGATGCGACCCGTGATCGGATCGGGGCGGTCGAGGACGACGAAGGGGATTCCCTTCTCCGCCGCCGCCTGCATCGCCAGCCCCAGCGTGGAGACGTAGGTGTACTGCCGCACCCCGACGTCCTGGATGTCGTAGACGAGCGCGTCCACGTCGCGGAGCATCCCCGGCGTGGGCTTCCGCGTCGCGCCGTAGAGCGAGTAGATCGGCAGGCCCGTCTTCTCGTCGCGCCCCGAGGCCACCGTCTCCCCGGGGGCCGCCGCGCCGCGGATCCCGTGCTCCGGCCCGAAGAGCGCCACCAGGTGGAAGTCGGGCGAGGCGGCGAGCAGGTCGATGGTGCTGCGGCCGCGCCGGTCCACGCCGGTGGCGTTGGTGATGAGGCCGATGCGCTTGCCCCGGAGGACCGCGGGCGGGCTCTCCAGCAGCATCTCCACCCCGGGCCGGACGACCGCGGGGGCGGGCGTGGACGGGGCGGGCGAGCAGCCGCAGAGGGAGAGGGCGACGAGTACGGCGAGTCCGCGCATGAGCGTCTCCGGGGGCGGGGGATGAACGAAGGTAGGAGCGGCGCCCCGCCGCGGCAATTCCGCTTGACCGGGCGCCCGCGCGGGCCGTACGTTGCCGTTCCCATCCGGGCCCGTTCGGACCCGTACCCCCTCCCCGCCCACGACCCCCAGCCGCAGATGAGCCTCCAGGTCGCCCTCCGTGCCGTGCTCCCTCTGGTGCTCCTGGCCGGCTGCGTGGGAGGGCGGTTGCCGAGCCCCGCGCCGCGTCGCCTGACGCTCACGGACTCGCTCGTGCCTGCGCCCCCGCGCGAAGTGGGCATGAGCCCCGAGATCCAGACCCGGCTCGACTCGATCATCCCGGCGGCCATCGCGGGCGGGGCCGCGCCCGGCGCGGCGGTCGCCGTCGGCCGCTACGGCCGCCTCGTGGTGCTGAAGGGCTACGGCGACACCGACTGGGAGCAGGGCCGCGTCACCCCTCGGCTCTTCCCGGTGACCGACTCCACCATCTACGACCTCGCCTCGCTCACGAAGGTGGTGGCGACCACCACGGCGGCGATGATCCTGGAGGACGAGGGGAAGCTGCAGATCGACCGGCCCGTCGCCTTCTACCTGCCGGAGTTCGACGACTCCAGCAAGGCCGGCATCACCGTCCGCATGCTGCTCACCCACCGCGGCGGCCTGGAGGCCTTCGCGCCGCTCTACCAGACGCTGCGCGGCCGCGAGCAGTACCTGCAGGCGATCAACTCCCGGCCGCTCGCCTACGCGCCGGGCACGCAGACCGTCTACAGCGACTGGGACTTCATCCTGATGCAGTTCATCGTCGAGCACATCACGGGTGAGCCGCTCGACCGGTTCGTGCAGGAGCGCGTCTTCGGCCCGCTCGGGATGAGCGACACGGGCTACCGCCCGGCGGCGGCGCTGAGGGACCGCATCGCCCCCACCGAGGTCGAGCCCTTCCGGGGCGGGAAGGTCTGGGGCGAGGTCCACGACGAGAACGCCTGGGCGCTGGGCGGCGTCTCCGGGCACGCGGGGCTCTTCTCCTCCGCGCGCGACCTGGCCGTCTTCGCGCAGATGCTGCTGAACGGGGGCGAGTACCACGGCGTCCGCATCCTCCGCCCGGAGACGATTGCCCGCTGGACCGCGCGGCAGTACCCCGGCTCCAGCCGGGCGCTCGGCTGGGACACGCCCTCACCGCGGTCCAGCGCCGGCCACTACTTCTCCCCGCGCTCCTTCGGCCACACGGGCTTCACCGGGACCTCCATCTGGGTCGACCCGCAGAAGGACCTCTTCGTCGTCCTGCTGACCAACCGCGTGGACCCGACGCGCGAGAACGAGCGCCACATTCCGCTGCGGCGCGCGGTGGCCGACGCGGTTCAGCGCGCCGTACTCGACGCGCCGCTGCGGGAGTGGGAGGAGGCGCCCTGACCCGAGCCGCGGACCGCGAACGCCTGGAGCGGCCCCCCGTGGTTCGCGACCACGACGACCCTGCCCGCCCGGGTGTGGACGAGGGCGAGGTTCCGCACGTCCAGCGCGGCCCGGAAGCCGCTCGCCGTCGGCGGGACCGGGGTGAAGTGGCCGCGCCCGTCGCCCTTCAGCAGCAGCCCCTCCCCGGCGTCGGCCCGCGGCGAGTTCGCCTCGGTGTCGAAGGTGTTGCCCGCCACCAGCAGGTCCGCGTTGCCGTCGCCGTCGAAGTCGTCCACCAGGATCCCGCGGATCGTCGAGACCTGGGCGGAGTTGGGCAGCTGGACGGGCGTGAAGCGGCCGTTCCCGTCGTTCCGTAGCCAGACGCTGGCGAAGGTATCGGCCTGGTAGTGGAGCGCGCCGCGGACCGGCTCGGGGCCGAACGCCTCCTCGACGGAGGCCTCGGCGAACGACCGGTAGGTCGGAGCGCGGGCGGCCAGCAGGGCGTTGTCGCGGCCCAGGAGAGCGAGCCCGTAATAAGGGTACTCCGTCCCGTCGATCTCCTGGGTGAAGACGATGTCCGTGCGCCGGTACCCGCTGAAGTTGCCCGCGTAGACGCCGAACCGGCTCTCCTTCGAGGTCGTGTAGCTGTAGTTGAGCCCGAGGTTTCCGGCGACGAGATCGGGGCGCCCGTCGTGGTTCAGATCGCCCACCGCGAGACGATACCACCAGCCGCGCATCGGCGGGAGGTGCATGGAGGCGGTCACGTCCCGCAGGCGCCCCCCCTCGTTCGCGAAGAACTCGATCGGCATCCACTCCCCGGCGGTGACGAGGTCCGGCCGGCCGTCGCCGTTGAAGTCCATCCAGACCGCGTCGGTGATCATGCCGCCGGGCTCGAGCAGCTCGGGGGCCATCTGCGCGGTGACGTCCGTGAAGTGCCCTCCGTCGTTCCGGAGCAGATAGCTCCGCGTGGGGATCGGGTAGTGCCCCGGCGTGAGCCGCCCGCCGACGAAGAGGTCCAACCGACCATCGCCGGTGAAGTCGGCGGCCCGGACGGCGGCCGTGCTCGTCAGCATCGGCGGCAGGGCGCCGGCGGCCTCTACGAACCGGCCGTGGCCCCGGTTGAGGTAGAGCCGGTCCTGCAGGCGCCGTGACGAGGGCGCCAGACGATAGCCGCCGCTGGCGACGTAGAGGTCCGGCAGACCGTCGCCGTTGGCGTCGAAGAAGAGTGCGCCCCAATCGTCCTGCTCCGGATCGACTTCCCAGGGCTGAGGGGCTGCCGATTGGACGAAGCGGCCGTCACTCTGCTGAAGGAAGAGCCTGCCCGGGACGCCGGCCGCGCCGCCGACGAAGACGTCCTCCAGGCCGTCGCGGTCCACGTCCCCGACGGCGATCGGGGGACCCTGCTGGGAGATCTGGTACGGAAGGAGCGCCTGGACGGAATAGTCGCTCCCGGAATCCTCCTGCCGGTCCTCGTACTTCAACCCGCTGTCGGGAGCCACCGGCCGGAAGATCCTTCTCCCGCCGCCCCCGGCGGAGGGCTCGGGCGCGCACGTCCCCGTCGCGTCGCGCTGCCGGAGGATGATGGACCGATCCACCGGGAGGCCGCTCAGGAGCTGGCAGCGCCCGTCCGGCCAGATCACTTCCAGCGTGTCCACACGAGCGGCGCGGCCGAGGCCGAAGTGCAGCCGGTCGTCGACGGTCGACATGTACCCCCGGTAGGGGGTCTGTTCGACGTACTGCTTCCGCCCGCCGGCCGTCAGGATCACCTTCGCCCCCAGCCCGCGCGTGTTCGGGGGCTCTCCCTGTAGCCGGACCTGCAGGTAGTGGTTCTCTTCCACCCGGGGGGCGACGTTCTCGTAGATCGAGGCTGGAGCGTCGATGTTGTTCACCACCAGGTCGAGCCGGCCGTCTGCGTTCAGGTCGGCGTACGCCGCGCCGTTGGAGGAGCTGGGCTGGCCGAGCCCCCACTCGCGCGTCCGGTCGGTGAAGGTCAGATCTCCATCGTTCTGGAAGACATAGTTGGGCACGTCGTCCCGGCCACGCGCGTTCAGAAGGTCCCTCGCCATCTTCTCGCTGATCCGCCGCGCCCGGACGAGGCTCGTCTGGTAGTCGAGGTCGTTGGCCGCCTTGGGGAAGCCGTTCGTGACGAAGAGATCCTTGAGGCCGTCATTGTCGAGATCCGCGAAGAGGGCGCCCCAGCTCCAGTTCGTGTACGCCACGCCCGCCATCCGGGCGATCTCGCTGAAGTGGAGCCGCCCATCC
>DASSTO010000038.1:0-24421 GCA_035707865.1 Longimicrobiaceae bacterium | reverse complement strand
GTCGAGGAGGGCGCCCCACTCGACCTGCATCGGCTGCGCGTCAATTCCCACTTTCCGCAGATCGGCCTGAATCTTTTCGACCATGTCGGCCCGCGCGCCGTTGCCCTTGTTCGTCTTCAGCGTGAAGCGGAAGGGAACCCCCTGCGCGTTCTCGATGACGCCATCGCCGTTGCGATCCACCCAGCCCGCCTGGGCGAGGAGCTGCTTCGCTTTCTCGGGATTGTACGTCAGGTCCGAGCCCGCCTGCGGGTCGTACTGCCAGAAGATGGGCGGGACGGTGGAGTTGCCGACCGTGCCGTAGCCGTAAAGGATGCCGTTGATGATCTCCTTCCGGTTGATCGCCATCGTGAGCGCCCGCCTCACCTGCGGGTCCTTGAACAAGAGCTTCCTCTCGTTCCACGCGACCAGGACGAAGGTGCGATCCGGATAGGTGATCACCCGGGTGTTGGCGTTGGCCTTGATGCGTGAGACCTGCTCCGGCGGCGGCGCCACGTAATAGTCGACGCCGCCCGTCAGCAGCTCGGTCAGGAGCGTGGTCGGCTCAGGGATCACACGGTAGACGATACGGTCGACATACGGCCGTCCCCCGAGCTCCTCGGGGAAGCGATCGTTTGCCGCGAAGACCCACTCCTGACCGGGTTTACGCGAGACGAACTTGAAGGGCCCGTTCCCGACGGGGCTCGAGGTGGCGAAGGCGTTGGTGCGGAGGTCCTGCGGCGCAACGCCCTCGAGGATGTGCTTCGGTACCGGGGCGAAGCTGCGCCAGGGGTCCATGTAGTCGGCGTGCGGCTTCATCTTCACGCGGAAGGTGAAGGAGTCCGGCGCCTCGGCGTCGCCGTAGTAGGTCCAGAAGGCGGTGTTCGGGAAGGTGGTGGCGGGGTTGCGGGCGAGATCGTAGCTGAACTTCATGTCGTAGGCCGTCGTCTTCACACCGTCCTGCCAGTAGACGTCGTGCCGCAGGTGGAAGGTCAGCTCGGTGGTGTCCTTGTTCACCTCCCACGACCTGGCGAGCCAGGGTTGTGGCTGGAAAGCCGAGTCGTAGCGGATGAGCGGCATGAAGAGGACGAACTGGTCGATCTGGTTTCCGGTGTAGTCCGTCTGGGTGAGCGGGCTGACATCGGGGATGTCGCCGCCCTCTCCGATCACGACGGTACCGCCGTAGCGCTGGGCCTGCGGGACGTTCGCTTCGAGGTCGGCAGCGTTCTTCGACCCCTCTCCTCCGCATGCAGCGAGCAGGGCGAGCGCGAGCAGAGAGGCGAGTTGCCTTTTCATTCCGTGTCCTTACCGATCGTGTTGGGGAGAGGAGCGAGAGGGAGCGCCGACCCTGCGCACCCGCGGCACTCTACCGCCCCCGCTCGCCGGATGTTCCGGAGGCGCGCCGCGTCAGCGCCGCTGCATCCGCGCGGGTATCCACCACTGCGCGACGTCGGCGAGCTTGCCGCGCGCATCGACCTCCACACCCTGGAGCCGCGGGCCGAGGGCGGCCAGGTCGTCCGACCAGAAGAGGAAGGTGATGGGCTGGAGCTCCTGGAGCCGCTCCGTGAACCGTCCCCACACCTGCTTCGCGACGGTCGGATCGGTGGTGCGGACGCCGAGGGTGATGAGCGAGTCCGCCACCGGGTCGCAGAAGCCCGCCCGGTTGGCCGAGCCCGGCTTCTTCGCCTCGGCGCAGGAGAAGAGCGGCGTCGGGTCGACCTTGAAGCTGTCCAGCGTCCAGTTGGAGAGTACCGCGTCATAGTTCCGGGCCTTGTGCTGCTTCAGCATCGTCTGGAACTCGACGGTGTTGAGCTGCACGGCGACTCCCAGCTTCCGCAGCTCCTGCTGGATGACGGTGGCGATGTCCTTGTGCATCTGGTTCGCCGAGTTCACCAGGAGCGTGAAGCTCAGCGGCTGTCCGTTCCTGTCGAGGATGCCGTCGCCGTCGCTGTCCGTCCACCCGGCGCGGGCGAGGAGCTGCTTCGCCCGGGCCGTGTCGTAGGGCAGTGGCTGGATGTCGTTGTACATCGGGCTCCACGGCGGGATCATCCCGACCGCGGGCGTGCCGTAGCCGTGCAGGAGGCCCTTGATGATCTCCGGGCGGTCGATCGCCATGGCGAGCGCACGTCGCACGCGCGCATCCTGGAAGTAGGGCCGCTCGTTGTTCCAGCCGAGATACGTGAACTCGCGCGAGGGAGCGTGGCGCACGTCGACGCCGCGCTGGCGCTCCAGCTGCTGCGCCTGGTCGGGCAGGAGGGTGTAGCCGGCGAAGTCCAGCCCGCCGTTGACGACCTCGGTCATCATCGTCGTGGGCTCCGGAACGACGCGGAAGACGACGCGGTCCAGGTGCGGTCGGCCGCCGAGCCCCTGCGGGAAGGTGGTGTCGGCCGCCAGCACGAGCTGCTGGTTTCGCGTCCACGAGACGAAGCGGAAGGGACCGCTACCCACCGGGTTCTGGTTGTACGGCGCCTGGGCGAGCTGCTCGGGCGCGACGTCCTTCAGCAGGTGCTTCGGAATGGGCGCCCACCAGAAGTCCTCCAGCGCCTGCGCGTGCGGGGCCGTGAACGAGAAGCGGATGGTATGCGGATCGACGACCGTCGCCGACGCGACCTGGTTGACGTACGCCGAGCCGAGCAGCGACGCGGTCGCGGGGTTCTTCGCCAGATCGAAGGTGAACTTCACGTCCTCCGCCGTGACGGGCTGGCCGTCGTGCCAGCGGACGTCGTCGCGGAGGTGGAAGACGATGCTGGTGTCCGTCAGCTCCCAGGACTTCGCGAGGTACGGCTGCGGCTGGAGCTTCGCGTCGTAGCGGATGAGCGGCGTGAAGAGCGCGTTCTTGATGACGTCGTCGGTGAGGATGCTGGTGTTCGTCACCGGGTTGAGACCCGAGAAGTCCACGAGCACACCGAGCACGGCGGTGCCGCCGTCGACGGGGGTGCCCCCGGCCGCGCCGGCCGCGGCGCCGCGCTCGCCGCCGCCGCACGCCGTCGTGAGCGAGGCGACCGCGGCGAGGAGGAGAGGCATGAGGGCGCGCGAGGCTCTGGAAGGGTGCATGCTGGAAGTGAGGGTTGGGGCCGGGCCGCCGCCCGCGATCCCGCGGGCGCATCCGATCAGCGTCGCCAGGTCCATGCCGGGCCCGCGTAGCGCGCGGTGAGAGAGCGCGCGCGCTCACGTTCCGCCGGGAGCGGCTCGGCGCGCCGGAGCTCGCCCCCGACGACGTCCCGCCAGCCCGCGGCGAGCGCGGCGGTGAGCGTCTCCCAGTCGGGGAGGGGGTCGAGAAAGTCGCGGAGGACCGCGGGAGGCTCGTCCCGCACGGGCGGTGCGTCGACGCGCAGCTCGCTCACCAGGCCCTGGTCGCCCGAGAGCAGGAGCGAGCCGTGCTGGAGGGTCGTGCCCGCCTCCCGCCACTGCGCGCTGCCCACCAGCTTCCGCCCGCCCACCACCACCTCGCCCTCCGCCGGCTCGCGGAAGCACGGCGCGAGCGAGGGCGTGGCGGCGCGCCGCTGGCTCCGCGGCTGCATCTCCGCCGCCACGCCCAGCCGCCGCAGCCCCGCCACGAGCGCGCGATTGATCGTCGCGTAGGTGGTGCGCGGCGAGCCGAGCGCGCCCTCCGGCACCGCGACCGAATAGGTCAGCTCGTCGGCGTGCAGCACGGCGCGCCCGCCCGTGGGACGGCGCACCACGTCGAGCCCCAGCTCCGCCAGCCGGTCCTCCCGGTAGCACCCGGCCGCGGGCTGGTTCCGCCCCAGCGAGAGGCACGCCGGCGACCAGCGGTAGAAGCGCAGCACCGGCTCCGCCCCGCCCCGCACCGCCTCCATCAGCGCCTCGTCGAGCGCCATGTTCTCCGCCCCCCGCGCGGGGGGAGTATCGATCAACCGCCAGGTTACCACCCGGTCTCCGTTCCCTTCCGGTTCTACGCCCCGAGCGCGGGCAACTCGTAACTCGTAACTCGTAACTCGTAACTCGTAACTCAGAATTCGTAACTCTCCCCCGGCTTCAGCACCACCACCTCCGCCGCGTCCCCGACGTCCTTCCTGAAGTCGGCCGGGTCCTGGGCGATCAGCTCCCAGGTGTCGTAGTGCATGGGAATCACCGTCTTCGGCTGGATGTAGTCCACGGCGCGCGCCGCGTCCTCGGGGCCCATGGTGAAGTTGTCGCCGATGGGCAGGAGCGCCACGTCCACGAAGCCCTGGAGGAGCTCCATGTCCACGATCAGCGCCGTGTCGCCCGAGTGGTAGAGGCGCTGACCGCCGTTGAGGGTGAGCAGGAAGCCACAGCAGTCGGTGGTGTGCGTACCTGTCTCGTCGCCCGCGATGCTCCCGGTGTGCAGCGCGGGAGTGAGCTTCACACGCCCGAAGGGGAAGCGGTAGCTCCCCCCGACGTTCATCCGGTGGCCGTTCTCCACCCCCTGCTCCAGGCAGAAGCCGACCAGCTCGAAGGTGGAGACCACCGTCGCCCCGGTCCGCTTCGCGATCGGGATGCAGTCCGCGAAGTGATCGAAGTGCCCGTGCGAGACGAGGATGTAGTCGAGCCGACCGACGTCGGCCGCCTTGATGTCCGCCGCCGGGTTGTCGTCGAGGTAGGGATCGAAGAGGATCCGGGTCCCGTCGTCGGTCTCGAGCAGGAAGCAGGAGTGCCCGTGCCAGGTCAGCGTCGCCATGGTCGCCTCCAGTGGGAGCTATCAGCTATCAGCTATCAGCTACGGCTCGACCGATAGCCGATAGCTGATAGCCATCTCATCCGATGCGCTTCGCGTACTCGTCCGCGTCGAGGAGCGAGTCGAGCTCGGCGGAGTTCTCGAGCCGCAGGCGGATCATCCAGCCCGCGCCGTAGGGGTCGCTGTTGACGAGCGCCGGGTCGGCATCGAGCGCGTCGTTGGCGGCGACGACCTCGCCGGCGAGCGGGCAGAAGAGCTCGGAGACGGCTTTGACGGCCTCGATGGTGCCGAAGACCTCCATCCGCCCGAAAGTGGTTCCGGGCTGCGGGAGCTCGACGAAGACGACGTCCCCGAGCTGGTCCTGGGCGTAGTCGGTGATCCCGATCACCACCACGCCATCCTCATCGGTCCGCTTCACGTACTCGTGCTCCTCGGTGTAGAGCAGGTCCTGCGGGACGTTCGCCATGACTGGTCCTCCAGAGAAACGAGACGCGGCCGTTTGCCGGCGCACAAGGGGAACGGCGCCAGAATAGGCGCGGGGGTGGGGGGCGTCAAGTATCGGACCCGAGCGCGTCGCGGGCGACGTGGACGGCCCCGGCGACGGCGTCGGCGGCGGCGGGGCGCAGGACCAGCGGCAGCTCGAGCGCGGCGAGGGCTCGCTCCATGTGGGAGCCGAAGGTGCGGTCGCGCGCCACGCCGCCGTGCAGCACCACCGGCGTGGGCTGCGTCCACGGGCCCAGACGCCGGACGAGTGCCCCCGCGTGCGCCGCCAGCCCGCCGGCCTGCTCGCGCACGACCGCATCGGCGACCGCGTCGCCCCCGGCCGCGACCTCCAGGACGTGCACCGCGAGCGCGGCGATCTCCGCCTTCTCCGCGCGCCCCACCCACGGCGGCACGGCCTCGGGGGTGGAGAGGCCGATCGCCTCGAGGAGGCGCGGCAGGAGCTCGGTCGGCGCGCCGCGGCCGTCGACGGACCGGAGCGCCGCCGTCAGCGCCACCCGCCCGATGAGGTAGCCGCTCCCCTCGTCTCCGACGATGAGCCCCCAGCCCCCGCAGCGCGCCACCCGCCCGTCCTCGGCGCGCCCGTAGCCCACCGAGCCGGTGCCGGCGATCAGCAGGATGCCCGGCCGGCCGCCGAGGGCGCCGTGCAGCGCGACCTCGCCGTCGGAGCGGATGAGCACGCGCTCGGCGATCCCCGCGCGGGCGAGCGAGGCGCGCACGGCCTCGCGCTCGGCGGCGTTGCCCACGCCCGCGAGCCCCGCGCAGAGCACCGCCACCGGTTCGGGCGCGGCGGCGGCGGCGAGCGCCTCGCGCGCCAGCTCGGCGAGCATCTCCGCGGTGGCCGCGGGCCGGCGCGGATCCACCAGCCCGGCCGGGCCGGTCCTGCGGACGATCTCGCGCCCGCTCTCGTCCGCCACGGCCAGCGTCGTCCGCGTACCGCCACCGTCGATGCCGATCAGGTGCCGCATGCTGGGATCCGGGAGTCAGGATTCGGGATTCAGGGGAACGGCGGATGCCGTCGGCTAGCTGCTGGTGGCCAGCTGCTGGACCTGCCTCCACACCGCTGGGTCGACCTCGATCCCCGCCTGGCGGCTCTCCTCGCGCAGCCGCAGGGCGCGCTCGCCGGGGTAGCGCACCGCCGCCCCCTCCGGGCCGCGGAAGTGGCCGAGGATCGCATCGGCCACCTGCTCGGCGACGCCCGCGCCGAGCACGCCGGTCGGGTCGATGGCGAGGAAGAGCTGCGAGAGCCCGGTCTCGCGCTCCGGGTCGGGCGGCACCTGGTGGGTGCCCCCTCCGCCGGCGAGCGTGGAGGCGATGAGGTCGAGCAGGAGGGCGAGCCCGGAACCCTTCCAGTAGCCGATCGGCAGTGCGCGCAGCGATGCCTCGATCGCCCCCGCGTCCGTGGTGAGCCGGCCCTCCCCGTCGTAGCCACCGGGGACGGGGAGCGCCTCGCCGCGTCGACGGTAGCCCTCGAGCGCGCCGAAGGAGAACTGCGACATCGCCATGTCCAGCACGACGTGCCGACCGCCCTCGCGCGGGACGGCGAGGACGATCGGGTTGTTGCCCAGGCGCGGCTCGGCGGCCCCCCAGGGGGGGAGGTTGGGCATCGTGTTGGTCCAGCAGATGCCGATCACGCCGGCCTGCGCGGCCTGCCAGCCGTAGGCCCCCGCGCGCATCCAGTGGTTGGTGTTGCCGAGCGAGACGCAGCCGACGCCGCCCCCCCGCGCCAGCTCGACGGCGCGCGCCATGGAGCGGCGGGCGTTCAGGTTGCCCGGCCCCCGCGCGCCGTCCCAGCGCTCCAGCACCCCCGAGGCGGCGAGCCGCACGGGCCGCGCGCGGGGGTCCACGATCCCCTGCCGCACCGACCGGACGAAGCGCGGGAAGCGGTTCAGGCCGTGCGAGGGTACGCCGTCGCGGTTCGCTTCGGCGAAGAGGCGCGCGCACTCCTCCGCGTCGGCGTCGGCGAAGCCGAGCGACGCCAGGACGGCGCGGAGAACTCCCTCGACCTCCTCCTGCGAGATACGCATGCGAGACGACGGCCCCTCAGGTGAGCGATTCGGCCATCGTGCGCATCCGGATCTCGATGATGCGCGACCCCGCAGACTGCGTGCAGGCGAGCAGGACCGCGCCCGCGACGTCCTCGGCGTCGAGCATCTCGGAGCGCTCGACGCCCTCCTCCGTGCGGCCCTTTCCGAGCGCGAACTCCGTCTTCACGCCGCCCGGGCAGATGACGCCCACCTTGACGCCGCGCGGGCGCAGCTCCTTGTCGAGCGCCTGGGCGAAGCCGACCTGCGCGAACTTCGTGGCGCAGTAGACCGCCTCGCCCGCGAAGCCGTAGACGCCCGCCATCGACGAGATCATCAGGATCGTCCCGGCGCCCTGCTCGATCATCACCGGCGCCACGTGGCGCGTGAAGAGAAAGGTCGAGCGGACGTTGGTGTCCATCATCTCGTCGTACTCCGCCGCGCTCGTCTCGACGAGGTCCTTGTAGTTCCCGACGCCCGCGTTGTTGACGAGGATATCGATCCGGCCGGCCGACTGCAGGGCCGTGTCGACGACCTCGCGCGCCGTCGCCTCCTCGCGCGCGTCGCCGGCCACCACGAACGCCGCCCCCCCCAGCTCCCGGATCTCGGCCGCCAGCGACTCCAGCCGCTCCCTCCGCCGCGCCGTGAGGACGAGCTTCGCGCCCTCCTCCGCGAGGGCGCGCGCGCACGCCCGGCCGATCCCCGCGCTCGCGCCGGTGACCACCGCCACCCGGCCCGTCAGCTTGCCAGCCATCACTCCTCCTCTCAGGCTCCTCCGATATCGCCGCCCACGTGCTCCGCCGCGCGCGGCACGCGCCCGCCCGGGTGGCCGGGGTGCGCGCCGCCGGGCTCGTGGGCGCTGCCCGCGGTGCCCACGACCGCCGCCGGGTGGTCGCTCGCGCGGCGCATGCGCGGCGGCGAGGCCAGGGCCGCCGTCGAGATCAGCTCCTGCTCGATGGGTGCGCCGCCCTTCCTCACCACGTAGGCCTCCATCGCATAGTACTCCGGCAGCCCCAACCGGTCCACCACCCGCGCGGTCGTGGTGTTCCTCGCCTCCACGCGCTGCCAGAACTCCCGCTCGTCCTGCCCCGGGAAGGGCGCCTTGTCCTTCTGGCTCTGGTGCTTGAAGATCGCCAGGATCTTCGTGCGGAGCTCCTCCTCGCTCATCGGCACCAGCACGTCCGCCTCCGCCACGCTCCACTCCTGCCACGCCCCCCGGTAGTACCACAGCTCCGGCTCGGGTCCCGAGTACTCCGCGAGCGCTCGCTCCACCGCCTGCAGGCACATGCGGTGCGTGCCGTGCGGGTCCGAGAGGTCGCCCGCCACGAAGACGTACTCCGGACGACAGCGCTCCAGCAGCTCTCGCACGATCTCCACGTCCTTCGGCCCGATCTCGTCCTTGCGCACCTTGCCCGTCTGGTAGAAGGGCAGGTTGAGGAAGCACGCCTGGTCGCGCCGCATGCCGAAGGTCTGGATCCCCGAGACGGCCTCCGCCTCGCGGATGGCCTTCTTGATCTGCAGCACCTCGGGCGTGTCCACCTCGCCCGGCCGCTTGTGGTCGAGGAACTCCTCCGCGGCCTGCAGCAGTTGCGGGATCTCGTCGCCGCCCACGTCGAAGTCCTGATCGAAGCGCCGCACGAAGTCCAGGTAGCGGCGCACCTCGTGGTCGAAGACGGCGATGTTGCCCGAGGTCTGGTAGGCGACCGTGATCTCGTTGTCGTTCTGGTGCAGCTTGTTCAGGATCCCGCCCGCCGAGATGACGTCGTCGTCCGGGTGCGGGCTGAAGATCACGATCCGCTTGCCCGAGGGCAGGCGGCTCTTGCCGCGGATCTTCGAGAGCAGCGTGTTGAAGACCTCCCCGTTCAGCGGGCCGGCGGCTCCGTAGCGCGCCAGCAGGCTGCTGAGGTGGTGCTCCCGGTAGTCGAGCACGTCGAGCTTGAGGATCGATTTACCCGTCGTCTCGCTCAGCCACAGCACCGCCTGGATCTCCAGCGGCCGCGTCCAGGTGACCTCGCCCACCAGCCACGGCGTCTTGATGCGCGTCAGCTCGGCGGCGGCCGCCCGATCGACGTAGACCGTGGCGTGCGGGTGCTCCTGCAGATAGGTCGCCGCCACGTCGGGGTTGACCTTGCCCTCGACGGCGCGCTGC
Source organism: Longimicrobiaceae bacterium (assembly GCA_035707865.1). GTDB lineage: Bacteria > Gemmatimonadota > Gemmatimonadetes > Longimicrobiales > Longimicrobiaceae > DASSTO01. The sequence goes on along the minus strand of DASSTO010000038.1, from coordinate 15,114 downwards.
ACGATCGCCGCCTTGTGCTCGCCCGTCGCGATGAGCCCGATCTCCCGGGCGGCGAGAATGGTGGCCACGCCCATCGTGATCGCCTCGGTGGGCACGTTGTCCTCGCCGAAGAAGTCCGCCGCCGCGTCTCTGCGCGTGACGGTGTCGAGCGCGGCCAGGCGCGTGCGCGAGGTGCGCCCGCTGCCCGGCTCGTTGAAGCCGATGTGGCCGGTCTTGCCGATCCCCAGGATCTGGTAGTCGATGCCGCCCGCCTCGCGGATCGCCTGCTCGTAGGCCGCGCACGCGGCCTCCACCTCCTCGCGCGGCACGTTGCCCGGGGGGATGTGCACCTGCTCGGGCCGCACGTCGATCGCCTCGAAGAGGTTCTCCCACATGTAGCGGTGATAGCTGTGGATGCTCTCGGGCGACATCGGGTAGTACTCGTCCAGGTTGAAGGTGACCACGTTCGAGAAGTCGAGCCCCTCGTCCTGGTGCATGCGGATCAGCTCACGGTAGACGCCGATGGGCGTGCTGCCCGTGGCGAGCCCCAGGACCGCCCGCTCGCCGCGCGCCTCCTTCTCCCGCATGATCTCCGCGATGCGCCCCGCGATCCGCCGCGCGATCTCGTCGTAGTCCTCGACCACCACCACCGGAATGTGCTCGCGCTCCGTCAGCGTGGAGCGGGAATTCTGTTCGTTCGGCATGTGTGTCTCTCCACGGATTGGATTGCGTGATCGTCTACGCGTTCGTCGTCGCCGCCATGGGGCCCGGCCGGTGCGCCTCCGGGTCCGGCGGGTTGGGGATGTTCCAGGGCTGCTGGCGGCGCAGGCTCCAGGCGATGAAGGCGAAGGCCACGACGGCGACCACCCCGAACTCCAGCGCGGGCACCCACTCGCCGAAGATCACCTTCCCGACGGCGAAGAGCGAGGCGTAGACGCTGACGACGCCGGCGATGAAGTTCGCGAAGGCGAGCCTCCCGCCCGCCACGGGGTCGTGGTAGCCCAGGCGACACTGGACGCGTGCCCAGCCGGGTCCGCCCGGGCGGACGCGCCGGTAGAAGGCCTCGAGCTTCTCCTCCGGCGTGGGCGGGGTGAGATAGGTGACCACCAACCAGACCACCGTGGTGATCACCGTGGTGACGAGCATGAGGTAAGTGCCCTCGAGCGGGTCGACGGGGTCGTAGACGCCGCCGAGGGTGAGCGCGCTGAAGGCCACCAGCGCGGCCGTCATGGCGCTGATCTCCGACCACGCGTTGATGCGCCACCAGTACCAGCGCAGGATCATCACCAGGCCCGTCCCCGCACCGATCGCGATGATGATGCGCCAGGCGCCCTGGATGGAGCCCGCTCGGTAGAGCCACCACGTCACCCCGGCGGAGAGGATGAACAGCACCGCGGTCGCCAGGCGCGAGAGCCAGATCACGCGCCGCTCCGGCGCGTCCGGCCGCACGTAGCGCAGGTAGATGTCGTTGATGAGGTACGACGCGCCCCAGTTGAGCTGCGTCGAGATGGTGGACATGTAGGCGGCGGCGAAGGCGGCCACGAGCAGTCCCTTGAGGCCGGCCGGCAGCAGGTCGACGATCGAGCTCAGGTAGGCCGCGGCCGGATCCGTCTGCGTCGGATAGATGACGATCACGGCGAGCGCGGTCATGATCCACGGCCAGGGGCGGACGGCATACTGGGCCACGTTGAACCAGAGGGTGGCGAGGACGCCGTCGCGCTCCGAGCGCGCGCTGAAGATGCGCTGCGCGATGTAGCCCCCGCCACCGGGCTCGGCGCCCGGGTACGAGGTGGCCCACCACTGCACGGCAAGGTACGCGAGGAAGGCGGTCACGGGCATCCAGGCGGCGCCCTGTTGGGGGAGGATGCTGAGCGCCGCGTCCAGCGAGCCGAAGTGCTGCGGCAGCTTCGCCTCCAGGCCGCTGATGCCGCCGGCGGCGTTCACGGCGTAGACGGCCAGCACGATGGAGCCGCCCATCGCGATCCCGAACTGGATGAAGTCGGTCACCACCACGCCCCACAGGCCGGAGAGGAGCGAGTAGACCACCGTGACGAGGAACATGAAGGCGAAGGCGGGTAGCGGCTCCACGCCGAGGACCACGCCCAGGATCTTCAGCATCGCCAGGTTCACCCAACCCATCACGATCAGGTTGATGGGGAAGGCGGAGTAGAGCGCGCGGAAGACGCGCAGCACCGCGGCGGGCCCGCCGGCGTAGCGGATCTCGGCGAACTCGGCGTCGGTGAGGACCTCCGCCCGGCGCCAGAGGTGCGCGAAGAAGAAGACGGTGAGGATGCCGCTCATCACCATGTTCCACCACAGCCAGTTCCCCGCCACCCCGTTCTCGGCCACCATGCCGGCCACCGCGAGCGGGGTGTCGGCGGCGAAGGTGGTCGCGACCATCGACGTACCGGCGAGCCACCAGGGCAGAGAGCGCCCGGCGGCGAAGAACTCCGACGTGTTCGCCCCCGCGCGCCGGGCATAGGCGAGACCGACCGCGGCGGAGAGCACGAAGTAGGCGGCCACGATCAGCCAGTCCAGTACAGAGAGGTGCATGGATCGGTGAGGAACGGGTGAGACGGCTGACCGGCGGCGGGAACGGGCGCCGGTCGACAGGACGAGCGAGGCGGCCCGCCACCCGTGGACGGACCCGGGCGCGCGCCGCGGCGGCACCGCTCCCGCACGTTACCGTGCGCGACGGATCGGAGCAAGATGCCTCGCGGCGGGCGGAGATCTCCCCGCCCGCCGCCATGAGATCACGGCTTCCAGGGCACTTCCGGCGAGCGGAAGTAGAGCAGCCGCAGCTGCACCCAGCGCGGCGCCTGTGCCGCCAGGCGCCGGCGGAAGTTCTCCCAGTCGCGCGCGGACTGCGGCGACCAGCCCACCTCCGCGAGCGCCGGGATCCGCGGGAGCGCCATGTACTCGACGTCGTGGATGTCGGTCAGCGTCTCCGACCAGATCGGAGCCTCCACGCCCAGGATGACCGAGTCGGCGGCGGAGGGAACGAGCGCCGAGGGATTCCAGTCGTAGGCCTTCCGCACGCTGACGTGCCCCGCCCAGTCCAGCCCCAGGGGAGTGAGCGAGTCGTACTTCATGTCGAAGTACGCACGGGGTGCGGGAGACATGATCAACTGCGACCCGTTCGCCGGCGCGGCGCGCACCGTGTCGCTCCTCCAGACCTGCACCACGCTGCCCGGGGAGAGCCGGGCATTCTCCACCTCGTCCCAGCCGATCATCCGCTTCCCATGAGCGTTCACGATCTGCTGCACGCGCTCGATGAAGCGGTTGTACGTCGCCTGATCGAGCGTCTTCACCTCGTCGCCTCCGACGTGCAGGAACGGCCCGGGCGTGAGATCCGCCAGCTCGCCCATCACGTCGTCGATGAAGCGGTAGGTGATGTCCTTCCCGGTACAGAACGCGCTGAACCCCACGTTCGTACCCCCGTAGAGCGGCGGAGCCACACCGTCGCAGTTCAGCTCCGGGTAGGAGGCGAGGGCGGCGTTGATGTGGCTCGGCATGTCGATCTCCGGCACCACGGTGATGAAGCGGTCCGCGGCGTAGCGCACGAGCTCCTCGTACTCCGCCTGCGTGTAGTAGCCGCCGGGCGTGCCGCCGACCTCCAGCGAGCCACCGTATTCCGTCAACCGCGGCCACGAGCGGATCTGGATGCGCCAGCCCTGGTCGTCGGAGAGGTGCAGGTGGAGATGGTTGATCTTGTAGAGCGCGAGCAGGTCGATGTACTGCTTGACCTCGTCCACGGTGAAGAAGTGGCGGGCGACGTCGAGCATCGCGCCGCGCCACTGGTAGCGGGGCGAGTCCACGATCCGGCCGGCGGGGATCGACCAGGGCCCCTGCCGCGGCCGGTCGGCCTCGATGGAGGGCGGCAGCAGCTGGCGGAGCGTCTGCACACCGTAGAAGAGCCCCGCCGGCCGGTTGGCCGTCAGCACGACGGAGTCGGCGGTGACGGAGAGCGCGTAGCCCTCGTCACCCAGGCGCGAGTCGTTCGTGGCCAGGCGAAGAGTGATGGCGCTCGTCCCCCCGCCGCCCGCGCTCTCCACCTGCAGGGGAAAGCCGGTCGCGGGCCGCAGCAGCCCGGCGAGGTAGTCGCCCACCCGCGCCGCCTCCCCACCTCCGGCGGGGACCACGACGCGCGTATCGGCCGTGAGCTGGAACGGCGGAGCGCCGGTGAGCCGCATCGACGCCGGGGCCGGGATGACCGCGTTCCCGGCGGGCAGGGGCGCCGGCCCGGCGCCCGGCGCGCGGGCACCCGCGCAGCCGCCGGCGAACGCGGCGAGGGACGACAGCAGGACACACGCTCGGATACTTCCGCACCGGCCACGGATCATGGGAGTCCTGGGTGTGAAGGGGACGGATGGGTGGGAGGGCTTCGACGGACGGGGAGTCAAGATAGGACGTGCACGGCAAAAGCGCAGCAGTCACGTCCCCGGGCCGGGCGGGGAGTGCCGAATGCCCCCGGCGCTTGACGGTCCTATTGCCGCTGCCGCTCCCAGTCCACCAGCGGCGCGTCGAGGATCGCGGACTGGACGGCGTCGGCGACGGCGCGGCGCAGGTCGGCGTGCTTCTCGTTCGACTCGCCGTAGTTCACCCGGTTCGTGAGCAGCACGACGAAGAGGCCGCGCGTGGGGTCTATCCAGATGGAGGTCCCGGTGAAACCGGTGTGCCCGAAGGACCACGGGCTGAAGAACTGCCCGGAGCTGGACTTCCCGGAGGGCGTGTCCCACCCCAGCGCGCGACTGGAGCCGGGGTACTGCGGCGCGGTCCAGCGGGCGACGGTCTCGGGCCGCACGATGCGGACGCCGTCGTAGGCGCCCCCGTTCAGCAGCATCTGCGCGAAGATCGCGAGATCGGGCGCGGTGGAGAAGAGGCCCGCGTGCCCCGAGACCCCGCCCAGCGCCCAGGCGTTGGGGTCGTGGACCTCGCCGCGGATGAGCCCACCCCGCGTGGAATCCACCTCGGTGGCGGCGATGCGCGGGATGAGCGAGGGCGGGGGGCGGAAGAGGGTGTCGTGCATCCCCAGCGGGCCGAAGACGCGCTCCTGTACGAACCGGTCGAGTGGCTCACCCGTGATGTGCTCGATGACGAGCTGCATGAGGACGAAGTCCCAGTCGCTGTAGACGGTCTGCGTGCCCGGCGTGTAGGCGAGGGGACGGGAGTTGATCGCCTGCAGGTACTGCTCGCGGCCGCGCAGCGTCTGGTAGAGCGGCGCGAAGGCCTCCAGGCCGCCGCGGTGGGTGAGCAGCATGCGCACGGTGATCCCCGCCTTGCTGGAGTCGTCGAACTCCGGCAGGTAGAAGGCGACGGGCCGGTCGATCTGCAGCTTCCCCTCGTCCTCCAGGATCATCGCCGCCGTGGTGGTCGCCACCACCTTCGTGAGCGAGGCGAGGTCGTAGATGGTGGTGGGGGTGACGCGCGGCGCGCCGGGGCCGGCGTACATCGTCCCGAAGCCCTTCAGGTAGACGAGGCGGCCGTAGCGCCCGACGGCGAGGGTCGCGCCGGGCGCCGCGCCGGCGGCGATGCCGGCGCGCATCACCGAGTCGAGGGTGGCCGGTAGCCGCGCGTCCAGTCCCACCACGGCCGGCGCGGCGCGCACCAGCGTGGTCACCGCCGCGAGGCGCGCGGGCGCGGGGGGCGTGGCGGGACGGGGGCGGGGAGTCGGCGCCATCGCGGGTCGGGCACAGGCGGCGAGGAGGAGCGACAGCGCGGCGCAGCGCGCGGCCGTCCGGAGCGGAGCGGCGGCAGCGAGAGACTTCATCCGATCTCTATTTCCCTTCGGTTCGGCGGCCGAGCACCCTCAGCCGCCTGGCAGCAGTTCCGCGACGGGGCCTTCGACTCCGGTGCGGCTCACTCCGGAGATCTCCACCACGTCGGCGGCGGCGGGCACGCGGGCCAGCCCGTAGTCGCCCGGCAGCACCTGCACGCTCCAGGCCCCGGCCACCCGGGCACGCACCGCCCACCACCACACCGGCTCCCGCCCCACCGGGCGCATCGAGACGGCCAGGCTGTCGGCGGTGCGGGCGCGGAGCGCGAGGACGGGGCGGCCCGGCTTGTCCGCGCCCAGCCACGGCGAGGCCGGAATGAGCGCGGGCTCGGCGTAGGCGTCGGAGAGCAGCTTCTCGTCGAGGCTGTCGGGGTCCTCCAGGAGCGCCTTCATGCTGAAGTGCACGTTCCCGGTCGCGCCGTTCTCGCCGCGAGTCACGAAGATCTGGCCCAGGATCTCACTCGCGGGCCACGGGCCCATCACCCCGCTCGTGTAGTTGCCCGGCCAGATGTGCCGCCCCTTCACGTTCTGCTCCGTCCACCAGCGCAGGAGGATGGGGTAGCTCTGCCTGGCGTCGGCGATGCGCCAGTAGAGCTGAGGCGTGAAGTAGTCGACCCAGCCCTCGCGGAGCCACTTCCGCGAGTCGCCGTAGATCTTCGCGTACGAGTCGAAGCCCCGGACCGACTCCGGGTGCCCGGGCCGCCAGATGCCGAAGGGGCTCACCCCCACCTTCACCCACGGCTTCGCCTCGTGCACCTCCCGGTAGAGGCGGTGCACGAAATGGTCGACGTTCCGCCGGCGCCAGTCGTCGAGCGCGAGATCCCCGCCCTTCCGCCGGTAGCGCGCGTAGGTGGCGCTGTCGGGGAACGGGATCACCCCGCCGCGGTCGTCGAGCTCCGGATAGGGATAGAAGTAGTCGTCGATGTGCACGCCGTCGATGTCGTAGCGGCGCACCACGTCGAGGATCACGCGGAGGGAGTAGTCCCGCACCGCGCGAAGGCCGGGGTCGAGCCAGAGGAGCCCGCCGTAGCGCCGCACCCAGCCGGGATGGGTGCGGGCGACGTGGTTCGGAGCGAGCGGCGAGCGGGCGGAGGGATGGCGCGCCCGGAAGGGGTTGAACCAGGCATGCAGCTCGAGCCCGCGGCGGTGCGCCTCGGCGACGGCGAAGGCGAGCGGGTCGTAGTACGGCTCCGGCGCCTGCCCCTGCACCCCCGTCAGGTACTCCGACCAGGGCTCGTAGGGCGAGGGGTAGAGCGCGTCCGCCGCGGGGCGCACCTGCAGGATGACGGCGTTGAGGTGCAGCGCGGCGGCGCGGTCGAGGATGCGCACCAGCTCGGCGCGCTGCGAGTCCGGCGGGAGGCCGGGACGGGAGGGCCAGTCGATGTTGGTGACGCTGGCCACCCACACGCCCCGGAACTCGCGCGGCACCGGCGGCGCCGGCGCGATGGCACGCACCGGCGCGAGCACGGGCGGCGGCGCGGGTGCGCCAGCGCACCCGGCCGCCTGCAGCGCGGCCGCGAGAACGGCACCGAACAGGCGGGCGGCCGTCACTTCGGCTCGGGCAACTTCCAGATCTTCTCGGCGTACTCCCGGACCGCGCGGTCGCTGGAGAAAAAGCCGCAGCGCGCGACGTTGAGGATCGCCATGCGCGTCCAGTGCTCCTGGTCGCGATAGGCGACGTCCACCGCGTCCTGCGCGGCGAGGTAGGCCTCGAAGTCGGCCAGCAGCATGAAGCGGTCGTGGTTGAGCAGCTCGTCGACGAGCGGGTTGAAGAGCCCCGGCTCGTCCGCGCAGAGGCCGCCGCCGCGGATGAAGTCCAGCACGCGGCGAATGCGCGGGCTGCTCTCGTAGAGGGCGCGCGGGTCGTACCCGGCCGCCTGGCGCGCCGCCACCTCCTCGGCGGTGAGCCCGAAGATGAAGATGTTCTCGCGCCCCACCGCCTGCGCGATCTCGATGTTCGCCCCGTCGAGCGTGCCGATCGTCAGCGCGCCGTTGAGCGCGAACTTCATGTTCCCCGTCCCCGACGCCTCGTAGCCCGCCGTCGAGATCTGCTCGGAGAGGTCGCTGCCCGGGAAGATCCGCTCGGCCAGCGAGACGCGGTAGTCGGGCAGGAAGGCGACGCGCAGCTTCTCACTCACCAGCGGGTCGGCGTTGACGGCGTCACCGATGCAGTTGATCAGCTTGATGATGAGCTTCGCCGTCCAGTAGGTGGGCGCGGCCTTGCCACCGAAGAGCACGGCGCGCGGCACCAGGTCGAGCGCGGGCTGGTCCTTGGCGCGCAGGTAGGTGTCGACCAGCCGCAGGGCGTTCAGCAGCTGGCGCTTGTACTCGTGCATGCGCTTGACCTGCACGTCGAAGAGCATCGCCGGGTCCAGCGCCACACCCGTCTGCTCCTCGACCACGCGGGCCAGGTGCTCCTTGTTCTCCGACTTCACGCCCCGCCACCACTCGCGGAAGACGGAGTCCTCCGCGTAGGGCTCCAGCTGCCGCAGCTGCGGCAGGTCGACCACCCACCCGTCGCCGATCTTCGCGGTGATCAGGTCCGACAGACCGGGGTTGGCGTGCAGCAGCCAGCGGCGCTGCGTGACGCCGTTGGTGACGGAGGTGAACTTCTCCGGCCACAGCTCATAGAAATCCCGGAAGATGCGCTCCTCCAGGATCTGCGTGTGGAGCGCGGCCACGCCGTTCACGGTGTGGCTGCCCGTGATCGCCAGGTTGGCCATCCGCACCTGGCCGCCGGCGAGGATCGCCATGCGCTCCAGGCGCTCGTAGTCGCCGGGGTGTTCCTTCGCCACCCGGTCGCGCAGGCGGCGGTCGATCTCGCGCACGATCTCCATGTGGCGCGGCAGCAGGCGCGCGAAGAGCTCCTGGCTCCACGTCTCCAGCGCCTCCGGCATCACCGTGTGGTTGGTGTAGGCGAAGGTGCGGCGCGCGAGGTCCCACGCCTCGTTCCACTCCATCCGCTCGTCGTCCATCAGGAGGCGCATCAGCTCCGGGATGGCCACGGCGGGGTGCGTGTCGTTGAGCTGGATCTGCACCTTGTCGGGCAGATCGGTGAAGCTCTTCCGCTCGCGCTTGTAGCGCCGCAGGATGTCCTGCAGCGTCGCGGTCACGAAGAAGTACTGCTGCTTCAGCCGCAGCTCCTTGCCGCTCCCCGTGTTGTCGGGCGGGTAGAGGACCTTGGAGATCGTCTCGCTGTTCGCCTTCGCCTCCACCGCGGCCAGGTAGTCGCCGCGGATGAAGTCCTGAAGGTCGAACTCCTCCGTGGCCTTCGCCGACCACAGCCGCAGCGTGTTGACGGTGTTGTTGCGGTAGCCGGGAATGGGCACGTCGTACGCCATCGCGAGGACGTCACGCGTGTCGACCCAGTGGAAGTGGATGCGACCCTCGGCGTCGGTGACCGCCTCGACGCGCCCGTAGAACTTCACCGGGTAGGTCCGGTCGGGGCGCTCGATCTCCCACGGGTTCTCGTCGTGCAGCCAGTTGTCCGGCAGTTCGGCCTGGTGGCCGTTGACGATGCGCTGGCGGAAGATGCCGTGCTCGTAGCGGATCCCGTAGCCGTAGCCGGGCAGCTCGAGGGTGGCCATCGAGTCGAGGTAGCACGCGGCCAGCCGGCCGAGGCCGCCGTTGCCGAGGCCCGCGTCGGGCTCCATCTCCTGGAGCTCTTCCAGGCGATAGCCGAGCGGCAGCAGCGCCTCGCGGGTGGCGTCCTCGAGGTCGAGGTTCAACAGGGCGTTGCCGAGCGCGCGGCCCATCAGGAATTCGAGCGACAGATAGTAGACGCGCTTCTCGTCGTCGCGCGCGTAGCGCCGCTGCGTGTCCGCCCAGCGCTCGGCGAGCCGGTCGCGGATCGACCACGCCGTGCCCAGGTAGACGTCGCGGTCGCTCGCGGCCGCGCGGTCGCGGGCGAGCGTGTAGGTGATATGGTCGGAGATGGCGTGCTTCAGCGCGTCCGCGCGCGTGGAGCGCCTCCCGACTTCGGGAAATGTCTGATTCATGAAGGCCAAACGAAGAGGAAACGCCGCGGGGAAGCCAGCGAGGCATGACACTGCGGCACCGGCGGCGAAACTACGAAGCCGTTCCCGGAAGGACAACCGCGCCGCCGTGATCCCGTTCTGAGACCCTCTCCCGGGCGAAACGTTCCGGCCCCGCCACGGTCGCTACTCGGCCGCGGAGACCGATTCGATGCGCTCCCCCTCGCGCACCCGGGCCCGGCCGCTGTTCATCGAGCGGCGCTCCTCCACCGCGCCGGAGGCGGTGCGGACGCGCAGCACGACCGCGGAGGCGCGCGTGAGCGCGGGGTTCCACGTCGCCGTGCGCCCGTCGGCCGCGAGGCGCACCGGGAGCGGCGCGCTCACGACGCGGCTCCGATGCCCCGCGGGGCGACGGGAGTGGCGGCACCACCGCAGGAATCATAGCTTCCGGAGCCTGGTTCTTGCGGGCTCCGGCCCGTACCGACGAACACCAGCGAGGGATTCACGATCATGCCCGATCTCCAGTGCACCCGTTGCGGCGAGACCCGCCCGGGACTGCCCTATGCGCCGCTGAACAACGACCTCGGCCGCCGCGTCCAGGACGAGATCTGCCAGGTCTGCTGGGGCGAGTGGCTCCGGCACCAGACGATGCTCATCAACCACTACGGCCTCAACGTCCGCGACGCGGACGCGAAGAAGTTCCTCACCGAGAACCTCGAGAAGTATCTCTTCGACACCGGCGAGGCCGACGAGGTGGACACCAGCAAGCGCGGAACCATCGAGTGGTGAATTGAGAGTTGAGAATTGAGAATGGAGAATGAACGGCAGCCGGAGCACCGGCTTCATTGTCCATTGTCCATTCTCAATTCTCCATTCACGTCCGCGTCCTCGGGGTCGCGCAGCGTGCGGCGGAAGCCCTTCCCCTCGACGATGCGGTGGACGTAGATCCGGCGCACGAGCACGAGGGTGGTGGCGAGCACCGGCACGGCCACGAGGAGGCCGATGATGCCGAGGAGCTTCGCCATCACCAGCACGCTGAGCACCGAGAGCACGGGCGGCAGCTTCACCGCCCTCTCCATGATCATGGGCTGCACCAGGTTGGCCTCGACGAGGTGCAGGAAGACCCCGAGGAGCACCACCAGCAGCGAGTGCAGGACGTCGCCCTGGCCGAGGACGAAGAGCGCCGGCAGGAGCGTCGAGACGAGCGTCCCGAAGAAGGGGACGATGACGACGAGGGAGGTGAAGACGCCGAAGGCGAGCGCGTACGGCACGTGGAGGAGCAGCAGTCCCATCCAGGTCAGGATGCCGAGGAAGGACATCGCCAGGAGCTGACCGACGATCCAGGAGCGCAGCGTGTGCGAGAGGTCGTCGAGGATGTCGTTGGCCAGCGAGCGGTGGACGAGGGGGACGAGGGCGATGACCCCGGCGCGGTAGAGCTGCGGCCTGAGCGCGAGGTACATCCCCATGACCAGCACGCTGATGACGTCGATGACGATGCGCACGCCGGTGAAGACGTAGGGGACGAGGCCGGCGAAGTAGCCGCCCATGCGCTTGAGCGCGGCGTCGAAGTAGCCGTGGCCGCTCGCCGAGGCGGGCATCATCTGCGACAGCACGGGGTAGCGCGTCGCCAGACGGAAGAGGCTGCTCTCCCACTGCGCGAGGAGGCCGGGAAGCGCGCTGACGAGCTCCTGCGTCTGGGCCAGCACGGGCGGGATGATGAGGCCGCCGATGAGCCCGAGGAGCGCCATGGTGCTGAGGAAGCCGACGGCCACTCCGACGGGGCGCGGCAGCCGCAGGCGGCTCTCGAGGAAGTCCGTGAACGCGCCCAGGTAGAGCGCGAAGAGGGCCGCGGCGAAGAGAAGCAGCAGCACCTCCGCGACGCTGTACGCGAAGAGGAGGAAGAGGACGATGAAGAGCGTCGCGGCGAGAACGCCGTACGGTGAGCGGGACTGCGTCACGGGGGTCGGGGCCGCCTCCAGGAAATGAAAACTCCGGGCGGGGCAGCTCTCGCCCCGCCCGGAGAAGTTAGCTCCGCGCAAGTGACCGCGGAAGTGCGGTCAGGCGCCGCTCTCGCCGCGCTCCAGCTCCTCGAACTCCGCGACGAGGTCCGCGTCGCGCACCGGCGCCTCGCTCTTGCCCGCGGCGGCCTTCCCCGCCTCGCTCGGCCCCGCCCCGATCTGCTTCGTCGCGTCGCCGTTGGAGAGCTGGCCCTGCGCCGCCTCCGGGCCGGCGGGGATGAGCCCCATCTTCTGCTTCAGCAGCAGAAGCCGGTCGTCGGCCGTGTCGCCGGACTCGAGCGCCTTGAACTCCTTCTCCAGGCTGTCGCCCGCGCTCAGCTCCTGGGTCACCTCCGCCGAGGCCAGGGTGATGCGCTCGTTCTCCTCGATGCGCTCGGCCATCCGGTCGAAGGCCTCGAAGGCCGAGTGGTCCGAGAGCCCCGCCATCGTCTCGTGGATGCGCTTCTGCGCCTCCGCCCGCTTCTGCTTGGCGACCAGCAGGTTCTTCTTGCGCCGCGCCTCGTCGATCTTGTCGTTGAGCTGCTTGAGCGAGGCCTTCAGGCGCTCTGTCTCCTCCGCCTGTCTCTGCCACGTCTCGTAGAGCGACTGCGCGCGCTGGCCGTACTCCTGCTGCCGCAGGAGCGCCTGCCGCGCCAGGTCGTCGCGCCCCTCCCGCACCGCCAGCATCGCGCGCCGCTCCCACTCCTGCGCCTGCCTCCCCTCCTCCTCCGCCTGCGCCTTCAACTTGCGCTCGTCGGCGATCGCCACGGCCACTTCCTGCTTGGCCTTGGTGAGCTGCTCCCGCATGTCGACGATGATCTGGTTCAACATCTTCTCCGGGTTCTCCGCCCGGGCGATGAGGTCGTTGATGTTGGACCGGATGAGAGTGGACAGCTTCGAGAAAATGCCCATGGTAGTCAGGATTCAGGAGTCAGGAGTCAGGAGTCAGGGGGGCGGCGGTCAGGGGTCGTGGCCCCTGGATGCCGGATCCCGAATCCCGCAGTCACCTAGCAGGTCCGGTACGGCGCGAGCGTGTCGCGGTGCGACGCGATGGCGAGCTGGATGGAATCGATCGCCGCCTGGAACTCGTTGAAGTCGAGGTTCTCGAGCTCGAGGGCGTCGGTGAGGATGACGTCGTCCTCCTCGATTCCGTAGGCGCCGTGCAGCAGGTCGGTGGCGTTGAGCTCGAGGAGCCGCCGGTAGAGCTCCGTGCAGCGGCTCCCGTCCGGCGGCACCGCCAGGACCTTGGCGCGCAGGAGGAGGAGCGGCGGCGAATGGTGGATGACGAGGTTGGCGCCCTCGACGCCCGAGGGAACGACCCACATCCCCGGCTCCACTTCGTCCGCATCCATCTGCATTCTGAGCAGGTAGCTCTCGATGTCTTCTCGGGTGACCATTCGATTCTCCGGGTTCTGACGGACGGCGGCTGAAGATGAAGATCGGTGGACGGTACGCGAATCCGCAAGCGCGGGTTTCAGGGCCCGCTACCCGGGCGGGGAGCGGCGGCGCCCGCCCCGTGCAAGGTAGCCCGGCGCGCGCGGCGGGCAAGCCCCGTTGCGTGAGCCGGGCTCAGCGATAGCTTGGCCGTGGAGCGACGGTTACGGGGTCCGGTACTTGCTACCCTGGGGGCTGCACCCGAGAGCGAGGAGAGGCACATGGCAGAGGCGAATCGTCCCGGCAGCACGAGCGAGGAGCAGTCGCGCGAGGTGGCGGAGGCGGCGCGGGAGACCGAGTGGGCCAATCCGAGCTTCGTGCGCGAGCTCTTCCTCGGTCGCTTCCGTCTGGACCTGATCCACCCCTACCCGGAGCAGACGCCGGAGGACGCGCGGAAGACCGACCTGTTCCTGGGGAAGATGGAGGCGTTCCTCAAGGAGAACGTGGACCCGGAGCAGATCGACCGCGAGGGGAAGATCCCCGACCGTGTCGTCGACGGTCTGCGGGCGCTGGGCGCCTTCGGAATGAAGATCCCCGAGGAATACGGGGGTCTCGGGCTCTCGCAGGTGGGCTACGGGAAGGCGATCCAGCTCATCACCAGCTACGACGGAAACCTCGTGGCGCTGCTCTCGGCGCACCAGTCGATCGGGGTGCCGCAGCCGCTGAAGCTGGTGGGGACGCCGGAGCAGAAGAAGAAGTACCTGCCGCGCGTGGCGGCCGGCGCGATCAGCGCCTTCGCGCTCACCGAGCCGGGGGTGGGGAGCGACCCGGCGGCGATGAGCACCACCGCGACGCCGACGGAGGACGGCGAGGCGTTCATCCTGAACGGCGAGAAGCTCTGGACCACCAACGGGACGGTGGCCGAGCTCTTCGTGGTGATGGCGCGCACACCGCCGAAGATCAAGAACGGGAAGGAGATACCGCAGATCACGGCGTTCATCGTGGAGGCGGACAGTCCCGGCGTGGAGGTGGTGACGCGCTGCCACTTCATGGGGTTGAAGGCGATCGAGAACGGCGTGATCCGCTTCGACAACGTGCGCGTGCCGAAGGAGAACGTGGTGTGGGGCGTGGGGCGTGGGCTCAAGCTGGCGCTGATGACGCTCAACACCGGGCGCCTCACGCTGCCCATGAGCTGCGCGGCGGGCGGGAAGATATGCACGGAGATCTCGCGGAAGTGGGCGGCGCAGAGGGTGCAGTGGGGCGCGCCGGTGGGCAAGCACGACGCGGTCGCGCAGATGCTCGGCCGCATGGCCGCCGACACCTTCGCGATGGAGTCGATGGCCGAGCTCTCGTCGCTGCTCGCCGACGAGGCGCGCAACGACATCCGCATGGAGGCGGCGATCGCGAAGCTCTGGTGCACCGAGGTGGGCTGGCGCATCGTCGACGACTGCCTGCAGATCCGCGGCGGGCGCGGCTACGAGACCGCCGCCTCGCTGGAGAGCCGGGGCGAGTACCCGATCCCGGTCGAGCGAATCATGCGCGACTTCCGCATCAACCGCATCTTCGAGGGCAGCTCCGAGATCATGCGGCTCTTCATCGCGCGCGAGGCGGTCGACACGCACCTGCAGGTCGCCGGCGAGCTCGTCGACCCGAAGGCGAGCACGGCCGACAAGCTCGGCGCGCTCCCCGGGGTCGGCACCTTCTACGGCACCTGGCTACCGAAGCAGTACGTGGGGATGAGCCGGCTCAAGTACGGCGAGTTCGGCGACCTCGCGGGTCACCTGCAGTACATCGACCGCACGAGCCGGAAGCTGGCGCGGAGCATCTTCTACGCGATGGTCCGCTACCAGGCCAAGCTGGAGCGCAAGCAGTCGGTGCTCTTCCGCTTCGTGGACATCGGCGCGGAGCTCTTCGCGATGGCCGCCTCGTGCGTGCGCGCGCAGCACATGGCGAAGTATGCCGGCCCGGAGGGCGGGAAGGCCGTCCACATGGCGGACGTCTTCTGCGCGGCCGC
>DASSTO010000037.1:0-32325 GCA_035707865.1 Longimicrobiaceae bacterium | reverse complement strand
GGCGCCGCCGTGGGGACGCTCCACCAGAGCGACGCCCGGAGACCGCCGGCCAGGGGTGTCCGACGGCCGGGAGGCGTTCTCCGGCGTCCCCTACAGACCGAACCAGTAGCTCAGCTTCACGAGCAGCACGTTGGCCGCGGGGGCCGAGCGCAGGGCGTCGAGACCGCTCGTCAGCGATCTCCGCAGGGCTGCGCTGTCGGTGCGGTCCTGGGACCAGACCACGTAGAGCGCCGCGCCCGGACGCAGCTCCCAGCGGGCGACCAGGTTGGAGCGGAACTGCCGGAAGTCGAAGTCCGGGTCGGCGAATGTGTAGCTCGTGCTGCCCTCGTCGACTCGGTAGGCATTCGCCTGCTCGACGTACCCGATCTCCGACGGCGCGAGGACGTGGAGGCGGTCCGCGTACTCCCGCGCGCGCGGCGAGGTGGCGCGCTTGAACCGGCCGTAGCGGCCGCTGGAGACGAAGGGGCTGCCGTAGTACTGGATCGTGAGGTCGGGGGTGATGACGTAGTTGGCCCGGAAGGTGAGCCCCAGCGTCCGCTGGTCGAGGCGCCCGAGCAGGTACCTGTCCGTGCCGCCGGCCCGTGCCGTCGTCACGTACTGCAGGTCGTCGACGTTGTGCTCCCAGAAGGCGTTCGTGGAGAGGTTGAGGGCGCCCGCCGGTCGCAGGCCGACCTCCGTGCTCACCACCGCGTCGCTGCCGCCGCCCTCGAACGCGAAGTGACGCTCCGCGGACAGCGAGACGCTGACGGGCTTCGACGGGTCACTGTTGACGCCGGCTCGGGCGCTGACGAACCCGCTCGTCCTCATGGCCGGGCCGCCGCGCAGGAGGCGCGTGTCGATGGGCGGCTCGACGAGCTGCAGATCGCCCGAGACGCCCCAGAGGTTCCGGAAGGTGGCCGACCCGTCCAGACCGGTCGTGCCCCCGGTCTTCAGGGCGCCGAAGTCCCAGCTGTCCTCGCGCGAGACGGAGAACCCGTAGGAGCGGAAGGCCCCGCGCGGCTCGGTCTCCGTGAACCCCAGCTCGGCCTGGTTGAGGATCACGTCCGCCTGCTGCAGGTAGCCGAGGTCGTTCAGCTCGAGCCCCGGCGACATCCAGCGCGCGGACTCGGACCAGAGCCACTTGCTGTTGCCGTAGCGCGCCACGCGCAGCGTGCCGCCATGACCGGGCAGCGACGTGGCGCCGGTGTTCACGCCCAGGTAGTCGGCGTCGGGGCGCTGGTAGTAGTGCACGGGGTCGGTCTGCAGGGCGAGGATCGCCGCGGTGTCCCCGGTGAGCCGGCTGAAGAAGAGCTTCCCCTCGACCACGTACGAGCGGTTGGAGAGGAACCGGGTCCCGTCCACGGCGGCGGTGACGGCGTCGGTCGGCAACCGGCGCAGGGCGCCGTCGCCGGGTAGCCACCGGTGCGTGGAGGTGATCATCCCGCCCGCGATCGTGTTGCCGTCGTCCCAGTTCTGCTGCAAGCGGCCGACGAGGTAGTTCGTCGTGGGCGCCACCGGGATGCGCGACCCGACCCCGTCGAGCGACACGTCTGCGTACCCGTTCCGGGTGACGCTCTGGAGCAGGCCGACCGACAGGCCGTTTCTCGTCTCGCCCGTCACCTTGGCGGCGCTGATGATGGAGGTCGCGGCCGGCATCTGAACGAACGCACCCTCCGCGACCGCGGGCCGGGTCGTGGGCGCGGCACCGATGCGCCGCGAGTAGAACATCTGGTCGCCCTGGAGCGTGCCGCTCTGGTCGCCGGCCACGGCGCTGCCGGGCAGGCCGAGCGTGAAGATCCGCTTGCCTTCGAGGAAGAACGGGCGCTTCTCCTCGTAGAACGTCTCGAAGGCGGTCAGGTTCACGACCGACGGGTCCGCTTCCACCTGCCCGAAGTCCGGGTTGACGGCGCCGTCGAGGGTGAAGTTCGAGCTGAGCCCGATCTTGGCATCGAGCCCCACCGCGGCCTTGCCCCTGGTGTCGCCGACGTACGGATTCCCCGCCTCGGGCGGCAGCGACTCCGCCTGGGCGACCACGTGGGGCAGCAGCTCGATGCGCCGCCGCGGCCCCAGGCCCCGGATCCCGTGCAGCTCGCCGAAGTTGTAGAGGCGCCCCGTCCCCGTGCGCGGGATCAGGTTCCACTGGTCCTCCTCCTGGAGGCGATCGATCCAGCGCCAGGCGTGCATGCCCCAGACCTGCTCGTCCTGAGGGCCGTAGCGGAGCTGGCCCAGGGGGATGCGGAACTCCGCCGTCCACGCGTCGGGCTCATAGGCCACCTTGCCGTCCCAGACCGCGTCCCACGTCACGTCCCATCCCTCGTTGCTGAGCACCAGGTCGGTCTTGGACCCCGCCGAGCTGATGTCGAACTC
Source organism: Longimicrobiaceae bacterium (assembly GCA_035707865.1). Taxonomy (GTDB): domain Bacteria; phylum Gemmatimonadota; class Gemmatimonadetes; order Longimicrobiales; family Longimicrobiaceae; genus DASSTO01. The sequence goes on along the minus strand of DASSTO010000037.1, from coordinate 29,979 downwards.
GAAGCCCGCCCGATGGTCGAAATAGCTGTCGAAGCACACGCCCACGATGTCGCCCGAGCCCGCGATGGCGTCCCTCCGCGCCGCGTAGCGGGCGATCTTCTCCATGTCGTCGTAGGCGCGGATCGCGACGTAGATGTACTTCTCGTCGTAGAGGATCTTGAGCTCGGTCTCCTCCGACGGCTTGCCGCCTTCGACGGGGTTCTGCTGCGTGTAGTGGCCCGCCCAGTCCCCCTGCTGCCAGGCCGGGTCGGTGAGGTGCCCGTCGATCCTCGGCGGAGGCCCCACGAGCCGCTGCGTCGTGTAGATCCGCGGCGGATGGGCCCGGGAGGCGCCCGGGGCCTGGGCGGAGGCGGGCACGCAGAGGCAGCTCGGCAGGACGGCGACGAGCAGGACGAAGAGCGGGCGAGCCAGGGAGCCGGTTCGGGTCGGCATCGGGCGTTTACTCCGTGCGGAGGGTCACTCGGGCAGGCACGATCACGGGATGACGGGCCGGAGGGGACGGGTCACTCCTGCCAGCGGAGCGTGGCGTACGCGCGGGGTGGAATCGTCTCGACGAAGGACCGGTTCCCGGCCACGACGCGCACCGCCCGGGGCTCCGGCGCCGCGTTTCCTACCACCGCGACGTAGTGCCCGGCCGGGTCGTGGAAGACGACGTTGCGTACGCTGTCGGCCGTCGCGCTCGACTCCACCCGCACGAAGTCGGGCGTGAGGTAGCGCGCGATCTGGCCCAGTCCGTACAGCTCGTCGCGCACGGTGAAGCGCCGGGTCGCGGTGTTCACGGTCACCAGACGGTCCGGCCACTTGGTCACGCGGGCGACCGAGTCCCAGTCGACGTGGTTGTCACGCGCCGGCGTCCAGTGCAGCGTCCCACCGTGCTGGTCGGTGGTCTGCGCCCAGAGGACGTACGAGCTGGCGTCGAGCCGCAAGTAGTCGAGCACCGTGGCCGGAGAGAGGTCGCTCGTCTCCGTCATGTGTACCGGCTTGCCGAACTCCTCGTACGCCTCCTTCATCACCGCCGGATCGCCCCAGTACGGGTGGAAGGCGATCGCATCGGCGGCGGCTCGTACCTGTGCCCCTTTCACCGCGCCGTCCGGCGAGTCCTCGAAGATCCGGTAGTAGTTCTTCGTCGCCGTGCTGTTGGGGTCCTTCCAGTCCCAGAAGTTGAAGTCGTGGACGTAGAGTTGGGCGTCGAGGCCGGCCTCCCGGAACTCGCGGTCGATGGCGAGCGCGAGCTTCTGCTGCTCCTCCACCGGAATGTCCATCGCCGGGTAGACGACGTCGATCCCGGGCTCGTTCAGGAGCGTGATGGCGTCGACGTGCACCCCCTGCCGGGCGTAGGCCTGGACGAACTTCACGTAGTAGCGCGCGAGGGCGTCGATGCAATCGTCACGCAGGCGACCCACCTGGTAGTACGAGGAGCTGCTCCCCGGCCGCAGCGCGACCTCGCCCCGGAAGCGGTCGTTCGTCTTCATCCATCCCGGCGCGCTCCACGCCGACGCGAAGAAGGTCGCGTGGGGGTTGTAGCGCTGGATGAGGTGGATGACGTCCAGGATGTGGTGGTCGACGTCGCGCTGGATGGTGAAGTGCTTCAGCTCGAAGTCCTCCTGGCCCGGTGGCACCTCGTCGTAGGAGAAGAAGGGCAGGTGCTCGACGAGGTCCGGCGTTCCGATGGTGATCCGGAAGCGGTTGAAGCCCGCCCCCGTCTTCGGGTCCACGAGCAGTCGGATGGCCGCCTCGCGCTGGGCCGGATCGAGCTTCCACAGGTTGGAGACGCTCGTCTCGTCGAGGGAGAACCCCATGCCGGTGTAGTGCTGGCGCGTCCGGCTGGTGTCCACGACGATCGTCACGTCGACGGGGCCTCTCTGCTCCCCGCCCAGGCGCACGCTCGGGAGCGCCGTCCACGCGTGCGCCGCCCCGGTCGAGTAGGTGCCGGTGACGAGGTTACCCGCCTGGGCGAGGGAGGCGGCCGCGGTGGAGCATACGAGCGCGGACGCGAGCGTGAGCCGGAAGAGAGAACGCCCGAGAGGCGCGGGGGCGGTTGGCTTCATCGGAGGGCCGGACGGTTCGGAGGAGGGAGGGATGGTCGCCGGCGGACCAATATGCGCGCTCGGCCGCCACGCGAACAGTCGGTGCGACGTCCACGTCTCCATCGGCCGACGAGCGCCGTGCGCCCGATGGGCCGGGGGGGCGGAATGACGGCGGTAGACCGTCGGGGTCCCGGTGCGGGCAGCGGGACGGCTCACCGCGGCCGGCTCCATCCGGCCGCACTGAGCCGCCGAACGGCGCCTCAGTGCCCCAGCCCTCCCGTGAGGGCGCCCGTCGCGGAAGCGCCGACGCCCAGGACCGGTGTCGCGGCCGCAACGCCGCCGGCCACACCGGCGGCACCCCCGAGGAGGCCGCGCGTCGCGCCGGCGGTGGCGGTCCCGCCGGCGTCGGCGGGCATGCTGGCCAGAGCCGCGTCGCTTGCACCCGCCTGGAGCCGCGCGGCCAGGGCGGCGGCGGCCCGGGCGGGCGCCACACCGCTCGCGCCGAGGCGGGCGAGCGCCTGGAGCGAGACGGCAAGCGAGCGCGATGACGGAGCGGCGCTCCGCACGAGCGAGAGGTCGGCGCCGCTGGCGCCGCTCGCCAGCGCGTGGGCGCCCGCGACGATCTCCGCGTCCGTGGCGGCGCGTCCGGCCTGCGCCGGCCCGTCGAGCGCGGCGCGCGCGGTGCTCAGGCGTGCCGCCATCCGCGCCGCGGCTTGGTCGATGGACGCGCGGGACGCGCCGCGCGCCCGGCCCTCGGCGATGACCTGCCGGATGGGGGCTTCCGGAAGCCGAGCCTCGGCGGCGGCCCGGAGAGCAGCGGATCCCGCCCCGTCCGCTCGCGCGCCCGTTGCGCCGGGGTGATCGCCGGCCGCGGCCACCCGGTCGCTCACCTCGACCGACGCCGAGGTCCGGGCGGACGCCTGGACCTGTGCCTGTGCCGTGGCGAGACGCGGGAGCGCAGCGAGTGCGATGCTGGTGACGATGATGTGCATCTTCATGATCGTTCTCCTCGTGGCGGCTGGTTGATGGGCCGCGCGGCCGCCGCCGGGGCGCGCGCGGACTCTCTGTGTGACCCCGTTGTTCCTTCTCATCCGGCTGCGACGCGCACCAGCGCGCGCCGTCTCCCGAAATCGTCCGGCTCCGTCGCGTAGCCCGGCGGGACGCGCCACTCCCCGTCCACGCGGACGAGGAACCGGTGGACGCCGGGCGCCAGGTGGAGCGCAATCGCGTACACTCCCGACGAGCGCTCCGGGAGCGGCTGTGGTCGCCAGCCGTTCCAATCGCCCGCCACCTCCACGCATGCCCCACGGTGGGCGCGGACGCGCAGCGTCCACGCTCCGCGTACCGGCGGCGGCGCGGGCGCCGCCGCCGTCGCTCGCCGGCGGGAGTGGAGGACGAGCCCGATACTGCCGAAGCTGGCAGCCCTGCGGCCGCTGAGCGGGTCCGTGGACGCCCGGCCACCGCTCACGGTCAGCGAGACGCTCGGCCCCAGCGGTAGCTCCACCGCTCCGCTCCACCACCCCTCCTCCGCCGTCCCGGTGCGGGCGCCGGCGGTGACGCTGAGCGAGGACGAGCCTCCCAGGGCCACCCCCACGGTCCCGGTCCAGTCCTGCCACTCTCCGGCTTCCGCACGGAGCGTCGTCCACTCACCGCGCAGCGAGAGAGGCCCTCGCCTCACCGCCGCCGTCGCCCCGGCGCCCTCCGCGCCGCGCGTGCTCCACGTTCGCCTGCTCCCATCGCGCTCGAACGGGAAGAGATCCCTCGCCGGCCCGCCCGGTGTGCGGAGCGCGGCGCCGGCCGCCTGCGGACCCGCCTCCACGGCCCACCCCCCGCCGCCGAGCCGCAGGCGCGGCGATGCCCGCCCGTCGATGCTCTCGCCGTCCGCCCCGCCCAGCACGGTTCCGCCCATCTCCAGCGCCAGCGCGAACGGGCCACCGCGCAGGACGACCACGTCCACGGACGCTGCTCCCTGCCCCAGCACGCCCGCCCCGCCCAGCACGCTGCCGCTCGCCGCCAGCGCCGCGGTGCCCCGCCCTCCGCGCCACAGGAGCGATGGGGAGAGGGTGAGCGCCCGGTGTGCGCCTCCGAACGCGTCGCGTACCCAGCCGACGGCCAGACCCAGCCGCGCCTGCTGCGCCCCCGCGGGTCGCACGGCCCCCAGCGCCAGCAGCACCGCCACCCCGGCGTGCGCGCCCCCTCGACGGCGCCCGCTCATGGCGCCCTCAGCGCGCGCTCACGGTGACCGCGTCGGCGAACGACGACTCCGCGACCGTCCGCGTCTGCGCGTCCGCCTGCGACAGCCACGCGCTCGTGTTCAGCACCACGTCGAGTGTCGTGGTGGCCTCCGCGCTCGCATTCACCGCGATCTGCTTCTCCACCACCACGCGGCCATCCCCTCCCAGGTCCACGGCCACGCTGCCGTCGAGCAGTCCCGTGCTCACCTGCAGCCCGCCGCTGAGCCGGGCCTGCACCCGATCGAACTCCACCCGCGCCCGCGTGTAGCTCCCCGCCGCCACCTGCGCGCTCCCCAGCAGCTGGGCCGAACCGGAGCCCGCCGCGTCCACCGTCGCCTGCTGCGGGCCGTTCGTCAGCTCCACCCAACCGCTCTCGCTCGACCACACGTAGACGCGCGCCGTCACCTGGACGTCCCCCTGCGCCTGGCCCGTCGACTCCCGGACGCTGCTGTCGCTCGCCGTTCCGCTGGAGCGCTCCATGGCGCCACCGGCATCGGTACCACTCACCTCCGCTCGCATCCTCGCCTCGCCGCCCGAAGGCGCGGTCGTGCTCCCGTCACACGCCGCCACCGCCACCGCCAGCGCCACCACGGCGCCCATCGCCATCGTCCGCATCTCGTACTCTCCTGTGCTGAGGTTCACCGCGTCCTGCTCGTGCTACGAGAGCCCCGCCAGGGCACGCCGGGTGCCCGCCCGGAACTCCGCCCGGATGCTGGATTTTCTCCCCTACCCCTGGCCAGGGACGCCATCGCGGTGCACATTTATGGTGCAGTGGGCGCGACTCATTGGTGCAAACCAGGGCGCAGGAGGGTTCGTGGCCGGTCCGATACTGCTGATCGATGCCGACGCGCGGAGCGAGCGCGTGCTCCGCGCGGCGCTGGGCGCGGGGACGCGGCTGCGCGTGGAGACGACGCTGACGGGGGGGCTGCAGGCGCTGGCGGAGGAGCGCTGGCGGGCGACGCTGCTCTCGCTGGAATTGCCGGGGGCGGACCTGGCGCTCGCGGTCCGGATCTCGGAGGAGGAGCGGGCCGGGCGGGTGATGGTGGTGGCGGCGCACCCCACCCCGGATCTGGTGCTGGAGGCGACGCGGCGTGGATTGGCCGAGGTGCTGACGCTCCCGCTGGAGGTGGAGGCGGTGGCGAGGGTGTTCGCGGGGAGCGTGCGGGAGGGGAGGGTGGCGCTGCCGGAGGTGGGGCAGGGGAGGGAGCTGGTGGGGAGCAGCCCGAGCCTGCTGGAGGTGTTCAAGACGGTGGGCCGGGTCGCGGGGAGCCCTGCGACGGTTCTGATCACGGGGGAGTCGGGTACCGGAAAGGAGCTGGTGGCGCGGGCGATCCACGCCGCGAGCGGGCGGGCGGGCGCGGAGTTCGTGGCGGTGAACTGCGCGGCGATTCCCGAGGACCTGCTGGAGAGCGAGCTCTTCGGGCACGAGCGCGGGGCGTTCACGGGGGCGGTGGCGCGGAAGGTGGGGCGCTTCGAGCGTGCGAATCGGGGGACGCTCTTCCTGGACGAGATCGGGGACATGAGCCTGGTGTTGCAGGCGAAGATCCTCCGCGCGCTGCAGGAGCGGGAGATCGAGCGGCTGGGGGGTGAGGAGCGGATCCGCGTGGATGTTCGGGTGGTGGCGGCGACGCACCGCGATCTGGAGGCGCGGATGGGGGCGGGCGAGTTCCGGGAGGATCTCTACTACCGGCTGGCGGTAGTGCGACTGAACCTGGCACCGTTGCGGGAGCGGCCCGGCGACGTGCGGGCGCTGGCGCTGCACTACGCCGCGCGCTTCGCGGCGGAGTACGGGCGCGACGTGCGGTATCTGGGCGAGGGTGCGCTCGCGCGGCTCGAGGCGCATCCGTGGCCGGGGAACGTGCGCGAGCTGCGCAACGTGATCGAGCGGGCGGTGCTCGTCGCGCAGGGCGGGACGATCGGCGGGGCGGACGTGGTGCTGGACGCCCCGCGCGCGTCGGCGGGGGCGGCGGGCCCGTGGGAGGGCTATTCGCCCACGCTCCCCCTGGCCGAGGTGGAGCGCCTGCACCTGGCGCGGGTGCTCGAGAGCGTGGGCGGGCAGGTGAGCCGGGCGGCGGAGGTGCTGGGGGTGCACCGGAACACCGTGACGCGCAAGCTCCGGGAGCACGGTCTGGACGGAGGGCGGATGTGAGCGCGCACCATTCTGGTGCGTCCGGCTGCGCACTGGTGCGCCGCGCTGTCCCCGTGCGGGCGCTCGCGACGCGGGAACGGCCGGGGAACGCCACTTCCGTGCGCCGGGCGCCTGGAACGCCGCCTGCCGGTGGGCGGGTGAGCGATGACCACGGCCCCGGACTGGAGATGCCACGATGAGCCCGCGCGCGTTGCGTGTCGACGACGCGCTCTCGTTACTGCCCGACCTCGAGGATCTGCTCCCGTTGCGCGCGGCGCTGGCGGCCGGCTCGCGGCCGGACGAGACGAGGGCGTGGGCGGCCTCGGCGGCCTATGCGACGCTGGACACGCGGCTCGTGGACGCGGCGGCGCTGGCGGCCCGGGTGCCGGAGCTGGTCGAGGAGACCCGCGCGCGGGTGGAGGCGGTATACCGGGCCGTGGCCGAGGCGGTGGCGGCGGCGGCGAGAGGCGACGATGCGGGTGCGGCGCGGGCGCTGGTCGCGGCGGGGGAGGCGGAGGAGGCGGCGGGGCGGCTGGACGCGGCCGAGGAATACTTCGAGCGAGCGCGGGAGCAGGGGCGGCGGCCGCGCGACCGCAGCGCGGAGGGGCTGGCGCTGCGGAGACTGGGCCGGGTGGCGCGCGCGCGGGGAGAGCTGGAGCGGGCGCTGGAGCTGTACCGTGCGGGATATGAGGTGGCGGAGGCGCAGCGGGACCACGACGGGCTCGTGGTTGCCTGTCAGGGGCTGGGCAACGTGTACATGGAGCGCGGGGCGTGGGAGGCGGCGGGGGAGTGGTACGAGCGGGGCCTCCGCCTGGTCGGCGCGGGCGCCTCGCGTGAGCTCTGGCAGCTGGAGAGCAATCTGTCCGCCGCCACGCGGCGCGCCGGTCGACTGGAGGAGAGTGCGGCGTGGCTGGCGCGCGCGGAAGCGACGCTTGCCGCCTCGGGCGACACGGAGGGTGCGGCGTATGTGCTCAACGCCCGGGGTCTGCTGCGGGCGGCGCGGGGGGATCTGCAGGGCGCGGAGGAGGACTACCGGCAGGCGCTGGCGGCGGCGGACACGGCCACGCAGCGGGTGCCGGTCCTCAACAACCTCGCCGAGTGCCTTCTCCTGCGGGGCCGTGCGGCCGACGCGGTGGAGGCGCTGCGCGTCGCCGAGCGGGACGCTCTCTCCCACCACCTGCTCCACCGTCTCATCCACGTCTACCGCGGCCTCGGGGAGGTCGCGCGCCAGCGCGGGGACGAGGACGGCTTCGTCTTCTTCGAGCAGGCACTGGAGCTGTGCGCCACTCCTGATCGCTCGCGACTGGAGTGGGCGATCACCCAGGAGGAGTACGGCCGCTTCGAAGCGGCAATGGGACGGCGGGAGGAGGCGCGGGCGCGCCTCGCGCTCGCGCTGGAGATCTACCTCGAGCTGGACACGCCGGTGGAGGCGGCCCGCGCCCGCGACGCGCTCGCCGCCCTCCCCGCCGAACCCGCCCCTGGCGAAGCGAGCCACGGGGATCGACCAACGGAGAAACCGGAATGAGACGAGCCAAGTTCCTCTTCGTCCTCTTTCTCGCCTGCACCGCGGCCGCGTGCAGCGACGAGCTCCTCGCCGGCGGCCAGACGGCCCGGGTGCAGGGCCAGGCCACGGATGCGCCGGCCGGGACCTCCTCCTCTGCCGCTGCCACACCGGCGGGCCCCTCCTTCGCCCTCGCCCCCGCGGGGGCCGCGATCGGCGCCGGGACGATCCATCTCGTCGCGAGCATGCAGCTGATAACGGCCACGGGCGCGGCGGTGCCCATCACCCGCGGGGCGACCGCCGCCAGCGTTCCCATCGCCGCCTCTCAGGTGGTGACGCTGGGGTCCGGGAAGGTAGAGGTGGGCGCCTACCCGCGGGTACGCGTCACCTTCACCTCCGTGGAGGCCGACCTCACCGACGGCATCGGCGGCTCCGGCGCCGTCGTCCGCGTGGACCTCCCTCAGCCGCTGGTGGTGACGGCGCCCGTCGAGCTGAACCTGGCCGCCGACGATACCGCGGCGGTGCGCGTGAACCTGAACAGCGCCGCCTGGCTGGGCGCGGCGGTGGCGGGCGTGGTGTCCAGCGCGACCTTCCAGGCCGCCGTCCAGGTGACGACCGGGTAGCCCTCCGGGCCCGCGCGGGGAGCCGGCGGGACGCGCTGCGATTACCCCTTCCTCCGACCGCCTCCATGCTCCGCCTTCTCGGACGGCTCCGGCGGCGCCGACGCATCGGGACCAGCACCTCGGCGCGCGTTGGCCGAGTCCGGCGCGCTCCCCGGCTTCGCCTCCTTACGCGACGCGGCTGAGTCGCCGTGCTCGCCGGCGCTTCCGTGCTTCTCCGACTTCGAATGCCCGCTGCCCCCCGACGTGGCCGACGCCTGGGACCCCCCGCGGTCGTCTCCCTTCGCGTTTCCGTTCCCGTGCGGCTCGGCCGGCTTGGCCGCCGACGCGGGGGGCGCGTCGCCTTTCTTCGCCTGCGCGGCGGGCTTCTGCTGCTCTCCGGGATGCGCCGGCTTACCCCCATCCCTCGGCCCGGCCGGGCGCGAGTTCGCCGCCGACTCGCCGGGGTCGGACGGCTTGCCGTGCTCGGACGGCTCGTCCGGCTTTGCTGAGTTCCCGGGCTTCCCGGGCTTCCCGGGTTTCCCGGGTTTCCCGGGTTTCTCGGGTTTCTCGGGTTTCTCGGGTTTGCCCGGCTTCGCGGGCCGACTGTGCTCTCCGGGGGTCTCCGGCCGCGCCGGCACCGAGGGCCGGGTCCTGCTCACGGGCGGAGGCCCGCTCTGACCCTTCGCCGCTTCGCCCGCACCCGGGCTCCCGGGGTGCGTCGGCAGGACCTCGGGACCACGGCTCGTCGGCAGGTGCAGCGGCTGGCTCGGCGCGCTGCCGCCGCGGTCCGTCGCCTGCGGAGGCGCGGTCCGGCGCGCCGGCTGCGAGCTCCGGGGCGAGCCCTCGGCGGGCGAGCGGTCGGCCACGGGCGGGCTGCAGACCTCCTGACGCACCGTGTCGACGATGTGGACCGGCACCGACAGCTCGTACCCGTTGCAGCGGAGCGTCACCTCGTTGCTCGCCAGGCGGTCGCCCCCGGTCTTTCGCCAGTCCAGGTAGAGGTCCGTCGCCAGGGACGCGTCGTCTCGTGGTCCCTGCGCCGTGAGGTCCACCAGGCGCTCCATCGCGTCGTAGGGCTGGTGAGCCGCGTAGCTCGCCCTGCCCATGGCGATCTCGGCACCGGGGCCCGCCGGCCCGAACTGCTCCAGTCGCAGCGGCCGCTCGGAGGCGATGAGGAAGAGATAGCGCGGAGCGTCCCCCCGATGAGCCGCGGCCGCACGGGCGGCGCGCCCGTGCGCCCGACCGTGTGCCCGGCCGCGGAATTCGTCCTCGGGGAGCACGTGGCCGCCCGAGATCACGTAGTCGTCGACGCCACCCGGCTCCGGTGAGGGATACAGCAGCTCGGTATGCGAGTCCGGCACGATCTCGAAGAGCGCGACGTGCGCGGGCCGGTTGACCTGGAAGTCGATGCCGCGGTCGCTGGAGACGATGTGCGCGTCCAGGGGCGCGACCGGGGCGGACTGCGACGCCTGGGGCACCACGACGACCGCCGGGAGCGAGCACCCGGCGGCGAGCAGGGCCAGCGCGGCCGCGGGGATGTGTCTTCGCATGGTGGGAATCCTCGATGGAGGTCGGCAGCGTTCACGGGGAGGTCACGGGGCGGGGAAGTGCCATGTGCTATCCAGTGCCCGCTCCGCCGTGCCCCCGGTTCGACCCCGCCTCCGCGGCGCGGCTGCGGGGGCCGATCTGAGAAGCTTCGGCCTCTCGACCCGACCGCTTGAGGGCGGCTACAGGTCGTCCATCGCGGCTTCCGCGACTCCCGGCGCCGTTCCCGCGTCCGCCGCCCCCGTGATCGCGGCCGGCCTCGACGCGGGATCGAGCACCTGCAGGCACATCGAGCCCAGCACGATCAGCCCGCCGGCCGCGACTTCCAGCGACGACGGCCGGTTGCCGAGCGCCAGCCACGCGAGGGCGACCGTCGCCAGCGGGACGAGGTCGCCGTAGAGGATCACGCGGGTGGGGCCGAGCGCGGTGATCGCGTGGAGCTTGGCCCACTGGCCCACGCCCACGCCCACGCTGCCGCCCAGCAGGATGGCGATCCACGTCCAGCCGCTCAGTCCGCCCCACGCGACGCGCGCCATGGCGGGTGAGGCGATCAGCAGGTAGAGGAACCCGCCGAGCGCGGTGCGCGAGGCGGCGGTGAACGTGGCGCCGTATCGGGCGACCAGCGGCCGTGCCAGGTGCAGTTCGACGACGGTCAGCAGGAGCGAGAGGAAGAGGAGGAGGTCGCCCGTCTCGAGCGTGCCGCCGGTGCGCAGGCCGTCGACGGCGAGTGCGAGGGTCCCGAGGCCCGCCAGGACGGTCCCCAGCAGGCCGACCCAGCCGATTCGCTCGGTCCTCCACAGGTAGCCGACGCCGTAGCTGAGGACGGGCCCGAGCGCCAGCCACAGAGAGGCCCGGCCGCTGTCCGTCAGCTTCAGGCCCTCGATGCCCAACCAGGGCGCCAGCGTGGCACCCAGCACGGAGACCAGCAGCAGCCTCGGCCAGTCCTCGCGTCGGATGGAGTGGAAAAGGGTGTGGGCTCGGCCGTCACGCCGGGTGGCCAGCCGCGTCTGGAGGTGGAGCAGGAGCAGCATCGACGCGGCCCCCGCAACGAGTCGCGCCGCGCTGAAGGCGATGGGCGTCATCTCGCGGAGCGCGAGCTCCGCGAGCACGAAGTTCCCCGCCCACAGGAAGACGAAGAACGAGAGGATTCCGTGATCCGGCCACGCGCGAGCGGGGCGATCCGCGCCGGCACGGTCGCCCCGTCGGCGAGCGAGCGCGCTCGCGAGGTGGGAAGTCTTCGTCGTGACCGTCACGAAATGCGGGGGCCGTGGGGAAAACGTCCCGGGTCGGTCTCGCCACGATCCACTACTGCTTGCGGGCTCTCCGTTCGCCGCCCGGAACGGCCCGGTGCCACCTCATTCTCGGAGCACGAACCGGTCCGGCCCCCTCCTCACCCACCACCCCGCAGCACGCTCCGGCAGACACCCCCGAACGTCTGCCGCAGTACCTCGTCCGTGATCTCGATCTCCCGCTTGTCCTGCATGTGCGAGAGGACGAGGATCGGCCCCGTGTAGAGCGCGTAGAAGACCTCGACCGGAAGCTCCCGGAGCACTCCCCGCCGCACGCTGTCGACGAAGCTCTCCACCCCCGCTTCCCGGATCTCCATCTGCCGGGCGCGGGTCTCTTCCGTCAGGATCCCCGAGGCCTCGCACTGCTGGATGAAGTTCGCCGCGTCGCGGTGCTCCAGGTGCCAGTGCGTGTAGCGCGACCAGGACGCCCACAGCTGCTCCTCCGCGGGGAGCGCGGCGTCCACGTCCGGCAGCGCCGTCGCGTCGCGCTCCCGGACCACCGCGAGGTAGAGCGAGTTGATCAGCGCGTCCTTGCCGTCAAAGTAAAGGTACGCGGTGCCCACCGCGACGCCCGCCTCGCGTGCGATCGCGGACATGGGAGCGTTGTGCAGGCCGGAGCGGGCGACGAGGCGCAGCGTGGCGGCGAGGATCGCCTCTCGCTTGTCCGCGCTCCGCCGAGCGGCCGGGGCAGCGGTGGGGGTCATCGGGCCGGAGTACGGGTGGAGAGCAGGAAGCTTGACAGCCCGCACGTCCGCGCACATACTGCGCGCGGGGCGCTGAACGATCGTTCATTCAGCCCTGTCCCGCCAACCTAATGGCGCGGGCCACCCGGCGCAATCGCCTCGCAGCCGACGGAGCGACCGCCTCGGGGCAGCCCACGCCCCCACCGGGGAGAACCCGATCATGCTGCTGGCCCTGGCCCTCCTGACCGTGCTGCACGCCGCGCCTGCCGCCGATTCCGTCGCCGGCACCTGGCAGATCAAGGGCGACGTGATGGGGAACCCGCTGAACGAGGTCTGCACGATCACGCAGGAGGGCTCCTCGCTGAAGGGGAGCTGCACGAGCGCTGCATCCGACAAGAGCTACGATCTCACCGGCGAGCTGAAGGACGGGAAGATCACCTTCCGGCACGGCGGTGACTATCAGGGCGAGGCGCTGACGATCGTCTACACCGGCACGCTCGATTCGCCCGCGGAGATCAAGGGGACGGTGGACGTGCAGCCCTACGACGTGAGTGGCGACTTCACCGCCGTCCCGGCGCCGGCGAAGCCGTGATCGCGAGCGGCCGGCACCGTCCGGCCGCTTCTCGTTTTCAACCCTGAATCGTCATTCGGATGAGCAATTTCGGTGGGAGGGGTCGGCGGATCGCCGTGGTCGCCGCGGCGGTGGCGGGGCTGGCCGGTGCGCAGGCGGCAGTCGCCGGTGCGCAGGCGGCGTGGGCCCCCGCGAGCTCGAACGATCCGGCGGTCGAGCGCCGCGTGGACTCGCTGATGGCGAAGCTCACCGCGGACGAGAAGCTCGCGCTGCTCGGCGGCGTGAACTTCTTCGACGTCCCGGGCAACGCGCGCGTCGGGCTCCCCGTGCTGGGCACCGCCGACAGCCCCTTCGGCGTGCGCGCGGACGGGCCGAGCACGGTCTACCCGGGCGGGATCGGTCTGGCCGCGACGTGGGATACGGCGCTCGCCGAGCGCATCGGTGCGCAGGTCGGGCGCGATGCGCGGGCCCGCGGGAAGCAGTACTCGCTCGGCCCGGCCGTCGACATCTACCGGGCCCCGCAGAACGGTCGAAACTTCGAGTACTTCGGCGAGGACCCGTGGCTCGCCTCGCGCATGGCGGTGGGCTACATCCGTGGCCTGCAATCACAGGGCGTGAGCGCGACGATCAAGCACTTCATGGGCAACAACTCGGAGTTCGCGCGCAACACCAGCGACTCGCGAATCGACGAGCGCGCCCTGCGCGAGATCTACCTTCCCGCCTACGAGGCGGCGGTGAAGGAGGCCGACGTCGGGGCGATCATGCCGTCGTACAACCTCACGAACGGGACGTACATGACCGCCAACCGGCGTCTGCTCACCGACGTCGCGAAGGGCGAGTGGGGCTTCCGGGGGGTGATGATGTCGGACTGGGGCGCCGTGCACTCCGCGCTGGGCGCGGCCAACGGCGGGACCGACCTCGAGATGCCGGGCCCGCGACACTTCGACCCGGACTCCCTCCGCGCGCTCCTGAAATCCGGCGCGGTGACCCAGGCGACGATCGACGACAAGGTGCGCCGGCTGCTCCGCAACGAGGTACGCTTCGGCTGGCTCGACCGGCCCCTGAGCGACCCCTCGATCCCGCGCTACAACCAGGAGGGTCGCGCCGCTGCGCTGCAGGGCGCGCGGGAGGCGATGGTGCTCCTCAAGAACGACGGGAGCCTCCTCCCGCTCGACCGGGATCGCGTGAAGACGGTGGCGGTGATCGGCCCGAACGCCGACCCGGCGGTCATCCTCGGCGGTGGGAGCGCGACGGTGCCGCCGTTCCACGCGGTGAGCACGCTCGAGGGCATCAGCGACTTCCTCGGCACCGGCGCGAGGGTGCTGAACGCGCGCGGGATCCCGTCCCTCGCTCGCGCCGCCGCCATGAGCCCGTTCACCACCGCGCCGAGCGGCGGGAAGCCCGGCGTCACCCTCGAGAGCTTCGGGAACGCCGATCTCACCGGCGCGCCGACGGCGACGCGCGTCGAGCGCGCCATCTCCATCGGTCGACCCTTCGACCTCGCTGCGCTCTTCTCGGACGAAGGGGGCCTCGACGTCTCCGCGACGGGCGGCGCGCAGTCCGCGCCGGGAATGCGATGGACCGGCTACTACACGCCGAAGGCCGCCGGTCCGCAGGACTTCTTCGTGCAGCAGGGCGGCTTCGGCGGGAGCGGGGCCCGGCTCTTCGTGGACGGGAAGAAGGTGATCGACAGCTGGGACGCGGCCACGGCGATGGTCGGCGAGGCCACCGTCCAGCTCGACGCCACGCCGCACAAGATCGTGCTGGAGTACCACTCGGCCGGCGGCTTCGGCGGCCCGTTCGTGCGCGCGGGCGTCGTGCCGCAGAGCGCGTGGGTGGATCCGGCGGCGCTGCAGCTCGCGAAGCGGGCGGACGCGGTGGTCCTCGCCGTCGGCTTCGACCCGCACAGCGAGAGCGAGGGCTGGGACCGCACCTTTGGCCTCCCGCCGGGGCAGGACGCCCTCATCCGCGCGGTGTCGGCCGCGAACCCCCACACGATCGTGGTCATCAACTCCGGCGGCGCGGTGGACATGACCGGCTGGCTGGACGGGGTGCCGGCGCTCGTGCAGGAGTGGTACCCGGGCGAGCTCGGCGGCACCGCGCTCGCCGAGATCCTCTTCGGCGCGGTGAATCCCTCCGGCCACCTGCCCGCGACCTTCGAGAAGCGGTGGGAGGACAACCCGGTGCACGACAGCTACTACCCGACACCGGGTACGCTCGAGATCCCGTACAGGGAAGGCGTCTTCGTCGGCTACCGCGGGTACGACCATAACCACGTGCAGCCGCTCTTCCCCTTCGGGTACGGACTCTCCTACACCACCTTCGGCTACGCCAACCCCGCCGTTACCCCCGACGCCGGGAGCACGGCGGCGAATCCGCGCTACACGGTGAGCTTCGACGTGACGAACACCGGCCCGCGCCCCGGCGCCGCGGTCGCGGAGGTGTACGTGAGCGACGCCGGGGCGCGCCTGCCACGCCCGGAGAAGGAGCTGAAGGGCTTCGTCCGGGTGATGCTGCAGCCCGGCCAGACGCAGCGCGTCACCGTCCCGCTCGACCTGCGCTCGCTGGCGTATTACGATGTGCAGGGCAAGCAGTGGCGCGCGGACGCGGGAACGTATACGATCCGGATCGGCGGCTCCTCGGCCGATCTGCCGATCTCGGCGCCGCTACGCCTCCAGCGGACCGCCACGCGGCCGGTGGGCCAGCACTGACGGCGCGCTCGTAGCGAAGGCTCTGGACCGGCCGGTGCGCGCCTCGGTAGCTGGAGCGCGCACCGGCCGGTTCGTTTCCGGGGCGGATGCGATCGGCGGCTCGCGACGCCGCTTCCATCCACGACCGTCATCCCGGGATCCCTGTCACCTCCCTCACATCCAGATGCCGCTCTCTTCCCGCGCCCTCCCCATCGCCCTCTCGCTCCTCGCCGCCCTGCCACTCGTCGCCCCCGCCGCGGCGGGCGCACAGCGCGCGGGGCCGCGGGTCTTCCACGACGCCCCCTCGGCGGACTGGATCGCCCCGCCGGGCGTGCCGGGCGACTCGTTCACCGTCTTCCACGCGCGGCGCACGATCGATCTCCCCGAGCGGCCGGCGCACTTCGTGGTGCACGTCTCGGCCGACAACCGCTACCGTCTCTTCGTGAACGGCGAGCAGGTCTCCTCCGGACCGCAGCGCTCGGACGTCGCGCACTGGCGCTACGAGACCGTGGACCTCGCGCCGTGGCTGCGCGCGGGGCGCAACGTGATCGCGGCGCTCGTCTGGAACTGGGGCGCGGCGCGGCCGGTGGCCCAGATGTCCTACCGCACGGGCTTCCTCCTGCAGGGCGACGGCCCGCGCGAGGCGGCGCTCGTCAACACGGGCCCCGGCTGGAAGCTGCGCGTCGATTCCGCCTACGCGCCGCTCCCCGTCACCTACGCCCGGGTCGGCGGCTACTACGCCGCCGCTCCGGGCGATTCCGTCGACGCCGCGCGGGTGCCGTGGGGGTGGCAGGGCCTGGATTACCGCGACGACGACTGGTACGCGGTTCCCGAGGGACGTAGCCCCGCGGTACTGGGGCGCCTGCGGCTGGGCGCCCTCCCCGGCGACGGCGGGACGGGCGAGGTGGTCGGGTGGCAGCTCCAGCCGCGCGACATCCCGCCGATGGAGGAGAGGGTGCAGCGGCTGCGGCGCGTGCGTCGCGCGACGGGCGTCGCGCCCGGCGACGCCTTCCTGCGCGGGGCGGGCGATCTCGTCATCCCGGCGCACACCGCAGCCTCCGTCCTCCTCGACCAGGGGCACACCACCGACGCCTACCCGGTGCTCGAGACGAGCGGCGGCGCCGGGAGCACGGTGACGCTCACCTATGCCGAGGCGCTCATCGACGCGCAGGGCAGGAAGGGTAACCGCAACGACGTCGAGGGGCGCACCATCCGCGGGGTACGCGACGTCTTCCGCCCGTCCGGCGAGAACCGCCGCTTCCAGCCGCTCTACTGGCGCTCCTTCCGCTACGTGCAGATGGACGTCGAGACGGGCGACGAGCCGCTGCGCATCCGCGACCTGCACGGCGTCTTCACCGCCTACCCCTTCCACGAGCGCGGCCACTTCACCAGCAACCTGGCGTGGATCGACAGCGTCTGGGCGATGGACTGGAACGGCGCGCGCATCGGCGCGTTCGAGACGTACATGGACACGCCGTACTACGAGCAGCTCCAGTACGTCGGCGATACGCGCATCCAGGCGCTGATCTCGCTCTACGTCGCCGGCGACGACCGGCTGATGCGGCAGGCGATCGAGCACTTCGACGACTCGCGCATCCCCGAGGGGATCACGGCGAGCCGCTACCCGTCGGCGCTGCGGCAGCTGATCCCGCCGTTCTCGCTGATCTACGTCGCGATGGTGCACGACTACTACATGCACCGCGACGACACGGCCTTCGTGCGACGCATGCTCCCGGGCGTGCGCACCGTCCTGGACTGGTACGGCCGCCACGTGGACTCCACGGGGATGCTCGGCCCGATGCCGTACTGGAACTACCTCGACTGGGCCCCCGAATGGCCGCGCGGGGTGCCGCCCGGCGCCGACGACGGGCACTCGACGGCGATCAGCCTCCTCTACGCCTACGCGCTCCGTCGCGCCGCCGCGATGGAGGAGGGCGTGGGGACGCCCGCGGTGGGCGCGGCCTATCGCGCGCGCGCCGACTCGATGGTCCGCGCCGTCCGCGCGCGGGCCTGGGACCCGGCGCGGGGCCTCTTCCGCGACCGCCCCGACTCGGCGTCGTTCAGCCAGCAGACGAACGTGCTCGCCATCCTCGCCGACGCGGTCCCCGCGGCGGACCAGCGCGCGGTGATGGAGCGCGTCCTCGGCGACGGCACCCTCACGCAGGCCACCTACTACTTCAGCTGGTATCTCTTCGAGGCGCTTCGCAAGGCGGGGCTCGCCGATCGCTACGTCGAGCAGCTGGCGCCCTGGCACCGCATGCTCGCGCTCGGCCTCACCTCGACGCCGGAGAACCCTGAGCCCACGAGGTCGGACACGCACGCCTGGAGCGCGCATCCCAACTACGGCCTGCTCGCCACGGTGCTCGGCGTACGCCCGGCCTCGCCCGGCTTCTGCACCGTGCTCGTCGCCCCCGCGCTGGGCCCGCTCCGGCGCGCGGAGGGGCGCGTCCCGCTGCCGGCGGGCGACGTCGACGTCTCGCTGGCGCGCGTCGGCGCTCGCGGGATTCGAGCGCGGGTGACGCTCCCCCCGGGCGTCACCGGGAGCTTCGAGTGGAACGGTCGGCGCGTGGCGCTGCACCCGGGGAGTCAGGAGATCACGCAGTGAGTCTGCGGAGTCGTCGATCTCCGCACCTCCTGCTGATCGGCCTCCTGGCGCTCGCGCCGCTCGCCCGCGCGAGCGCGCAGGACACCACGACCTT
The DNA here is from genome assembly GCA_035707865.1 of Longimicrobiaceae bacterium. GTDB lineage: Bacteria > Gemmatimonadota > Gemmatimonadetes > Longimicrobiales > Longimicrobiaceae > DASSTO01. Next base: position 12,010 of record DASSTO010000037.1, on the reverse strand, counting down.
CACCCGCGCCGACACCCTGCGCGGCTCCATCACGCCGGAGCGCGCGTGGTGGGACGTCGCCTTCTACGACCTCCACCTGCGCGTCTCTCCCGCCGACAGCAGCATCGCCGGCCACAACGGCATCACCTACCGCGTCCTGCACCCCGCCCGGGTGATGCAGGTCGACCTCATGCGGCCGCTGGAGATGGACAGCGTGATCCAGGATGGACGGCGGCTACGGTACCGGCGTGACGGGAACGCGTTCTTCGTCACGCTCGCGGACCCCCAGCCCGCCGGGTCGCTGCGCACGGTGACGGCGTACTACCACGGGAAGCCGATCGTGGCGAAGAAGCCGCCCTGGGACGGCGGCTTCGTCTGGGCGCGCGACAGCGCCGGCGCGCCGTGGGTCGCCACCGCGGTCGAGGACGTGGGCGCGAGCGCCTGGTGGCCGAACAAGGACACTCGCGCGGACGAGCCCGACAGCCAGCGCGTCGCCATCACCGTGCCCGACCCCATGGTGGACGTCAGCAACGGCCGGCTGCGGCGTACGGTGGCGAACGGCGACGGCACCACCACCTACGAGTGGTTCGTCTCGAGCCCCATCAACAACTACGACATCGCCGTGAATGCGGGCGACTACGTCCACTTCGGCGAGGTCTACGACGGGGAGGGCGGGCGCCTGACGCTCGACTTCTGGCCGCTGGCCCACCATGAGACCGAGGCGAGGCGGCAGTTCGCGCAGGTGAAGCCGATGCTCGCCTGCTTCGAGCACTGGTTCGGCCCGTTCCCCTGGTACCCCGACGGCTACAAGCTCGTGGAGACGCCGTACCTGGGAATGGAGCACCAGAGTGCTGTGGGGTACGGCAACCACTACCGCAACGGCTACGACGGGCGCGACCTCTCGCACACCGGCCTCGGGCTGGCATGGGACTTCATCATCGTCCACGAGAGCGCGCACGAGTGGTGGGGCAACAGCATCACCGCGCGCGACGCCGCCGATATGTGGGTGCACGAGGCCTTCGCCAACTACGCCGAGGGGCTCTTCGAGGAGTGCCGGCACGGGAAGGCGGCGGGGGCGCGCTACGTCATCGGCAACCGGAAGAACGTGCGCAACGACCGGCCCATCGTCGGGCACTACGGAGTGAACGACGAGGGCTCGGGCGACATGTACTACAAGGGCGGGAACGTGCTGCACACCATCCGGCAGATCGTCGACGACGACGATCGCTGGCGCGGCATCCTCCGCGGGCTGCAGTCCACCTTCCGCCACCGGACCGTCACCGGCCAACAGGTCGAGCGTTACATCAGCGAGCACGCGGGGGTCGACCTGGGCCGGGTCTTCGAGCAGTACCTCACCACCACCCGCATCCCGGTGCTCGAGTACCGCGTCCAGGGCCCGACGCTCTGGTACCGCTGGACGAACGTCGTGCCGGGCTTCGACATGCCGGTGAAGGCTACGCTCGCCCCCGGCACCTACTCGTGGCTGCACCCTACCGCGGAGTGGCAGACGGCGGGCGTGCGGCTCGGCTCGCCGTCGGAGTTCCGGGTGGACCCGGACTTCTACGTGGAGGCGCGGGAGGTGGGCGGGGAGTTCTGAGCATTCCCACCGTGGCGGCGGATGCGGTGTGGCGACGGGCCGCGGCGGTAGAATCCCCTCGGGCCGTGGCCTCTGGGTCGAAAACATCTGAGTGTTCCCTTGCGCCCGCCTCCAGCGGGTATCTAGTTGGCGGGCGCCACGGAGGCGACGCCGTGTTCGACTCGCCGGCACCCTCCCAACTGCTATGGCTCCGCCCTGGAGCCTCCCTCCGCTGGCCTTCGTGAGCCGCCCTGCGACGCAGCGGCTACACCGCAAAGCCCTGTTGTAGACCCGATCGACGTGTAATGGACAGCCGCTTCTTCGAGCGACCCATCCTCAACTCCCCTTACGAGTACCCTTCCCGGCACCGGGAGCTGGACGGGGATGGTCAGCCGACGCAGCGAATCATCGAGCAGCGCCGCCGCGCGGAGTTCGTGACGCCCATTCCGGAGCCGAAGAAGCGTAAGGGCGGATCCGCGCAGCAGCAGACGATGGTCTTCGACGAGGGGCTCGGGCTCTCGACCGCGGAGCAGGCGTACGAGTCCGCCAGCGCCGTCATCAACGAGCTGCGCGCGCAGGTGGACCAGTAGCGCGCGCTCCCACCGGGCTCGTGGATGGTGACGCCCGAGACCGCGCGGCTCCTCCAGCCCAACGACCCGGACGGCTACTACCAGAGCCGCGAGCTCGTCCCTGCGGACATGCTGGAGGACGTGAACCGGGCAGAGATCGTCATCACCAACTATCACGCCTTCAGGCTGCGCGAGCGCATCTCGCTCTCGAAGGGCGGGCGGCTGCTCCTGCAGGGGCGCAATGGGGAGGCGTTGAACACGCTGGAGACCGAGGGGCAGATGATCCAGCGGGTGATGCCCGGTCTCATGGGGATGACGAACATCCTCGTGCTGAACGACGCGGCGCACCACTGCTACCGCGAACGCCCCGGTACACACGAGGACGAGGACCTCAAGGGAGACGAGAAGGCTGCCGCGGGTGCCCGTGGCGGAGAGCCACCCGCGGGTGCACTCGTACGTGAAGAACCACAACCTCGGCTTCGAAGTCCCGTACCGCTACGGCTCAGAAGTGCGCATCTACCGTCCCGACTTCATCGTGCGGGTGGACGACGGCCATGGCGAGGACGACCTGCTCAACCTCGTGGTCGAGAGCAAGGGCTACCGACGCGAGACGCGAAGGAAGAGAAGTCCACGATGGAGACCTACTGGCTGCCCGGCGTGAACCACCTCGGCACGCGGGGCCGCCGGGCCTTCGCGGAGCTCACCGAGGTCTACCAGATCGAGGCCGACTTCGAGGCGAAGGTGCAGGAGGCGTTCGACCGGATGATCGACGAGGCGGCGGGTGACGTGGTGAGCATGACATCTAGCATCAAATGATGTACGTTTCGTGCACACCAACAGGAGGATACCACGATGCGCACGACGATCAACCTCGACGACGATCTACTGGAGGAGGCCCAGCGCCTGACAGGAACGAAGGAGCGTACCGCGCTCATCCGTGAGGGCCTACGAGCACTCATCGAGCGGGAGAGCGCGCGGCGCCTGTCCCGTCTGGGCGGTAGCCAGCCGCAGTTGCAGCCAATCCCGCGACGGCGATCGGAGCCTTCGTGATTCTCGTCGACACCTCCGTCTGGATCGATCACTTCCGCGAGACCGATCCGGCGCTGGCCGCCGCGCTGGACGGCGGTGTGGTGCTGATGCACCCGTTCGTGGTGGGCGAACTGGCGTGCGGCAACCTGCGGCGTAGGCGCGAGACGCTGGAGCTCCTGGAGAACCTTCCGGCCGTTCCAACTGCCACGGATGCCGAAGCGATGGAGTTCATCGAGCGGCGTTCGCTCATGGGCCGTGGCATCGGCTATGTCGACGTTCATCTGCTCGCGTCCGTGGCACTCACCGGGACCGCCCGCCTGTGGACCCGCGACCGCCGACTCGCGGCCGTGGCCGCGGACCTGGACCTGGCCGCGGCCGAAGAATCCTGACCTGAATCAAAATGGCACCGAGATCGACTGCGGCAGGAAAAACCGTCGAGACCATCCGCCATGACGTAGAGGGCGCGCAAGACGCGAGGAAGCGATGAGATCCTGGCTCGGAGTAACTGGTGACGATTGGTTTTCTTTCCTGAGCCGTATCGATGTGGACGAGGTGAACCTTCGGCAACCGAGTGGGACACCACCGTTTGTCAATCCGGAGCCAGGCGCTCCGTTCCTGTTCAAAGTGAGGCGTCCCTACAATCATCTTGCCGGTGGCGGTACCTTCGTGCGATCCGAACGAGAGCTGGCCCGTGCAGTGGCTGCGGCCGAGGCGGCCGGCCTTCCGCACCGGGTTCTGGACGAGAAGGTGGACACCGGTGGCGGCCATGCGACCGTGGGCCCCATGCACCTGGCGGAGGGGCTGGAGTTCCGCGCGGTGGTCGTGATGGCGTGCGACGACGAGGTGATCCCCTCGCAGCAGAGGATCGAGATGGTCACTGACGAGGCGGACCTGGAGGAGGTCTACAACACCGAGCGGCACCTGCTGCACGTGGCCTGCACTCGTGCGCGCGACCACCTCCTGGTGACCAGCGGAGATCTCCCCTCGGAGTTCCTGGAGGACCTGAAGATGTGAGCGGCCGTCCGCTCCCTTCCGCCGCCCCGGTCGGCGACCACCTCTGCCAGAGCGAGAATGAACCGCATCCTGAGATCCGCGCTGTTGTGCGCGTGCGCGCTGGGAGCCTCCGCCGGTCCCGCCCTCGGCCAGGCCGAGGTCATGGCGTGGGGGAGCATCGACGGGATCCGCGTGGAGGGGCAGCGGATGCCGTTCGAGAGCGACCTCTGCGCCATCGCGCCGGACGGGCACGAGGTCGCCCGTACCGCCAAAGAGCGCCAGTTGCCCCACTTCTCCCGCCAGGGAGATCGCCGCACGGTGACGTCCCGCCTGGGGTCGCTCTCCTTCACCGAGGTCGTCGACGACACCGGCCCCGGCGCCGCCACCGTGGACGTGCGCTTCGCGGCCGACAGCGTCGCCACCGACACCGGCGGTTACCTCTGCCTCTACCTTCCGAGGTCCGGGTACGGTGGTGGAACGGTCCAGCTCACGGGCGCGGCGTCGGGGCGCACGGCTCGGGCTCCGCTGGGCGCGGCGCCGGCGGGGAAGGGTGGCGAGTACCTCCGCGGCGTGGGGCGGGGGGTGAGCTTCGCCTCGGCGAGGGACCGTCTCGTCGTCTCCTTCCCGGCACCCACACAGGTCGTCGTCCGGCCGGACGACCGGCCGGGTCGCTACGGCGTCCAGGTGCTCGTTCCCATCCTCACCGGGCACTCGGCGAAGGGTCGCGCCGCGGAGGTTCGCTTCGGCCTCGCGGCCTCGGGCGAGATCGACCACGGCCCGGTGGTGCTCGCGCTGGACGCCGCGCACCCCGGCCGCGCCTTCGACGGGCTGGGCGGCAACTTCCGCATCCAGAACCCGGCGGTCGACACCGCCGTGGTGGACTACAACCTGGAGAACCTCCGGGTGGCGTGGGGGCGCGTCGAGTTCCCGTGGCGCTCGTGGCAGCCCGAGGAGCATTCCGACCCCGCCGCGAGCGACACGGCCGACCTCGACCCCCGGGTGCGCCAGGCGATGGAGATGGCGCGGAAGCTGGCCGCGCGCCGGATCCCGGTCATCGTCAGCTGCTGGTTTCCGCCCGACTGGGCCGTGACCGGCGGCGAGCAGCCGGAGGGAGCACGGGGACGGCCGCTGAACCCGGAGAAGATGGAGGAGATCTACGCCTCCATCACCTCCTACCTCCTCTACCTGAAGCGGTACTACGGCGTGGAGGCCGCGCTCTTCTCGTTCAACGAATCGGACCTCGGGATCGACGTGCGCCAGACGCCGGAGGAGCACCTGGCCTTCATCAAGGGGCTCGGCGCCTACCTTGCCGCGCACGGGCTCTCCACGAAGATGCTCCTGGGTGACACCTCCGACGCGACCCCGACCGCCTTCATCGCTCCCGCCCTCGCGGACGCGTCCGCGCTCCCGTACATCGGCGCGGTCTCCTTCCACTCCTGGCGGGGCTGGAGCGACGACCTGCTCTCCTTCTGGGGCAGCGCGGCGAGGAAGCTGAACGTGCCGCTGCTGGTGGGGGAGGGGAGCACCGACGCGGGCGCGTGGCGGTACCCGGAGATCTTCCAGGAACCCTCCTTCGCGTTGCAGGAGATCGACCTCTACACGCGCATCCTCGCCATCGCCGAGCCGGAGTCGATCCTGCAGTGGCAGCTCACGGGCGACTACTCGGTGCTCGCGGGCGGGGGCGTTTTCGGCGACACGACGGCGTTGCGCCCCACGCAGCGCTTCTGGAACCTGAAGCAGCTCGCCTCCACCCCCGCCGGCGCCTTCGCGCTGCCGATCCGTTGCGGCGACGCGAATCTCTCCTGCGCGGCCTTCGGCGAGATCGCCCGGGGCGAGTACGCGGTGCACGTCGTCAACCGCGGCGCCGCCCGGCCGGCCACGCTCACCGGCCTCCCCGCCGGCATCGACGAGCTGCGTGCCTTCGTCACCGACGGCAGTCGCGGGATGGAGGAGCTGCCGCGGATCCCGGTCTCCGGGGGGACGGCGAAGCTCACGCTCCGTCCGACGAGCTTCACCACCCTCATCGGCGCGCGTTAGCGGGCCGCCCGGTCCGTCCGCCGGCCTGCTACTTGCGCTCCCCGCCGCATACCTCGCGGCGCGCCGCCCCTTCCGACGAGCGAGTACGGAGCCGGTGGTGCCCCGGGGCGTGTCGTTCCTCCCCTGGTCCTGCGTTCGGGAACCACGACCCTCGCCCACTCGCCTCTCCGTGTATCGATGAAGGATCTCTCCGGGGCCGTATCGCCGCCCTCCTCGGGCTACTCCGCTGCGGCCGATCTCGTCTTCGCCGGGGGCGGCCGGATGAGCGACCTGTGTCGCGCGTTCGACTGGGCCGCCACTCCACTGGGTCCCGTCGACCAGTGGCCCCAGAGCCTGCGCACCGCCGCGCAGATCACTCTCTGCTCCGGGCTGCCGGGCATCGTGCTCTGGGGGCCCGAGCTGATCCAGATCTACAACGACGCCTACGCCGACGTGATTCGTGGCAAGCACCCGGCGGCGCTGGGCCACGGGAACCGCGAGATCTGGCCGGAGGTGTGGCAGATCAACGGGCCGATCTTCGAGCGGGTCTTCGCCGGGGAGACGGTGACCCAGCAGGATGCGCTCTTCCCCCTGCGCCGCACCGGGTCGGTCGAGGCGGTCTATCTCACACTCTCCTACAGTCCCATTCGCGACGAGGGTGGGGCCGTGGCGGGCGTCCTGGTCAACCTGCGGGAGACGACGCAGGAGGTCGAGGTGCGCCGGCTCCAGGTGGAACGGGAGCGCCTCTATCGCGAGCTGGAGGTGGAGCGGGGTCGACTCGAATCCGTCTTCCACACCGCCCCGGCCTTCCTCGCGGTCCTGCGCGGACCCCGGTACGTCTTCGAGCTGGCCAACGAGGCGTACTTCCAGCTCACGGGCCACCGCGAGCTGATCGGCCGTCCGGTCTTCGAGGCGCTTCCCGAGACGGAGAGCCAGGGTTTCGGACGGATCCTCGACCAGGTCGTCGCGACGGGCGAGCCCTTCCTCGGCCGCGAGGTGCCGGTCTTCATCTCGCGCGAGCCCGGCGCGCCGCCCGAGGAGCGATTTCTCGACTTCGTCTATGCGCCCCTCGTCGAGGCCGACGGCACCCGCTCGGGTATCGTCGCGCACGGCACCGACGTCACCGACCACGTCCGCGCCCGCCGGCAGGTGGAGCGACTCCTCGGGGAGAGCGAGGCAGCCCGCGCGGATGCCGAGAGGGCCCGCGCGGAGGCGCGCCTCGCCCAGCGGGAGGCGGAGGACGCCAACCAGGCCAAGAGCCGGTTCCTCGCCAACATGAGCCACGAGATCCGCACTCCCATCAACGCCATCACCGGCTACGCGGACCTGCTGGCGATGGGGGTGACGGGAGAGCTCTCCGAACGCCAGCGGTCCTACGTGGAGCGGATCCGGACGAGCAGCGTCCACCTGGTGGGGCTCGTCAACGAGATCTTGGACCTGTCGAAGATCGAGGCGGGCAGCATGACGGTCGTCCGTGCGCCGGCGCTGCTGCGCGCGACGGCCCACGACGCGGTACACATGATCCTCCCTCAGGCGCACGCCAAGGGGATCGACGTGGAGGAGGACTTCTCGTGCCAGGGGGACGTGCGGTATCTGGGAGACGAGGACCGGGTGCGGCAGATCCTGGTCAACCTGCTCTCGAACGCCGTCAAGTTCACGAAGCCCGGCGGCCGCGTGACGAGCCGGTGCCGCTTCTACGCGGCGGCGCCCGCCGACGCGCCGCTGGCCGGGGTGGGACCGTGCGTCGGCATCGAGGTCGAGGACACCGGCATCGGCCTCCGGCCGGAGCACTTCGCCCGGATCTTCGAGCCGTTCGTCCAGGTCGAAGCGGGCCACACCCGGCCCGAGGGCGGGACGGGGCTCGGACTCACGATCAGCCGCAGGCTGGCCCGGATCATGGGCGGCGACCTGACCGTCCGCAGCCACTTCGGCCAGGGCTCCTGCTTCACGCTCTGGCTCCCCGCGCTACCGCCTCAGACCATCACCTCGTCCACGTAGCACCACCGCCAGTCCTCACCCGGCTGGAAGGAGCGGACAACCGGGTGCCCGGTGGCATGGAAGTGCTTGGTAGCGTGCCGGTTGGGTGACGAGTCGCAGCACCCGACGTGGCCGCAGGTCAGGCAGAGCCGGAGGTGAACCCACGAGTCGCCGCTCCGGAGACACTCCTCGCACCCTTCGGGAGTGCGGGGCGTGACGTCGCGGATCTGGTCGAGGTGCGTGCAGGTGAGGGTCATGGGCCCGCTCGGTGACGTAGGTGGGGGCACACGGTGGATCGGCTTCGGGCGCCCGGCCCCGCCTATCTTCCATCCCTTCTCTCGTCTCTGTCGTACCGGCGGCGATCTCCGCCTCGCCGGTCCTCCTCCGCTCGGGAGGGGAAGAGGCGCCCGTCGGCGGCGTACCGCTCGAACCCGTGCAGGTCCGACTCGCGGCGGGAGCGAGGCCCGTCCCACGTGTCGGCGTCGCGTCCGCGGCGGCCCGTGTCCGTCCGCTCCAGCGCCGTCCGGTCGATCGGACCGATGCACCGTTCGACCTCCTCCAGGACCCGGTACGGCGCGAGCGGCTTCTCGAGGTAACCGCAGAAGCCGGCCGCCTCCAGCCGCGTGTACGGCATGTGATGGGCCGTGATCGCGAGCACCGGGATCGGCGCGGTCGCCCGGTCCAGCTTCAGCTGGCGAATCACCGTCCAGCCGTCCATCACGGGCATCGAGAGGTCCAGCAGGATCAGCGTCGGATGGTGCTCCCGCGCCCTGCGGAGGCCCTGGTCGCCGTCGGCGGCCTCCAGGATCCGCACTCCGACGAACCGCAGGTACTCCGAGAAGATTCGCCGCTCGTCGGGATTGTCCTCCACGATCAGGATGGTCCTGCTCATCGCCCTCGAGTTTCTACCCCGTGCCTGTGCTCAGGCGTGCACCGGCGTCCGCGCCGGCATAAGCGACGATATATACGCAAGAAATGCGCCGACCCTGGTCGCGCGGGGGCGGCGTTACGGGCGGAGCTGGTGAGGGAGCGGCCGTCCGGGAGCCTGGAGAGCCGAGGGGGCGCCCGCGCGGGGCGCCCCCTCGTTCGTCGTCGCCGAAGCGAGCGGGGCGTCAGCGCCTGCGCTCGTCCTCGCGGATGTCACCGCTCAGCCGGACGTCGCCCTCGCGTCGGATGTCGGCGCGCTCCTCGCGCAGGTCCGCCTCCACCGTCTCGTTCTGCTCCACCCCCCGCTTCCTCACCACCAGCTCCTCGCGGGGGACCACCCGCTTCTCGGTGACGATCTCCTCCTCGGTCACCGGGATGTGCACCTCGTCGCCCTCGATGCGCGCCTCCGCGCTCATGCCCGGCGTCGCCGGCCGCCGCTCTACGACGACCTCCTCGTGCTCCACCGGCACCTCGCGCCGGACGTGGCGCGTTTCCACTTCCTTGTCGATCTCCACCTCGCCCGCCGGGACCTCCCGCTTGCCCACGGAGAGCTCCTCGCGCGAGAGCATCACGTGGCGCTCGCCCGAGCCTTCACCGCGCTGCCGCTCCTCGGTATTCGAGCGGCGCGAGCCGTAGAAGCGGTCCTCGTCGTAGAGGTCGTGCGCGTAGAAGTCCTCGCCCGTGGCGGCCGCCGTCTGCCCCTCGCTGGTCGCGGGGAAGCCGGTGTCGAAGCGCTGGCGCAGGTCCGTCTCGTAGTCGCGCGTGATCGGCTCGTGGGAATAGGCCGGCAGCGTGCGGATCTGATCCGTGCTCAACTGGTCGACGTAGACCTGGTCGTCGTCCTCGTCCAGGCGGGCGTAGCCGATGGGGATCAGGATGTGCCGATCGGGCTCGCCCTCGTCGAGGTCGTCGGAGAGGTCGACGTCCAGATAGCGCACGCGCAGCGCCGCCGTGTCCACGAGCAGCTGGTCCACCTCGCCGATGGTGCGCCCGTCGGATGCGATCACGTTCCAGCCGCGAACGTCCGGATCTCCGTCGGCGACCTCGAAGTCGTCCATCTCCTCGAGCGGTACGATGCGGTCGTTCATCTCAGCCATTGCGTCCTCCGTGGCATTCGGTTCCGGGTGGGGCCGCGGGGCCCGTGGGGCGTTGTGGGGGTGCAAGTTACAGACCGTCGCCCCCCGGCCCGGGCGAACCCGGGCGGGCGGGCCGGGAGGGGGTGCGGGCGTGGAACCGGGGCCGTCCTTGCGTGTTGAGCACGGTAGGGCGATATTGCCGCCCTGACCGCCCCCGGTGCCCATCGGGGGCCCGGTGAACCGGGTCGCGGCGACGGGCACGAGATCGAACGTTCACTCCAACGGGACAAAGTTCGGATGCGACGAATCCTCCCTCACGCGGCTCTCGCTGTCGTACTGCTCACGGGCATGGCCGCCTGCGCCGGGGCCGCGAACACCACCGCGGGGGGACCTACCCCGAACAACGGCCAGGTCGATACCCGACCCCAGGTGCTGGTGCCGGACTTCGCGGCGCGCAGCGGAGCGGCGGCGAAGACGGGGACGCAGGTGGCGGAGCAGCTTCGCCGGCTGGTCCGTACCACGAACGATTTCGGCGCCATTACCGCCGACTCGCTCGCCACGGCGATGAAGCGCTTCGGTCTCACCGCGCTGGATTCGATCACCGCCCGCCAGCTCGCGCAGCAGCTCGGCGCGCCGCTCCTCCTCGAGGGGTCGGTCTCGAAGGCGGCCACGGGGCTACAGTCCGCCGCTTCGATCGTCGACGTGCGGACCGGGGACCACTATCCGCTCGAGGCGGTGACCGGTGCCAACCCGGGTGCGGTGGCGCAGGCGCTCTTCACGGAGTTCCAGGGGCAGCTCGCCGCCGTTCGTCAGACGTCGGCCTGCAACCAGGCGCTCGGGGCGGAGCAGTACACGCAGGCCCTCGCCGTCTGCGACAGCGTCCTCGCGGCGGCGCCGTCGAGCACCGTCGCCCTCTACGGTAAGGCGACGGCCCTCTCGAACACCGGGAAGTACCAGGAGGCCCTTCCGGTCTTCGAGAAGCTGCTCACCCTCAATCCGGCTTCCGACAAGGCCCTCCTGGGCGCCGGCCTCGCCGCGAGCCACGCGGGTCAGGGCCAGCAGGCGCTCCAGTACTACCAGCGCTACGTCCAGCTGAGCGGGGCCGACACCGCCGCGCTCCTGCGCGTGGCCGGCCAGGTGGCGCAGGCGGGCGACTACATCTCGGCCTACAAGCTGGTCCAGCCCGTCGCGAGCCAGATGCGCGGGAATGCGGATTTCCAGAAGTTCCTGCTCGCCGTCTCCACCGCGGCCGGCGCCCAGGCACAGGGCGCTCAGGACTCGACGGCCGCCCGCTCCTACTACCAGGCGGCGCTCGGTGCCTACCGCACCGTCTACGGCGACACCGCCAGTGACCTGACGGCGCTGCGCCAGGGGATCGCGATCAACAGCGCCCTCGGCAACACGGAGCAGGCGCTCGCGATCGCCAAGCGCGCCACGGCCCAGTACGACACGTCGGCGACGATCTGGTCGCAGTACGCCTCCGCGCTGCACGACGCGCAGCGCTACCCGGAGGAGATCCAGGCGCTCACGCGCGTGATCCAGATCAACCCGCAGTTCGAGGACGTCTACCTGCGCCGTGGCATGGCGTACGTCGCGGCCGGCCAGCAGGATCAGGCACTCACGGACCTGAAGCAGGCGGCCACGCGCGGGAACGCGGAGAACGTCTCGAAGGTGCTCTACCGGGCCGGCGCCGTGGCGCTCCAGGCGAAGAACTACGACCAGGCCGCGACGCTCCTCTCCGGTGCCTTCGACTACGCACCGCAGTCCCTGAAGAGCGACATCGGCTACTATCTGGGCTTCGCGCTCGTGCAGCAGGGCACGGCCGCCGCCAAGGCGCACAACAACGCCGCGGCGCTCGACGAGTTCCA
>DASSTO010000036.1:0-19179 GCA_035707865.1 Longimicrobiaceae bacterium | reverse complement strand
GCACAGGCCGATTCTGCTGGCCACCCTCGGCGGCCTGGCGATCGGCCTGCTCAGCATGGCCCTCCCGAAGGACTTCCCCGTGACGACGCTCTTCTGGGGTGAGCACCAGATCCCGGCGATCCTCCACAGCGGCCCGACGATCATCGCACTCTACGGCGTCGCCGCGGCGTGCGGCCTCCTCGTGCTCCTGGCGGTGGTGAAGATGCTCGCCGTCGGCGCGACGCTGCACTCCGGCTTCCGGGGCGGCTTCATCTTCCCGCTCTTCTTCATCGGAGCGGCGCTCGGCCTCGCGCTCTCGATCGCCACGCACGCGTGGTTCTCGCCGGCCGTCGCCATGCTCTGCCTGATGGCCGGGATCAACGTCGCCGTCACCCGGACGCCGCTCAGCACCACGGTCATCCTGACCACGCTCTCCGGCACCTCGCTGGTCCCGATCATCGGCGCCGCCAGCCTGGTGAGCTTCCTCCTGACCACGCGCGTCACGCTGATCCACAGCCAGCGGAGCCGCCACCCGCACCCGAGCCTGCGCGCCCGGAGACGTCGCGCGCTCCCCGACGCGCCCGCCGGGCTCGTGGCGGAGCACTGACGAACGAGAACGGGGCGGGCCGATATCATCCTCGGCCCGCCCCGTTCTCGCTCCCGCTTCTCTCCCCCTCAGGAACAGCCGCAGCCGCCCGGTCGCACCCCGGCCGCCTCCAGTGCCTCCTCCTCCGCCGTCGGCGCCCGCCACCCGCCCGAGAGCTCGAGCATGGCGCGGAGCGACGCCTCCGCCTTCCGCCGCACCGACTCCTCCAGCACCACCTCGTGGCGCAGGTGGTCGAGCGACCAGGCGAGCTTCGCCAGCGTGTTCATCTTCATGTTCCCGCAGATCGCCGCACCCGAGAGCGGGACGATGACCTTCTCCGGGAACTGCTGCCGGAGCCGGTCGACGAGGCCGCGCTCGGTGCCGATGATCAGCTCGTCGTGCTCCGCCGCGATCTCCACCATCTTCGCCGTGGAGCTGACGTAGTCGGCCTGTGCCAGGAGGTCGGCCCGCGCCTCCGGGTGGATCACCACCTTGGCCTTCGGGTGCCGCGCGCGCGCGGCGGCCAGTTCTTCGAGGACCAGGTCCTCGTGCACGTAGCAGTAGCCGTCCCACGCCACCACCGTGCCCGCCTCCACCACCCCGCCCCGCTCCGCCAGCTCCGTCGTGGTGATGTACGGCCGGCCCGTGCGCTGCGCGGCGTAGCGCGCGAGGTTCCGATCGGGGACGAAGAGGATCGTCCGGTCGCGCGGGAACGATTCCACCACCCGCACCGCGTTCGACGAGGTGCAGCAGATGTCCGACTGCGCCTTCACCTCGGCCGTGGAGTTGACGTAGGAGACCACCGCCGCATCGGGCAGCTCGGCCTGCCAGCGGCGCAGCCCGTCGGCGGTGACGAAGTCCGCCATCGGACAGCCGGCGCGCAGGTCCGGCATGAGGACCATCTTCTCCGGGGAGAGGATCTTGGCCGTCTCCGCCATGAAGTGCACGCCGCAGAAGACGATGACGTCGGCGTCGGTCTGCGCGGCCTCCTGGGAGAGGCCGAGCGAGTCGCCCAGGTAGTCGCTCACCGCCTGGATCTCGACCCGCTGATAGTTATGGCCCAGGATGACCGCGTTCAGCTCCGCCTTACGGCGGACGATCCGATCACGCAGCGCTTCCTGCGGGAAGCGCGCGTACTCGAGCGCGGTCCGGGGCGCGTCGTCCAGTATCTGAATCAAGGGATCCCCCCCTGGCCGCGGGCGGGCTGCCCGCGCGCCTGCGAAGAGGGCCCGCGGAGGAGATCCTTCGCGGGCCCCGTCGTCCTGTCTCCGCGGTCGGTCAGACGGTGAACGAGCTGCCGCAGCCGCAGCCGCCGGAGGCGTTCGGATTGTTGAACGTGAAGCCGGAGCCCTGGAACGTGGTGACGAAGTCGATCTCCACGCCGCCAAGGTACTGCATGCTGAACGGATCGACGAAGAGCCGCAGGCCGTTGGATTCGAGGACGATGTCGTCCTCGGCCGCCTCGTCCTCGATGTTCAGGCCGTACTGGAAGCCCGAGCAGCCGCCCGGGAGCACGCCTACCCGGAGCCCGGCCGACTCCGCGGTGCCGTTCTCTTCCATGTACTTCCGGACCTCGCCAACGGCCGTCGGCGTCACCGTGATCGCCACAGCGCTCTGAGTATCCATGGACCCCCCTGCGGTGAAGGCCTGGTGGTCGCGCCTGTACCTCGGCCGGCGCCCCTGAGCGCCGGTGCACGTTCCAGACCGGATGTTCGTTCCTGCGAAATACGTTCGAATATAACGGCCGCGCTAGCGGGGGTCAATCAAACCACCCGGCCCGAGCAGCCAGTCGACGGCCTCGGCCAGGGAGCTCATCTCCGGGACGCCCGCCGGGGCCTCGGACGGCTCGCCGGAGGTGCCGGGCCCGCGCAGGAAGACGCCGCGGCCACCGAAGCGCACGGCGGGGAGGACGTCGCGCAGGCGGTCGCCGACGAAGGCGCTGCGCGCCAGGTCGAGGTCGTGCTCCGCCGCCGCCCGCTCGAAGAGCCCCGCGGCGGGCTTGCGGCAGTCGCACGGGGGCTGGCGATCCGGGGCGTGCGGGCAGTGGTAGGTGCCCTGCACGAGCGCTCCCGCCTCCGCGAGCAGCGCCTCCATGCGCGCCTGCACGGCGCGGAAGTCGGCCTCGGTGTACATCCCCCGGCCGATTCCCGACTGGTTGGTGACGACGAAGACGGGCAGACCCGTCTCGTTCAGACGCGCGATCGCGGCCGCCGCGCCGGGTAGGAGCTCGACCTGATCCGGGTCGGCCGGGTAGTGCCGGTCGAAGATGATCGTGCCGTCGCGATCGAGGAAGACGCCGACGCGAGCCACCGCTCAGCCCGCGGTGATGTTGAAGCCGGCGTCGACGTACATCGTCTCGCCGGTCATCCCGGACGAGAGCGACGAGGCGAGGAAGAGCGTCGCGTTGCCCACCTCCTCCACCTCGATGGCGCGGTGCAGCGGCGCGCGCTCGGCGGTGATCTTGAGCAGGTCGCGGAAGTGCGAGACGCCGCGGGCGGCGAGGGTGTTCACCGCGCCGGCCGACACGGCGTTGATGCGGATGCCGCGCGCACCGAGGTCCACGGCGAGATAACGCACCGACGCTTCGAGAGCGGCCTTCGCCACGCCCATCACGTTGTAGCCGGGCACGGCCTTCTGCGAGCCGTAGTAGGTCATCGTGACGATGCTGCCGCCCTCGGGCATGTGCGGCGCGAAGGCGCGGGAGAGCGCGACCAGCGAATAGGCGCTGATCTCCTGCGCGGTGAGGAAGTCGGCGCGCGCCGTCTCCACGAACGCGTTCGACATCGCCGCCTTCGGGGCGAAAGCCACCGAGTGCAGGAGGAAGTCCAGCTGGCCGAAGCGATCGCCCACCTGGGTGGCCACGGAGTCGATCTGCTCGTCGCTCTGCACGTCGAGGTCGTAGAGCGGGGCATCGCCGATCTCGGCGGTGGTGCGCTGGACGCGGTCGCGCATCACCTCGCCCTGGTAGGTGAAGGCGAGCTCCATCCCCGCGTCGTGGAGCGCACGGGCGCACGACCACGCGATGGAGTTCTGGTTGGCCACGCCGACGATGAGACCCTTCTTGCCTTTCAGGACGCCGGCGAGCGGACTGGACTCAGACATGGTTCTTACGCGATTCGGGTTTGAACGGACCGGATCGGCGCGTGCCGCCGGAACTGGATTGACGGGTGCCGCCCGCGGCGGGTGCCGGGGGCCGGGCGGGCACGGAGAGCGTGGTGTCGACACCGGCGGTGAGGCCGACGACGTTCCGGATGCCGCTGGCGACGATCCGGTAGGTCGCCCCGCCCGCGAGCGTGTCCCCGGACGCGAGCCCGATGGTGAGTGACTGCGACGCCGGCTGCGCCAGGACGCGGTCGGGCCGCAGCGAGTCGGCGGGCAGCGTGTCGGCGCGCACCGAGTCGGCCGCGGTGGAATCGACCGCCGCCGTGCGCGCCGCGACGTCCCGCGGCGCTCCGACGGCGACCACGCTCAGCGCGAGCGCCTTCCCGTCCGGGCCGAGCACCTGCACGCTGCCGGCGCCGAGGGGTTGAGAAGGATCCAGGTAATCGTCGAACTTCAGCTCTATGACGCTGTCGGAGGCCGCCTGCACGGAGGCGAGCCGCGGCGCGGTGCTGTCCGGCTGCACGAGCGAGAGCAAGATCGAGGGCGCATGGGTGGTGTCGACGGTCGCTCGCGCGGTGTCCCCGGCCTCGTACGACTCGGCGATCCCGTTCCTGTTCAGGTCGCGGAACGCACGGATGCGGTAGAGGCCGGCGGGGATGTGCGCCAGCGCGAAGTGCCCCGCCGAGTCCACCGGCGCCACGTAGACGAGGGAGTCCGGCTGGTGGATCGCCTCCACCCGCGCCGCCGTGTCGGGCTTCGCGGTGACGCGGTCCAGCGCGGTGCCGCCGAGGTGGGTATCGGGGATGGCCGGACCGGTGGAGAAGACGAGCTCGAGGGGCCCCTCGATCCGGTTGTTGAAGAGGTCCTGGATCACCGGGCGAACGACGATGTGGTAGATGACCCCCCGCTGCCAGCCGCGGCCGAGGGAGACGCGTAGCTCGTTGCCGGACTTGCCGACACGCACCGAGCTGGTGTGTGGCGAGACGATCACCGACTCGTCGACGTTCTTCTCCGAGAGGCCCTCGTCGAAGGCGAAGACCGCGGCGGAGCTCCAGGTCGGCACCACCGCCAGCGAATCGGGGCGCGTGGCGACGAGCTGCGGGGGCGTCTTGTCCACGGGCCCGCCGGTCGGGCGCTGGATATGGGCGCACCCGGCTGCGGCCACCGACAGCAGGAATGCGCCGACGCGCGCCGCCCGATCCGTCACGCCGCGCCCTCCAGTGCCCGGAGCGTCCGCTCCAGCTTCTCCACCTGCTCGCCGAAGCTCGTCACCTTGTCGCGTTCGCGCTGGACGACCTCGGCGGGCGCGCGGGAGACGAAGCTCTCGTTGGCCAGCTTCCTCTCGGTGCCGGCGAGCTGCCCGCGCAGGCGATCGATCTCCCCACGCAGGCGGAGGCGCTCCCTGTCCAGGTCGATCACGCCGGCGAGCGGGAGGAAGATCTCGGCGCCGGAGCGCAGCACGGCGCTCGCGCCCACCTCGCCCTCCACGCGCTCGGCGGAGACGTCCTCCACGCGCGCCAGGTCGGCGAGGGTGCGGCGCGCCGACGCGAGAAGGCTCGCGGTCTCGTCCCCCGCCCCCACCACGCGCAGCTTCACCCGCTGTCCCGGCGCGACGCCGTACTCCGCGCGGAGGTTACGAACGGTGCCGATCAGCTCCTGCAGCTCCCTCACCGCCTCCTCGACGCGGTCGTCCTCCCACGCGGGCACCGGCTCGGGCCACTGCGCGACCATCAGAGAGGGCGCGTCCCCGCGGTGCCGCGGAAGGCGCTGCCACACCGTCTCGGTGATGAAGGGCGTCACCGGGTGGAGAAGGCGGAGGGTGAGATCGAGCACCGTAACCAGGGTGGCGCGCGCGGCCTGGCGACTCTCTTCGCCCATCTCGCCGCGAAGCCGCGGCTTCACCATCTCCAGGTACCAGTCGGCCAGGTCGCCCCAGAAGAAACGGTAGCCCGCGAGCGCGGCCTCGTTCAGGCGGAAGCGCTCCAGGTCCTCGGTGATCTCGCGCGTCGCGCGCGAGAGCCGCGAGAGGATCCAGCGGTCCGCGAACTCGATTGAGGTCCCGACCTCGTCGAGCGACGGGACGGGCTCGTCACCCACGTTCATCAGCGCGAACCGCCCCGCGTTCCAGAGCTTGTTCGCGAAGTTGCGGCCCGGCCCGAAGGCCTCCTCCAGGTTCTCGTAGTTCAGGTACTGGTCGGTTCCCGGCGCGGAGCCCGAGACGACCGTGTAGCGGAGCGCGTCGGCGCCGAAGCGCTCCACCACCAGGAGCGGGTCGATGCCGTTGCCGAGCGACTTCGACATCTTCCGGCCCAGGTGGTCGCGTACCGTCCCGTTGAGGACCACGTCACAGAAAGGGATCTCGCCCACGAACTCGATGCCCGCCATCACCATCCGCGCCACCCAGAAGAAGAGGATCTCCGGGGCGGTCACCAGTGTGTCGGTGGGGTAGAACTTCCGCAGGCTCGGCGTCTCCTCCGGCCAGCCGAGGGTCGAGAAGGGCCAGAGCCACGAGGAGAACCAGGTGTCGAGGACGTCCGGGTCCTGCTCCACCTCGGTCCCGCCGCACTTCGGGCAGGCCGACACGTCCTCGCGCGAGACGATCATCTCGCCGCAGCCCGGCGCGCGGCAGTACCACACCGGGATCCGGTGCCCCCACCAGAGCTGGCGGGAGATACACCAGTCGCGAATGTTCTCCATCCAGTGCTCGTAGATCTTCCCGAACCGCTCCGGCGTGAAGTGCAGCCGGCCCTCGCGGTACGCGGCGAGCGCCGGTTCCGCGAGCGGCTGCATGCGCACGAACCACTGCTCGGAGACGCGCGGCTCGACCACCGTGTCGCAGCGGTAGCAGTGCGGGACGGCGTGCGTGTGCTCGTCCACCCGCTCCAGGAGCCCCTGCTCGCGCAGCGCCTGCACGACCGCGCGGCGGGCCTCGAAGCGGTCGAGCCCGCGGAAGGGCCCGGGCACGCTCTCGTCCATCGCCGCTTCCGGCGTCATGACGTTCAGCACCGGCAGCCCGTGGCGGCGACCCATCTCGAAGTCGTTCGGGTCGTGGCCCGGCGTGATCTTCACCGCGCCGGTGCCGAACTCGGGGTCGACGTAGTCGTCCGCGATGATCGGCACCCGCCGGCCGGTGAGCGGCAGCTCGACCTCGCGGCCGACGAGCGCGCGGTAGCGCCCGTCCTCCGGGTGCACCGCCACCGCGATGTCGCCGAGCATGGTCTCCGGCCGCGTCGTCGCCACCACGAGGTACGGGCGGCCCTCCGCATCGGTGCCCTCCGCCAGCGGGTAGCGCAGGTGGTAGAGCTTGCCCGCCGTCTCCTCGGGCTCCGCTTCCTCGTCCGAGAGCGCCGTCAGGCAGCGTGGGCACCAGTTGATGATGTAGTTGCCCCGGTAGATCAGTCCCTTCTCGTAGAGGCTGACGAAGACCTCGCGGACCGCACGGGAGAGCCCCTCGTCGAGGGTGAAGCGCGTCCGGTCCCAGTCGCACGAGCAGCCGATGGCGCGGAGCTGGTCGATGATCACCGAGCCGGTCTCCCGCACGAACGACCACACCTCGTCCACGAAGGCCTCGCGGCCGAGGTCGAACCGGGTCCTGCCCTCGTTCGCCAGCCGCCGCTCCACCACGTTCTGCGTGGCGATCCCCGCGTGGTCGGTCCCCGGCTGCCAGAGCGTCTCATAGCCCTGCATCCGGCGCCAGCGGATGAGGACGTCCTGCAGGGTGTCGTTCAGGCCGTGCCCCATGTGGAGCACGGCGGTGACGTTGGGCGGGGGGATGACGATGGTGTACGACTCGCGGCTGGACTCCGGGTCCGCGCGGAAGAAGCCCTGCTCCCACCACCAACGATAGAGGGGTCCCTCCGTCTCGGATGGGTCGTACTGCGGGGGCAGCGTCTCGGCCATGGTCCTGATCGGTGCAGAAACGGGGCCCCGGGGCCCCGTGGAATGTCGATACACAGACCCGGAATCATACGCGCGAGGTGGGGGTGGGTCAACCGCGTTGCCCCTCCGGTTCCCTGGCACCTCGGCTATCGGCTATCGGCTATCAGTCGTGCAGCAACGGATAGCTGATAGCTGCCGTCCGCTATCTCACGTCCAGCCGCAGCGGGATCTCGATCGGCTGCGTGGTCTTCGTCCGGAGGTGGAAGGTGTGCTGGATGCGGAGTGGCAGGGCGGTGTGGAGCGGGACGTCGGCGCGGATGGGGATCTTCACGTTCGCGACGCCGAGCGGACCGTGGATGGGGACGCGCACGGTGGTGTTCAGAGGGATCACCGTGTCCACCGCAACGTCGAAGCGCTCGTCGATCGGGAGGTCGAGGGCGAGCGGGGTGCCGGCGGGAACACGCACGTCGTAGTGGAGGACGCCGCTGGAGTCCACCGAGCCGCCGGGGAGGCTCTGCAGGAGGGGGCCGACCAGACGCTCGGGGTGCCGGATCTCCCACAGGAGGAAGAGGTTGAGGGCGAGCGCGAGCGCCGCGATCGCCAGGGCCAGCGGGGCGAGCGGCAGGTGTCTCATCCCCTGATCCTGCGGATCTCCTCGGTGAGCCGCGGCACGATCTCGAAGAGGTCGCCCACGATACCGAAGTCCGCGACCTTGAAGATGGGCGCGTCGGGGTCCTTGTTGATGGCGACGATGTACTTCGCGGTGCGCATGCCGGCCAGGTGCTGCACGGCGCCGGAGATGCCGATGGCGAAGTAGAGCTGGGGGGAAACGGTCTTGCCGGTCTGACCCACCTGCTCCGCGTGCGGACGCCACCCGGAGTCGACGACGGCGCGCGAGGCACCCACCGCCGCGTTGCCCAGCGCGTCGGCGAGGTCCTCGATCAGCTTGAAGTTCTCGGGCTCGCGCAGCCCCCGCCCACCGGCGACCACGATGGGAGCCTCGGCGACGTCCGGCTTCTCGCCGGCCGCGGCCTGGATCTCCCGCACGATCGCGCCGAAGCCACCGCCCTCCGCCGACACGTCCAGCGGCTGGAGCCTGCCCGCCCCCGGACTCTCCCGCGGCGCGAAGACGTTCCCGCGCACCGAGAGAACGGCGGGCTTGCCGGTGATCGTCGCCCGGGCGACGACCTTGCCGGCGTACTCCGGCCGCGTCACGACCACCCGCCCGCCCTCCACGCCCACGGCCGTGCACTCGCTGGCATAGCCCACGCCCAACCGCGCCGCCACCCGCGGCGCGAGATCCTTTCCCATCGCGCTCGCGGGAAAGACCGCCGCGTCGCAGCCGCGGGCCTTCAGGAAGCGCGCGAGCACCGAGGCGTAACCCTCGGGCGAGTACGTCGCGAGCGCTCCGCTCTCGCCGACGAAGATGTCGTCCGCGCCGTAGGTCGCGAGTTTCTTCGCCTCCGCCGTGGTCCCCGCGCCTCCGAGCGCCACCCCGCAGACCGTACCCCCCATCCCGTCGGCGAGCTGCCGCGCGGCCGTGACCGCCTCCAGACCGACCTCCCGGATCTCTCCGTCACGAGCTTCGGCGAACGCGAAGATGCAGGGCATAGTGGGTGCTCCGTAGCAGCGTTTCAGAGTTACGGGCCGGGATCGTCGGCTATCGGCTATCGGCTATCGGCTATCAGTCAACGGAAAACTGATAGCCGATAGCCAGCAGCTCAAATCACCTTCGCCTCTTCCCGCAGCAGACGGACCAGCTCCGGCACCGCGTCCGGGCCCCGACCGACGATCCGGCCGGGCTGGCGCTCGGGCGGGTACGAGAGCTCGTCGGTCGTGACGCCGGAATCGCCGAGCTCGGCGGTCTTCTCCTCCAGTGGCTTCTTCTTGGCGGCCATGATGCCCTTGAGCGAGGCGTAGCGCGGCTCGTAGGCGCCCTTGGTGAGGGTGAGGACGCACGGGGTCTTCAGCTCGACGACCTCGGTACCGCCCTCGATCTCCCGGTGCGCCACGACCGTCCCGCCGCTCACTTCGAAGTCCGAGACGACGGTCGCGGAGGGCAGCTCCAGCAGCTCGGCGACCATGGCGCCGACGGCCTGCAGGTCGTCGTCGACGGCCTTCATGCCGAAGAGCGCCAGGTCGAAGTCGCGCCCGCGCAGCTCGGCGGCGAGCGCCGCGGCGACCGCGAGCCCCTGCGCCGCCGGATCGCCGCGCAGGAGCACGGCGGCGTCCGCGCCCATGGCGAGGGCGGAGCGCAGCGTCTCCGCCGCCTCGGGGCCGCCCATCGACACCACCGTGACCTCGCCCGAGCCGGCCGCCTCCTTCTGGCGGACCGCCGCCTCGACCGCGAACTCGTCATAGGGGTTCAGTACGTACTTCACGCCGGCCGGGTCGATCGAGCGGCCGTCGCCAGCGATACGAATGCGCGTCTCGGTGTCCGGGACGCGCTTGATGCAAACGATGCTCTTCACGCGCGGCTCCTTGCTCGGGGCTCAGTGGTGCGAGTGCACGCTGTCCGTGTCTCTGCCCAGCAACGTGGCCGCGTCGCCGGTGTCGGCGGTGCTCCCGATCGGCGGCTGCGCGCGAGCGCTGTCGATGATTCCCAGGGATTCCGCGCGCGCGGGCGAGACCGGCTTCACCTCCTTGCGGATCTGCTCCCGGGAGAGACCCTGCAGCGCCGAGTCCGGCGCGGACGATGCGCCCGGACGATCCCCACCGCCCCCGCACGCGATCGCCGCGGCGGCGAGCAGCGGAAAGGACCGGCATGCCGCCGCCCGGAGCGCCGCCCTCATCCCGTCACCCCCGGGGCGTGGGGGCGGAGCTGTCCACGCGGGCATAGAACTCCGTGATTCGGGCCATGACGTCACCGGGGCGCTCCCAGTGTGGCAGCGCGCCGGTCGGCATCGAGACGATCTCGACTTCGGGCCGCTCGGCGAGGACCGGCAGCTCCTCGTACGACTCCAACCTGCGGTCGCGGACGGACCCGTGGATCACCAGCAGCGGCTGGGGCATGTGCTGGAAGGTGTCCTCGGCGTCATCCGGGAAGAGGCGGCCGCCGAGGAAATCGTCCAGAGGCCGCGCTGCGCCCTCGACCCGCGCCGTCTCCGCCCCGTACTCCACGAAGTCCTCGGGCACGCCGGACTCCTGCGAGAAGAGGTTCTCGCGTGCGAAGGAGTAGAGGCTGTCCGGCGTGGTGAGCCGGTCGTAGAAGGCGCGCTGCACGCCCGGGAGGGTGAAGAGCAGGCGAGACCAGGCGCGGCCGATCTCCCGGGGCTCGTCGCCGAGCCCCGTCGGCTCGATCGCCACCAGCGAATGAACCAGGCCGGGGCGCCGCCGCGCCACCTCGGCCGCGTAGGTGGCACCCAGCGAGAGGCCGATCACGTCGGCACCGCCGGGCGCGGCCACGATGCGGGCGAGGAAGTGCTCGAGCTGCTCCTCCAGGAGCGCGGGGGTGTAATCGATCTCCGGCCGGTCGCTGTGCCCGAAGCCGAGCCATTCGAGGGCGAAGAGCGGCCGATCCGTCTCTCGCTGGAATCGCTGGACGAGCGGCCGCATCTCGTGCGCGGAGGCGACGGCGTTGATCGAGTGGAGGAAGACCAGCGGCCGGCCGCTACCCGCGCGCGAATAGTACGCGTAATGGACGTCGCGCCAGGGAACGTAGTGCAGGCGCAGCTTGAGCGCGTTCGACAGCTCCGTCACCGGCCGTTGCCGTCCCCGCGGCCGGCCCCACAGGTAGACCCCGTACGCGGCCGCGGCGGCCGCGGTCAGGCCGAGCGCGGCCTTGCCGGCGGTGCCCACCAGCGGCTTCCCTCCGTCCTTCTGCTCTTTCATCGCGTCTTCCTCCCCCGAGGCCCGGAAACGTCGCCACCCCATGCAAAGCGCATGCGCGCGAGGGTCCGACGCGGCACCCCGCGTCGGACCCTCACCGCTATCGAGCCGAGCGCCACGGCACGCGCTCGGTCAGTGCAGCGCCCCCAGCAACGGCGAGCCCGTGTGGAAGAGCGACGCCACGCTCTGCTGCGCCGCCCCGAGCACCGGGCCCGGAACGAAGAAGAGCAGCAGGACGAGGAACGCGGCGGCGACCACCGCGAACTTCGTCGTGCCGCTGACCGCGATGGCGCGGTGGCTGTCCTCCGCCGGCGCCGGGCGCATGTACATCAGGATCACTACCCGCAGGTAGTAGAAGTACGAGATCACCGAGGCGAGCACGAGGAGCACCGCCAGCGTCCGCTGCCGGCTGACGAGCGCGGCGCGCAGGATGTAGAGCTTGCCGATGAAGCCGCCCGTGAGCGGGAAGCCCGCCAGCGAGAAGAGCAGGACGGCGAAGGCGAAGCCCAGGAGGGGCTGCTGCCACCCGAAGCCGGCGTAGTCCTCCAGCGCGACGCGCTCGCGGCCGCCGCGGGAGTTCGCGACCACCATCCCGAAGGCGCCCACCGTCATCAGCGTGTAGACGAGCAGGTAGAAGAGGAAGGCTGCCGGCCCGAGCGGGTTCGCGGAGAGGAGCGCCACCAGCAGGTAGCCGGCGTGCGCGATCGACGAGTACGCCAGCATCCGCTTGACGCTGCCCTCGGTGAGCGCGATCAGGTTCGCGCCGAACATCGTGAGCACGGCCAGCCACCACAGCACCGCGTGCCAGCTGACGTAGACGCCGGCGAAGGCGATCGGGAAGATGCGGATGAACGCCGCGAACGCCGCCGCCTTCACCCCGGTCGCCATGAAGGCGGCGATCGGCGTCGGCGCGCCGTCGTACGCATCCGGGGCCCACATGTGGAAGGGCACCGCCGCCACCTTGAAGCCGAGCCCGACCAGCAGCAGCGCCGCCCCGATCAGGAACATCGCGTTGCCGGCCAGGCCGTTGCCCACCAGCGGCGTGATGACGCTCAGGTTCGTCGAGCCGGTGCTGCCGAAGACCAGCGCGATCCCGTAGAGGAAGAACGCGCTCGAGAAGGCGCCGAGCAGGAAGTACTTGATCGCGCCCTCGCCCGAGCGCGGGTCCTTCCGGTTGAAGCCGGTCAGCACGTAGACCGAGATCGACATCAGCTCCAGCGCCAGGAACATGACGATCAGGTCGCGCGCGGCGGCCATCAGCATCATCCCCACCGCCCCGAAGAGCATCAGGACGTAGTACTCGCCCCGGTTGATCTCCTCCTCGTCGACGTGCCCGATCGAGAGCAGGATCGAGAGCGCGGCGGCGAGCAGGATGATGAAGTTGGTGAAGATCGCGAAGTCGTCGGCCGCCACCATGCCGCCCGGGGAGGCGGTCCGCGCCGGGCCCATCAGCCAGAGGTTGGCGAGGGCGGTCGGCACGACGCCGGCGAGCGAGAGCCAGGCGATGATCGGGCGCGACGGTCCCGAGCGATGCCCCTTCTGGAAGACGTCGATCAGCAGCACCAGCATCGCCCAGAGGCTGAGGACGATCTCCGGCAGCAGCGCCCAGAAGTAGTCGGTCTGTGAAGTGAACTGGAGCGTCATGGGGTCACCGGTGCGACGGAGCGGAGGCCGGAGCGCTCAGCGCCACCGATGCGGTGGCGGACTTGGCGGTCTGCAGCTGCTCGACGAGGTGGTTCACCGCCGGCTCCATTCGCTGGAGGAACGGCTGCGGGAAGACGCCGATCCAGAGGATGACGACGACGAGCGGGACCAGGACGGCGATCTCCCGGGCGTTCAGATCCGGGATGCCGCGATTGGCCGGCTTCTTCAGCGCGTTGAAGATCACCTTCTGCACCATCGGGAGCATGTAGTAGGCGGCGAAGATCACGCCGGTCGCGCCGATGAGCGCCACCCACGGGTGAACGCGGAAGGTGCCGATCAGCACGAGGAATTCCGAGACGAAGCCACTCGTTCCCGGCAGCCCGATGGAGGCGAAGGCGGCGAAGACGAGCATGACGGCGAAGATCGGGATCGAAGCCGCCAGGCCGCCGAAGTCTTCCAGCTCGTAGGTGTGCCGTCGCTCGTAGAGCATGCCGAGCAGGAAGAAGAGCATCGGAGTGGAGACGCCGTGCGCGATCATCAGGATCAGCGCGCCCTGGATCCCCTGCAGGTTGAACGCGAAGATGCCCAGGATCGCGAAGCCCAGGTGGGCGACGGAGGTGTACGCGACCAGGCGTTTGGAGTTCGGCTGCACCGCGGCGACCATCGCCGTGTAGATGATCCCGATCAGGCCGAGCACCATGAAGAGCATCACCGTGCGGTGATCGACGGCGGCGAGCGGGAAGAGCGGCAGCGCGAAGCGCAGCAGCCCGTAGGTGCCCATCTTCAGCAGCACCCCCGCCAGGACGACGGAGCCGGCCGTCGGCGCCTGCGTGTGGGCGGCGGGCAGCCAGGTGTGGAACGGGAAGACGGGGACCTTGATGCAGAAGGCGATGGCGAACGCCGCGAAGAGGAACCACTGCTCGGTGGGCGAGAGCGGCGTGTGCAGGAGGTCGAAGTACGAGAACGTCGGTCCCGCGCCCGGATAGGCCACCTGGTACCTGAGGTGGAGATAGAGGATCCCCACCAGCATCAGGAGCGAGCCCGCGGTGGTGTAGATGAAGAACTTCACCGCCGCGTAGATGCGCTCCTTGCCGCCCCACACCCCGATGAGGAAGTACATCGGGATGAGCATCATCTCCCAGAAGATGTAGAACAGGAACATGTCCAGGGAGACGAAGACGCCGATCACGCCCGTGGTGAGGGCGAGGAGCATGGCGTAGTAGCTCTTCTGCCGCGACTGGATGTAGGTCCAGGAGCCGAGCACGGTGAGCGGCAGCAGGAAGGCCGTGAGCAGCACCATGAAGAGCGAGATGCCGTCCAGCCCGAGCCGGTAGTAGATCCCCCACCCGGGGATCCAGGGCGCCGCCACGCAGTTGTGGAAGAGCGGAAGCGGGTGTGTCTGCCCGAACGGCGAGGTCACGGAGCAGTTGCCCGACGCCGTCTGGAAGTAGTAGAAGATCGGTGCCGCGACCACGAACTCGACCAGCCCGGTGACGAGCGCCACCCACTTGGCGCGCTCGACGGAGACGAGCAGGCAGAACGCCGCGCCGACGAGCGGCGCGAAGATCAGGAAGGTCAGCACCCAGTGCGATTGGTAGAAGCTCATTGACGTCCGGGCGTCAGTAGACCAGGAAGGCGCCGAGGACCGCCAGCACCCCGAGCACGATCATGAAGGCGTAGGTATTCAGCTGACCGCTCTGGATGCGGCCGGTGACGAGGCCGACGACCACGGAGCCGTAGCCGAAGACGTCGTCGACGATGCCGTCGATCGTCCCGCGGTCGACCACCGAGTAGAAGGCGTTGGCCAGGACGCGTACCGGCCTCACCACGAGCGCGCCGTAGATCTCGTCGATGTACCACTTGTGGTAGAGCAGCCGACCCAGGTCGTTGGTGTAGTCCGGCTCCTCGCCGGCCGCGCGCAGGCGCGCCGGGCGAAGGGCGAACCACGCCGCGAGCAGGCCGGCGACGCCGATCGCGATCGCCAGGAGGATCGGCCACGCGGCGTGGACCGGCTCCGCGGCGACGGTGTGGGCGGCGTAGACGTCCTCCGCGCCCGCCAGCACCGGGTGCAGCCAGCGCTCCAGAGCGGCGCCCTGACCGAAGTCGAACCAGCGGACGACCGGCACCTCGCCCTCCACGTTGAGCAGCCCGCCCACCGTGGCGAGCGCCGCGAGGACGACGAGCGGAACCGTCATCGTCCAGCCGACCTCGTGCAGGTGACGGCGCTCCACCTCACCGGTCCGGTTGGGACCGAAGAAGGTGTAGACCATCAGCCGGCCCATGTAGAAGGCGGTCAGGAAGGCAGCGATCGAGAGCAGGACGCCGAAGATCGCCATCCAGGTCGCACCCGAGACGCCCCAGAGCGACGCGGCCGAGAGGGGAGAGGCGCCCTCCATCCCGGTCCACGCCGCGCCGATGATCTCGTCCTTCGAGAAGAAGCCGGCGAACGGCGGGATCCCGGAGATCGCGAGCGTCGAGATCCCCATCGTCACGAAGGTGATGGGGAGGAAGCGCCGCAGGCCGCCCATGTTCCGCATGTCCTGGGCGTCGGCGTCGCTGTGGGTGGCGTGCAGCGCCTCGTGCATGGCGTGGATCACCGCGCCGGCGCAGAGGAAGAGGCAGGCCTTGAAGAAGGCGTGCGTCATCAGGTGGAAGATCCCGGCGACGTACGCGCCCATGCCGACCGCCGCGACCATGAAGCCGAGCTGCGAAACGGTGGAATAGGCGAGCACCTTCTTGATGTCCCACTGCTTGGTGCCGATCGTCGCGGCGAAGAGCGCGGTGAGCGTCCCCACGAGCGCCACGACCAGCGAGCTGACCGGCGCCATGGCGAAGAGCGCCGACGAGCGCACGATCATGTAGACGCCCGCCGTCACCATCGTCGCGGCGTGGATGAGGGCGGAGACGGGCGTGGGGCCCGCCATGGCGTCGGGCAGCCAGATGTAGAGCGGGATCTGCGCACTCTTCCCCGTAGCGCCCAGGAAGAGGAAGAGCGTCGCCGCGGTGACCACCGCGCCGCCGTAGGGCAGGGCCGTCCGCGCCGCGTCGAAGACGCCCGGGAAGGTCAGCGTGCCGAGATTGGCGAAGAGCATGAACATCGCCACCAGGAAGCCGACGTCGCCCACGCGGTTGACGATGAACGCCTTGTAGCCGGCGTCGGCGTTCGCCTTGTCACTGAACCAGAAGCCGATCAGCAGGTACGAGCAGAGCCCCACGCCCTCCCAGCCCACGAACATCAGCGGGTAGGAGGCGCCCAGGACGAGAACGAGCATGAAGAAGACGAAGAGGTTCAGGCACGCCATGTAGCGCGGGTAGCCCGGGTCGTCCTTCATGTAGCCGACCGAATAGAGGTGGATCAGCGAGCCCACGCCGGTGATGATGAGCACCATCACCATCGAGAGCTGATCCAGCATGAGCGCCGCCGGGATCTGGAAGTCGCCGACCGGGAGCCAGCTCCAGTAGGTCTGCACCACCGGCGCCACGAGGTGCGCGTGGAGCATCCCGAAGAGGTTGACGACGGCGATGATGAAGGCGAGGAACAGCACGCCCGGCGCGACGAAGCTGGGCAGCACGTGCGTCCACGGCTTCGGGCCGTGCGCGTGCCCGTGCTCCTCGTGCTCCTCGTGTTCGGCGATGTCGGCCGGGTGGGCCTCGTCGCCCTCGGCGTGGCCGGCCTCCTCGCTCGGGTGCTCGTGGCCCGCGAGCGAGCGGGGGGCGGGGCGGGAGCGGATGGCGGCGACCACCGCCGCCGCGCCGTTGACCACGAAGCCGAGGAGCGGCAGCAGCACGATCAGTCCCAGCAACGTGGGCCGGAAGCCGCCGTGCGCGCCCAACTCCGCTCCCGTGGTCTGCAGTGCTTCCTGGAAAGCGAGAATCACGGTCCCCTTACCAGCGCAGGAGGCTGAAGTTCTTGACGTCCACCGACTCGCGGTGACGGAAGATCGAGATGATGATCGCGAGCCCGATCGCCGCCTCGCCGGCCGCGACCGCGATCACGAAGAAGACGAAGACCTGGCCCTGCACCCCCGCGTACGGAGAGAGCGCGACGAAGGCGAGGTTCACCGCGTTGAGCATCAGCTCCACGCACATGAAGAGCACGATCGCGTTGCGCCGCACGATCACGCCGGCCACCCCGATCACGAAGAGGATGGCGCTGAGGCCGAGAGAGAGGGAGAGAGACGGCATCGCTAGACCTGTCGCTTGGCGAGGACCACCGCGCCCACCACCGCCACCAGCAGGAAGATGCCGGTGATCTGAAGGGGCAGGCCGAAGTGCAGGAACATCGGAATCCCGACGACACCCACGGCGCCGTGCTCCGCCGTCAGTCGCGCCAGGCCGCCCGGTCCGCCGGCGCTGCCCGCGGGCGTCGCGCCACTCGACAGCGTCCGGGCGAGGAGCGCCAGCATGACGAGCGCCGACCCGGCCGCGACGACCTTCCAGACCGCCCCGCGCAGGTCCGGCTCGAAGTCGTTGCCGAGGTTCAGGAGCATGATGACGAAGAGGAAGAGCACCATGATCGCGCCGGCGTACACCAGGATCTGGACGATCCCGATGAAGAACGCGCCGAGCAGCGTGTAGATGGCCGCGAGCGAGAAGAAGCTCCCGACCAGCCACATGGCGCTGGCGACCGGGTTCTTCCGCGTGATCACCATCAACGCGCAGACGATGGCGATGATCGCGAAGATGACGAAGAGGATCTGGGTCAACATGGGTCTTCGGTCGTCAGTCGTCGGTCACGGTCGTCGATCAGCAGATCCGCGGCGGTGAAGCAGTGGCGCAGGACCGACGACCGACGGCCGGAGACCGACGACTCGGTTCTTCACTCGCTCGCCGGGTCCGAGGGGTCCCAGAGAAGCGTCGAGGGATGCTCCTGGCTCATCAGCCGGTCCAGGTCGTAGACGAAGCGGTCGCGCGTGTACTCGGAGTTCTCGTAGTCCTGCCCGACGTGGATCGCCTCGACCGGGCAGACCTCCTGGCACATCCCGCAGAAGATGCAGCGGAACTCGTCGATCTCGTAGACGATGGGGTAGCGGTTCCCCTGGTCGTCCTCGCCGGGGACGAGGCGGATGCAGTTCGCGGGGCAGATGGTGGGGCAGAGGCCGCACGCCACGCACTTCGGGCGCCCGTCCTCGTGCTGTTCCATGACGTGGGTGCCGCGCCAGCGCGGGCTCAGCGCCCACTTCTCCTCGGGGTACTGCATCGTCTTCATCGTCGCCGCGTCCCCCGTGGTCAGGGTGCTGCGCAGGTGACGGAAGGTGAGAGCCATTCCCTTGAGCGTGGCACGGAGA
Organism: Longimicrobiaceae bacterium; assembly: GCA_035707865.1. GTDB lineage: Bacteria > Gemmatimonadota > Gemmatimonadetes > Longimicrobiales > Longimicrobiaceae > DASSTO01. Next base: position 873 of record DASSTO010000036.1, on the reverse strand, counting down.
TAGGAGCTCTGCTTCTCCGGGCGCCGCATCGTTACGACTCTAGCGGGCATAGGTATCCACCCCTCCGGGGGTATTCAGGAATTCTTCTCTCTGGAACTCCGCGACCACGCGGGCGTGGGCCCGCTTCTCCTGGAGCGCGAAGGAGCCGCTCATCACCCGGCCCCTGTCGAGGACGAGGAGGACGACGGCGAGCAGAACACCGTTGACGGCGGTGAGGACCAGGCCGTAGACGAGGCCGTAGGGCACGCCCGCGGCGTCGAGGATCAGGATGGTGCCGGCGGTCGCGACCACCACCGCGAGGACGGTGGGGAGCATGAGCTTCCACCCCAGGTCCATCACCTGGTCGTAGCGGAAGCGCGGCACCGTCCAGCGCACGAGCATGAAGACCACGATGAAGAAGGAGGTCTTCAGCGCGAAGCAGAGGAAGGTGAGGACGGTGATCCACCAGTGCGGCTCGTGGCCGATCACCGCGCCGCTGGCCAGCGCGGCCATGTTGTCGCCCTGCCAGAACGGGATGTCCCAGCCGCCCAGGAAGAGCGTCGCCATGAGCATGGAGACGGTCAGGACGTGGGCGTACTCGGCGATGAAGAACATGGAGAACTTCATCGAGGAGTACTCGGTGTGGTACCCGGTGATGAGCTCCGACTCGGCCTCGGGGAGGTCGAAGGGGAGGCGGTTGGTCTCGGCGAAGGAGGAGATCCAGAAGAAGACGAAGGAGACCGAGAGCGGGATGGCGTACCAGAGGTGCATCCGCTGCTGGCCCCAGACGACTTCGGGGAGCGAGACGTTGCCGACGATGAAGAAGACGCTGAGCAGGCTCAGCCCCATGCCGATCTCGTAGGAGATCATCTGCGCGCCCGCGCGCAGGCCGCC